>CAZBYX010000019.1:0-23495 GCA_964496055.1 uncultured Saprospiraceae bacterium
CCCCCCTCCCACACCCGACCCCCAACCCTTATTTCCATTAGTTTCCATGTCTTGCCCGCCCACAAACCCACTCCCCTATTCCACACCCACACCACAATTTGACGGTTTTACAGTTTTACGATTTTACGGGAAAGGGCCTGCGGGCGCGGGCAGGTGAACTGTTCACTCTGTGGCCTTTTCTGTTTAATCTGTGGTTTAAACCAACCCGAACCCCCACTTCACTTCGAAGAGCTGGCTTCCGCGGGCGGTTTCCCCGGAAAGTGGGCTTCGCCCGCAGAGCAGTGCAAAGGTACCCCCACCCAAAGGGCGGCAGAATGATTTTCGTCACCATGGAGGATGGGGAAGCGGGCTTCGACCCTTGGGTCGAAGCCCGCAGGAGCGGTCAGGATTTGAGGAGGGGCAGCCAGTAGTCGCGACCGGCGGCGGTGTGGAGTTTGAGCAGGTAGGTTCCGGAGGGCAAATCGCCCAGCCCCTGCAAGAGGAAGCGGGGTTGCTTTCCGCCTTCGAAGCGGCGCAGCAGGTTGCCCCGGGCATCGTAGAGCTCGAGGCTGCGCAGGTCCACTCCTTGGGGGTTGCTCAGCAGGATTTCCTCGGAGAAGGGATTGGGAAGGACCCGGAAGGGTGCCGCTTCGACTTCGCGCACCGAGGTCACGTCCACCATGACCATCTGGCAGGTGGTGGCGCTGGCACAGGGCGAGCTGACGGTCAGGCAGACGTTGTAGGTGCCGGGGGCGGCGTAGGTGTGGGAGGGGTTGGCTTCGGTGCTGGAGTTGCCGTCGCCGAAGTCCCACATCCAGGCGGTGCTGCCGCTGGTGGTGTCGCTGAACTGCACGGTCAGTTGGTCGGTCTGGTAAACGAAGCCTCCCTGGAGGTTGGCATCCTGCACGAGGACTTCCCACCAGAGGCTGTCCACGCAGAGGGCCTGGTTGATGGTGGCATCGCTGACGTCCTTGACGAGGAACAGTACCGAATCCCTGCCCGTGCAAGCAGCGGGTATGGCGTCGTGGGTCGCACCGGGCGGGAGGTCGAACAGGGAGCCGTTTTGCCAGAACCCACAGTCCTTGACCAGATAGTTCCAGCTGTAGCCGTAGGACGATTGGTCGGTCACGACGATGGGGTCGTTCAGGCACACCACGTTCGGAATGATGGCTTGGGCCACGGGCAAACGAACCTCTCCGACCAGCTTCGTGGGAAAATTGAAGGCCTGCGTACCCAATGCATTGTCTTCGGTCAGGTTGGTGACGCTGAAGCCGATGTTCGAGTTTTCGACCGTCACATCGGTGACGGTGACCCCACCGTGCGGGAGGTTGTTGTAGCACTCGTCCGTCCAGTTGCCGTCCATGTCGGTTTTCAGCAGGAAGGGCCGCTCCACGTCGGGTAGGTTGACGGAGCCGGTGATGTAGAGAAAGTCGCCGTCGGTGTGGATGTTGCGGGGGTGAAAGCTTGCCCAATCGCCCTGGAAATTGGCGCCCATGTACTTTTCCCAGATGAGCTCGCCTGTGAATTTGTCGATCTTCAACAAGATGATGTCCCCGAAATAATAGGGGTTGGTGAGGTCGGCTTCAGCCAAAATGTAGGCGTAGGAGCCGTGCTCGAGCACGTCGTACACCCCGTTGGAACCACCGTTGTTGATGCTGGAGCCGAAAGAGTACACCTTGGCCCAGTTGATTTCACCGTTGGTGGAAATGCTGTAGGCGTAAAGGGAGTTTTTGCCGGTGGTGGTGTTTTGGCAAAACCCCGCATTGATCTGGGTGAATTCGGCGGTCATGACGGAGGCCTTCGAGAGGGAATTCATGTTGAAATCCCCGCCCAGGTCGAAGGCGACGGGGGCGGAGAGGAGGTTGAGGGTGGTGTCCACAATCATCCAGACGTCGCGGGTCACGCCGCCGAGGTTTTCTTCGTTGCCCCAGAGGGAGAGGTTGCCGGTGGGCAGGGCGTAGAATCCCGAGGGATAATAGATGACGTTCGGGGTATTCACGTGCAGGTATTTTTTCAGGCTGCCGTCGGTGTCGTCCACTTCGGCGATGAAGGGAATCCAATCGAAGCCGCCCTGATCCTTGCGCCCCACGACGTACAGGCGCCCCTTGCCCCCGATGTTCAATTTTTTGACCAACTGGCCTTCGAGGACGGAGAAGCTTCCGCCGTAGGTTCGGGTGAACCAGATGTTGTCGGCGGTGTCCACCTTCATGGCGAAGGCATGGCCGAGGGTGGGGTCGTTTTTGGTGCCGGCCAGGAAGATTTCCCCGTCTTCGTCGATCCAGAGGGTTTTCACGTAGCCGTCGTTGTCCTGGGGTTGGGCGGTGTTGTTGGCGAAAAAGGTTGTGCTTTTCACTACTTCCCCTTCGGTGGTGACCAGCAGGACCACCTGCCGGTAAGCCCCCGTCTCCCCGATGTCCACCTGATAGCCGTTGAGGAAAAGCAGCCCCGGAAATTGGGGGCTGAAAACCGAGCTGGTGATGCGAACCCGGTCGGGCATATTGCCTTCCTGCACCTCGAACACTTTCAGAAAGGTGCCCTGCGCCACGAGAACGACCGAAGTCCCCAGCAGCAGCCCCATCACAAGGAGTAAAGTTCTCGGCTTCATGATGTATCGTTTTTGAAAATGAAAAAATGATTTTCAAAACCACTACGGATGCACCATCGAATACCGACGTAGCCGCAAAATCAGGGAAAATGCCAATGGGGAATACCCCCTGCGTTTGGGGAAGTGGAAAAGAAAGGGGGTACTTGAAGACGCAGCAATGAGTTGGGTGAGCCCAACAAAAATAACATTTTCACCAGAGAGGAGCTCCCCCCCAAACCGAAACCTCTTCCCCCGCCTCCTCCTCCAACCGCCCCACCCGCTCGAAGGGCTCCCCGTGACCGAGGGGATAAAAAAAAACCCTTCCCGGGTGGGGCGGGAAGGGTTTGCAGGGCGGAAGTGCGGGGGGCCTCAGTCCTCCATCTCTTCCATTTCTTCGAGTTCTTCGAGCAACTCGCGGCGCTCCTTGAATTGCTCGTACTGTTCCATGGTTTCGACGCGCAGGTTGTTGAACTTGCGCAGGCCCGTTCCGGCGGGAATTTTCTTCCCGACGATCACATTTTCTTTCAGGCCGAAGAGTTCGTCGCGGCGGGCGGCGATGGCGGCGGCGCTGAGCACCTTGGTCGTTTCCTGGAAGGAAGCGGCGCTGATCCAGCTGATGGTGCCCAGGGAGGATTTGGTGATCCCCTGGAGCAGGGGGCTGGAAGTGGCGGGCACGGCGTCGCGGTATTGGACGGGTTTGAGGTCGTTGCGTTTGAGGAAGGAGTTCTCCTCGCGCACCTGGCGCAGGGTGACCAACTGGCCCGGCTTGAGCTTGTTGGAGTCGCCGGCGTCGGTGACGACCTTCTTGTCGAAAATCCAGTCGTTGGCCTTGAGGAATTCGAATTTCTCGACGGCTTCCCCTTCGAGGAAGTTGGTGTCGCCGGGGTCTTCGATTTGCACGCGGCGCATCATCTGGCGGACGATGACCTCGATGTGCTTGTCGTTGATGTTGATGCCCTGCGAGCGGTACACCTCCTGGATGCCGTTGACCAGGTAAGACTGCACGGCGTTCGGCCCCTTGATGGCCAGAATGTCCTTCGGCGCAATGGAACCATCGGACAGGGGGGTGCCCGCCCGGACGAAGTCTCCTTCCTGCACCAAAATGTGCTTGGAGAGGTTGATGAGGTACTTGCGCTTCTGCCCGTCCTTGGCCTCGACGATGACCTCGCGGTTGCCCCGCTTGATTTTGCCGAAGCTGACCACCCCGTCGATTTCGCTGACGATGGCGGGGTTGGAGGGGTTGCGGGCTTCGAACAGCTCGGTGACCCGCGGCAAGCCCCCGGTGATGTCCTGGATTTTGCCCAGGTTGCGCGGAATCTTCACGATTTTCTGCCCCGCCTTCACTTCCTGGCCGTCCTCGATGCTGATGTAAGCGCCCACGGGCAGGTTGTAGCTGCGCAACTCATCCCCTTCGGGGGTGAGGATGCGGATGGTGGGAATCTTGCGCTTGTTTTTAGGCTCGATGATGACCTTTTCGGCAAAGCCCGTCTGGTCGTCGCGTTCCAGGCGGTAGGTCACCCCTTCCTCGATGGATTCGAAGGAGGCGATACCGGAGTATTCGGAGACGATGACGGCGTTGAAGGGGTCCCATTCGCAGATGACGTCGCCCCGGCCGACCTTGGCGCCGTCCTTGACGAAGAGGGTGGCGCCGTAGGGAATGTGCAAGGTGACGTACACCTTTTTGCCTTCGGGGTCGGTGATGCGCAATTCGCCCGTCCGGCTGATGACCACTTCGGATTCTTCGCCGTTGTCGTCCACGTAGGTGGCGGTGCGCAGGTTGTCGAACTCGACTTTGCCGTCGAATTTGGACACGATTTCGCTCTCCGTTTTGGAGACGCTGGCGATCCCCCCGACGTGGAAGGTACGGAGGGTGAGCTGGGTACCCGGCTCGCCGATGGATTGGGCGGCGATGATGCCGACGGCGTCGCCCATTTCGGCGATGCGGCCGGTGGCCAGGTTCTTCCCGTAACACTTGCGGCACACCCCGCGCTCGGTTTCACAGGTGAGTACCGAACGAATGGTGACCGACTCGATGCCGACCTCCTCGATGTACTTGGCGGTCTTCTCGTCGATGTACTCGCCGGCTTTGAGGATGATTTCGTCCGTGACGGGGTGGTAGATGTCGTGCAGGGTGAAGCGCCCCACGATGCGGTTGCTGAGCGGGTCGATGACCTTTTCGCTGTCTTTCAGGGCGGTGGTTTCGATGCCGCGCAGGGTGTCGCAATCCTCTTCCATGATGACGACGTCCTGGGCCACGTCCACCAGTCGGCGGGTGAGGTAGCCGGCGTCGGCGGTTTTCAGGGCGGTGTCGGCCAGACCTTTGCGGGCACCGTGGGTGGAGATGAAGTACTCCAGCACGCTGAGGCCGTCCACGAAGTTGGAGAGGATGGGGTTTTCGATGATGGCGCCACCGGTATCGCCCGATTTACGGGGCTTGGCCATCAGGCCCCGCAGCCCGCACAATTGCTTGATTTGCTGCTTGGAGCCCCGGGCGCCGGAGTCGAGCATCATGTAGACGGAGTTGAAGCCCTGCTTGTGTTCGGACAGCTCGCGGATGAGGGCTTCGGTGATGCGGTTGTCGGCCAGGGTCCACTTGTCGATGATCTGGTTGTAGCGCTCGTTGTTGGTCAGCAGCCCCATGTTGTAGTTCTCCCACACGCGGTCCACTTCGGCTTGGGCCTGAGCCAGGGTTTCGGCTTTGATGGAGGGGGTGATGAGGTCGCCGAGGTTGAAGGACAGCCCCGCCTTGAAGGCCCACATGAAGCCCATGTCCTTGATGTTGTCGAGGAATTCGGCGGTGACGGCGAAGTTGGTTCGGTTGATGATGTCGGAGATGACCCGGCGCAGGTTCTTTTTGGTCAGCAGCTCGTTGACGAAGGGCACGCCCTCGGGCACGACCTGGTTGAACAAGACGCGGCCGGTGGTGGTTTCGATGCGCTTGGTCACGAGGTTGCCTTCCTCGTCCTCCACCGGTACGCGCACGTTGATGACGGCGTGCAGGTCGAGTTGGCCTTCGTTGAAGGCGATGAGGACTTCTTCGGGGCTGTAGAAGTTGCGCCCTTCCCCCTTGACGGGGTTGTCTTTGGTGCCCTTGCGGGGCTTGGTGATGTAGTACAGCCCGAGGACCATGTCCTGGGAGGGGAGGGTGATGGGGGAGCCGTCCTGCGGGTTGAGCAGGTTGTGGCTGGAGAGCATGAGCACCTGCGCCTCCAGGATGGCGGCGTGGCTCAGGGGCACGTGCACGGCCATTTGGTCCCCGTCGAAGTCGGCGTTGAAGGCGGTGCAGACCAGCGGGTGCAACTGGATGGCTTTGCCCTCGATGAGGCGCGGCTGGAAAGCCTGGATGGACAGGCGGTGCAGCGTCGGGGCGCGGTTGAGCAACACGGGGTGCCCCTTGAGGATGTTCTCGAGGATTTCCCAGATGACCTGCTCCTTGCGGTCCACCAGCTTCTTGGCCGACTTGACCGTCTTGACGATGCCCCGCTCGATGAGCTTGCGAATGATGAAGGGCTTGAACAGCTCCGATGCCATGGCTTTGGGCAAGCCGCACTCGTGGAGCTTGAGTTCGGGCCCCACCACGATGACGCTACGGCCGGAGTAGTCCACCCGTTTGCCGAGCAGGTTTTGGCGGAAGCGCCCCTGCTTGCCCTTGAGGATGTCGCTGAGCGATTTCAGGGCGCGGCCGCCCTCGGCCTTGACGGCGTTGGACTTGCGGGAGTTGTCGAAGAGGCTGTCCACGGCCTCTTGCAGCATGCGCTTTTCGTTGCGCAGGATGACTTCGGGGGCCTTGATTTCGAGCAGGCGCTTGAGGCGGTTGTTGCGAATGATGACCCGGCGGTAGAGGTCGTTGAGGTCGGAGCTGGCGAAGCGCCCGCCATCCAGGGGGACGAGGGGCCGCAGCTCCGGCGGCACCACCGGCAGGTACTGAATGACCACCCATTCGGGGCGGTTTTCGATGCGGCTCATGCCTTCGCGGAAGGCCTCCACCACGCGCAGGCGCTTCAGGGCCTCGGACTTGCGTTGCTGGGAGGTCTCGTTGGCGGCCTGGTGGCGCAGGTCGTAGCTGAGCTGGTCCAGGTCGAGGCGCTCCAGGAGGTCGCGGATGGCCTCGGCGCCCATTTTGGCGATGAACTTCTGGGGGTCTTCCTCATCCAGTTGTTGGTTGCCTTCGGGCAGGGTCTCGAGCAATTCGAGGTATTCCTCCTCCGTCAGCAGGTCCATCTTTTCGACCTTGCCCTCCAGCACACCGGGCTGAATGACCACGTAGCGCTCGTAGTAGATGATGGACTCGAGCTTCTTGGAGGAAAGGCCCAGCAGGTAACCGACCTTGTTGGGCAGCGACTTGAAGAACCAGATGTGCACCACCGGCACCACCAGCTTGATGTGGCCCATGCGCTCGCGCCGCACCTTCTTCTCCGTCACTTCCACCCCGCAGCGGTCACACACGATGCCTTTGTAGCGGATCCGTTTGTACTTGCCGCAGTAGCACTCGTAATCCTTCACGGGGCCGAAGATGCGCTCACAGAACAGCCCGTCGCGCTCCGGCTTGTAGGAGCGGTAGTTGATGGTCTCGGGCTTGAGCACCTCCCCGTAGGAGCGCTCCAGAATCTCGTCTGGAGAAGACAGGGTGATGGTGATGCTTTCGAAATCTTGCTTTTGAATCGCAGGCTTCTTTTTGAAAGGCATACGCTATAAAGATTGCCAGGCGAAGGGTGATGAGGGAAAGGCAGGGTGGGCTTCCCCCTCACCACAAACCCCTGAAGGATTAATCGAATTTGACGTCCAGGGCCAGGCCCCGCAATTCGTGGACGAGCACGTTGAAGGATTCGGGGATGTTGGGCTCGGGCAGTACGTCGCCTTTGACGATGGCTTCGTAGGCTTTGGCCCGCCCCGTGATGTCGTCCGATTTGATGGTCAGCAGCTCCTGGAGGATGTTGGCGGCGCCGAAGGCTTCCAGCGCCCATACTTCCATTTCCCCGAAGCGCTGCCCGCCGAACTGCGCCTTCCCACCGAGCGGCTGCTGGGTGATGAGGGAGTAGGGGCCGATGGAGCGGGCGTGCATCTTGTCGTCCACCATGTGGGAGAGCTTGAGCATGTAGATGACGCCCACGGTGGCTTGCTGGTGGAAGCGGTCGCCCGTCTCGCCGTCGTAGAGGTAGGTTTGCCCCAGAGAAGGCAATCCCGCTTTTTGGATGTATTCCTCGATTTCGTCCTGGCTGGCGCCGTCGAAGATGGGGGAAGCGAATTTGACCCCCAGTTTTTCGCCGGCCCAGCCGAGCACGGTTTCGAAAATCTGGCCGAGGTTCATCCGGCTGGGCACGCCCAGGGGGTTGAGGACGATGTCCACGGGGGTGCCGTCTTCGAGGAAGGGCATGTCTTCCACCCGCACGATTTTGGAGACGATACCCTTGTTGCCGTGGCGGCCGGCGAGCTTGTCACCGACTTTGAGCTTGCGCTTTTTGGCCAGGTACACCTTGGCGAGCTTGAGCACGCCGGCGGGCAGCTCGTCCCCGATGCTGATGTTGAACTTCTCACGCTTGTAGCGACCGACCTCCTCGTTGTACTTGATGTTGTAGTTGTGCAGCAAGCGGGCGATGAGGCCGTTGGTCTTCTCGTCGTCCGTCCAGTTGGAGTAGTCCACGCTGGAGTAGTCCAAATCGCGCAGGACGGCCTGGGTGAACTTGGTGCCCTTGGGAACGAGCACCTCGCGGTAGATGCTCTTCACGCCCTGCGAGGTCTTGCCCTTGAGCAAGACGAGCAGCTTGTCGATGAGGATGGTCTTCAGGTGGTTCAGGGCGATGTTGTGCTGCTCTTCCAGCTTGTTGAGCAGTTCTTTTTCCTGGGCTTTCTGGACGTTGTCCTTCTTGGCCCGGGCGAAGAGTTGCTTGTCGATGACGATGCCGGAGGTGGAAGGCGGAGCTTTGAGGGAAGCGTCCTTCACGTCGCCGGCTTTGTCGCCGAAGATGGCTCGCAGGAGCTTTTCTTCGGGGGTGGGGTCACTCTCCCCTTTGGGGGTGATTTTCCCGATGAGGATGTCGCCTTCGTTGACCCAGGCACCGATGCGGATGATGCCGTTTTCGTCGAGGTCTTTGGTGGCGTCCTCGCTGACGTTGGGGATGTCGTTGGTCAGTTCTTCTTCACCGAGCTTGGTGTCGCGCACATCGAGTTCGAAGTGTTCGATGTGGACGCTGGTGAAGATGTCTTCCTGCACCACGCGCTCGGAGATTACGATGGCGTCTTCGAAGTTGTAGCCTTTCCAGGGCATGAAAGCGACCTTGAGGTTTTGGCCCAGGGCCAGTTCGCCTTTTTCGGTGGCGTAGCCGTCGCAGAGGATTTGGCCTTTGGTCACGCGGTCGCCTTTGCGCACGATGGGTTTGAGGTTGATGGCAGTGCCCTGGTTGGTGCGCAAGAACTTGGTCAGGCGGTAGGTTTTGCGGTTGTCCTCGAAGGAGACGAGCTGGTCTTCCTCGTCGCGGTCGTAGCGGATGACGATTTCGTTGGCATCCACGTATTCGACCACGCCGTCGCCTTCGGCATTGATGAGCATGCGCGAGTCACGGGCGACTTTGGCCTCCAGGCCGGTGCCCACGATGGGGGCTTTGGGCCGAATGAGCGGCACGGCCTGGCGCTGCATGTTGGAGCCCATGAGGGCGCGGTTGGCGTCGTCGTTTTCGAGGAAGGGAATCAGGGAAGCGGACACCCCCACGATTTGGTTGGGCGCCACGTCCATGTACTCGATTTCCTCGGGGGAGAGGACGGGGAAGTCCCCGTGTTCGCGGCACTTGATGCGGTCGGAGAGGAATTTCCCCTTCTCGTTGATGGGGGCGTTGGCTTGGGCGATGCGTTTGTAGTCTTCCCCTTCGGCGGAAAGGTATTCCGGGGGGTTTTTCACATCCACCACGCCTTTTTTCACGCGGCGGTAGGGGGTTTCCAGAAAGCCCATCTTGTTCACCTTGGCATGGACGCACAGGGTGGAGATGAGGCCGATGTTGGGCCCTTCCGGCGTTTCGATGGTGCAGAGGCGGCCGTAGTGCGAGTAGTGCACGTCCCGCACCTCAAACCCCGCCCGCTCCCGGGAAAGGCCGCCGGGTCCGAGGGCGGAAATGCGCCGCTTGTGGGTGATTTCCGACAGGGGGTTGGTCTGGTCGAGGAACTGGGACAGCTGGCTCGTTCCGAAGAAGGAGTTGATGACCGAGGAGAGGGTGCGGGCGTTGATGAGGTCGATGGGGGTGAAGACCTCGTTGTCGCGCACGTTCATCCGCTCGCGGATGGTGCGGGCCATACGTGCCAGCCCGACCCCGAACTGAGCATAGAGCTGCTCGCCCACGGTACGCACGCGCCGGTTGCTCAGGTGGTCGATATCGTCGATTTCGGCCTTCTGGTTCATCAGGCTCACCAGGTACTTGACGATGGAGATGATGTCCTCTTTGGTCAGCACCAGGGTTTCCTCGCTGATGTCGAGGCCGAGCTTGCGGTTGATTTTGTAGCGCCCCACTTCGCCGAGGTTGTAGCGCTTGTCGGAGAAGAAGAGCTTGTCGATGATGCCGCGGGCGGTTTCGTCATCGGGGGGCTCGGTGCCCCGCAACTGGCGGTAGATGTAGTTGACGGCCTCCATTTCGGAGCTGGAGGGGTCTTTTTGCAGGGTGTTGTAGATGATGGAGTAGTCCTCCTCGATGTCTTCGCGCTGCAGGATGACGGTCTCGCAATCGGCGTCGAGGATGAGCTGAATGTTCTCCTCATCGAGGACCACGTCGCGCTCCAGGATGATTTCGTTCCGTTCGATGGTGACCACCTCACCGGTGTCCTCGTCCACGAAGTCTTCCGTCCAGGTGCGCAAGACGCGGGCGGCGAGTTTCTTGCCGATGGCGTTTTTCAGCTCGTCTTCGGTGGCGGGCACTTCGTAGGCCAGGTCGAACAGGTCGAGGATGGCTTTGTCCGTATCGAAGCCGATGGCGCGCAGGAGGGTGGTGACCGGAAACTTCTTCTTCCGATCGATGTAGGCGTACATCACGTTGTTGATGTCCGTGGCGAACTCCATCCACGCCCCCTTGAAGGGAATGACCCTTGCGGAGTAAATTTTCGTGCCGTTGGGGTGGAAGCTTTGCCCGAAGAACACCCCCGGCGAGCGGTGCAACTGGGAGACCACCACCCGTTCGGCCCCGTTGATGACGAAGGTCCCCTTGGGGGTCATGTAGGGGATGTTGCCCAGGAACACGTCTTGCACGATGGTCTCGAAATCCACGTGCTCTTCGTCGTTGCAAGAGAGGCGCAACTTGGCTTTGAGGGGGACGCTGTAGGTCAGCCCGCGCTGCATACACTCCTCGATGGTGTAGCGCGGGGGGTCGATGAAGTAGTCGAGGAATTCGAGCACGAAGATGTTCCGGGCATCGGTGATGGGGAAATTTTCCTGGAACACCTTGTACAGCCCCTCATTGACGCGGTTTTCGGGGGTGGTTTCCAGCTGGAAAAATTCTTTGAAAGACTTGAGCTGGATTTCCAGCAAGTCGGGATATTCGCCCGGGAGGCGAATTTTGCCGAATTTGATGCGACCGTTCGATGCTACGCCGTTAGCTGCCATTGGTAACGATTGAATTAGGTATGGAAGGCCAGAGGTTGAACCCCGTGCAAGGCACAGGATTCAGGCCCTGCCATCCAGAAGCGATGATGGAAGGAGGTGGTGTCGTAAAAGCCAGCGGGTTCCGTCATCGGAAAGCGATTGGGATTTCGGGTTTGCCCATGAGTGCGATTCGGGGTTGGAGGTTTGGGTTTGCCGGTGGGGGCTTGCACTTGGCACACTCTTTTCGAGGTGAGCTGCAATCGGAGGGCGGGGCTGAAAAGCCGAGCCTTCGCTGTGGGGCGCATACGACAATAGGCATAGCAAGATGCGAACATCTCGCTATGCCTCTTCGTCGTACGGTGTGCTATGGTATAGGAACAAAGGTTCTGAGCATCAGAATTTTAGGTGGATAGCGTCGCAATGCTTACTTCAGTTCGACACTGGCGCCGACGGCCTCGAGCGCAGCTTTGATGCTCTCGGCTTCGTCTTTCGGCACCCCTTCCTTGACCGGGCAGGGGGCGCCGTCCACCAATTCCTTTGCTTCCTTCAGACCTATACCCAAGAGGGTTTTCACTTCTTTGACCACTTTGAGCTTCCCGGCCCCGGCGGAGGTCAGAATCACGTCGAATTCCGTTTTTTCCGCTTCACCGCCGGCAGCTCCGTCGCCACCGCCAGCCGGACCAGCAGCCACTGCCACCGCGGCGGCAGCCGGCTCGATGCCGTAGTTTTCCTTCAGAATGTCGGTCAACTCTTTCACCTCTTTAACGGTGAGGCCGACCAACTGTTCTGCCAACGCATTCAAATCTGCCATTGTAACTTGAATTTTTTGTGTGATATGTGCGTGTGACTTGGAAGCCGTTCCTTGTCGGCGCGCTTCAGTCGGCGCGCTCTTCGAGGGCCTTCAGCAGGTTCATGATGGTGGAACCACCCGACTGCAGCTGCCCCACCAGGGTTTGCATGGGCGATTGCAAGAGCGCCAGCAAGTCTCCGATGAGTTCTTCCTTGCTCTTGATGCCGGCCAGGGTGTCCAGGTCGTCGCCTTTGTAAATGGCCGTGTCGATGTAGGCGGCCTTGATCACCGGCTTGGGATGCTCCTTGCGGAACTCCTTGATGATGCGGGCCGGTGCGTTGGCCACTTCGGTGAACATCAGAGCGGTGGGTCCTTTCAGGGCGTCGAACAGCTCGCTGTAGCCGCGGTCGTCGCCCAGTTGTTCGAGGGCTTTGCGGGCCAGGGTGTTTTTCACCACCCGCATCTCGATGCCCTTTTCATAGAGCATGCTCCGGAGTTTATTGACTTGTTCAACCGTCAGGGCGGAGGAATCGGTGATGTAGAAAAAGGAACTCTGCTCGAATTTCGCTTTCAACTCCTCGACGACGGCTGCTTTTTCGGCTCGTGTCATTTTTTTGAAAGGTTATGGTTGAGCTTTCGAGAGGTCGCCCCCCCGGAAAGCAACCTCGGTCATCGAATGGTCCGGGTGTCGATTTTGATGCCCGGGCTCATGGTGCTGGCCACGGTCACGGACTTCATGTAGGTTCCCTTGGCGGAGGAGGGCTTCATCTTCAACAGGGTGGAGAGAAGCTCCTGGGCGTTGTCCACCAGTTTTTCGGGCTCGAAGCTCACCCGGCCGATGGAATTGTGCACGATGCCGTACTTGTCCACCCGGAAGGCGATTTTCCCGCCCTTCACATCCTGGACGGCGTTGCCCACCTCCATGGTCACGGTACCGGATTTGGGGTTGGGCATGAGCCCGCGGGGCCCGAGGATGCGCCCGATGCGTCCGATTTTCGCCATCACTTGCGGGGTGGCGATGGCCACGTCGAAGTCCATCCACCCCCCCTGAATTTTTTCGATGAGGTCGTCCAGCCCGACGTAGTCGGCACCGGCGGCTTTGGCTTCCTCCTCCTTGTCGGGGGTGCAGAACACCAGCACGCGTTTGGTTTTCCCCGTGCCATGGGGCAAGGTCACCGTGCCGCGCACCTGCTGGTCGGCTTTGCGCGGGTCCACCCCGAGGCGGACGTGCACGTCCACCGAGGCATCGAAGCGCGCCAGGTTGACTTCCTTCACCAGCGCCATGGCTTCTTCCAGGGTGTAGAGCTTTTCGCGGTCCACCTTGGCTTCGGCCTCCTTGCGCCGCTTGGTCAATTTTCTACCCATTTTTCAAACGAATTTGAGGTGAATAGCGCCCGGGCAAACGCATTTGCCCCGGCTCCCTACCAACGATGAGTGGAATGTCAGTTTTCGTTGCTTTCCCAGGGGGGCGTGCCCTGAACGACGATGCCCATGCTGCGGGCCGTGCCCGCGACCATTTTCATGGCCGATTCGATGGAATGGGCGTTCAGGTCGGGCATCTTGTTTTCGGCGATGGCCCGCACCTGTTCCCAGGTCACTTTGCCCACCTTTTGGCGGTTGGGCTCCGGAGAGCCTTTCTGAAGTTTGGCGGCTTCCATCAGTTGCACGGCGGCCGGCGGCGTCTTGATGATGAAGTCGAAGGACTTGTCCTTGTACACGGTGATGATCACCGGCAAGACTTTGCCCTTCTGGTCTTCCGTCTTGGCGTTGAAGCGCTTGCAGAATTCCATGATGTTCACCCCCTTCGCACCCAGGGCGGGTCCGATGGGCGGGGCCGGGTTGGCAGCACCTCCGCGCACTTGCAACTTGATAAAGCCTTCTATTTCCTTTGCCATTTCAGTTCTGCGTTTTTTCCGACCGCCTCAAGGGAAGCTTTTCCAGGGCTCTGGAACGAGAGGCGGCCCCTGTGGGATATGCGGTGTGATTTCTGTTTTGCCGCTCACTGAATTTTTTCGACCTGCATGAAATTGAGCTCCACTTCGGTGCCCCGGCCGAAAATTTTCACGATGACTTTCAGTTTTTTCTTCTCTTCGTTCACCTCCTGAATGTCGCCGACGAATTCGCTGAAGGGCCCGTCGATGATTTTGACGGTCTCGCCCACGAGGAAAGGCTCCAGCATTTGTTCGCCGGCATCCTGGGATTCATCCACCTTGCCCAGCAGGCGATTGGCCTCGGCTTCCTGCATGGGGATGGGGTTGTTCTTGCCCAGGAAATGGATGACGTTGGGAATGTTGGCGATGGCTCCCACCATTTCCCCTTTGAACTTTTCGGGGTCGGCTTCCACCAGAATGTAGCCGGGCAGGATATTGCGCTCGGAAATGACCTTCTTGCCGTTGCGGATTTTGTACACCTTCTCCGTCGGTACCAAGACCTGGGAAATGATGTCCTTCCACCCGTTGCGCTCCACTTCCAGCTCGATGCGTTCCTTGATTTTACGCTCCTTCCCACTGATGACCCGCAAAGAGTACCACTTTTTATCCGACATGCAGCAAGGTTTAGCCCGCCCCAGCTCAGAGCTGGTAAATCAGGTTGTTCAGGATGAGTTTCGAGGCAGCATCCATGATGAAAATCAGAAGAGCCATCAAAAGCGAAGCCACCAACACGACGACCGTGGTTTGCTGCAGCACCGCCCAGCTCGGCCACGTCACTTTGTTGATCAGCTCGTTGTAGCTCTCTTTCACATACAGCTTCAGCTGTTCCATATCGTGCCTGATGATGTGTGATTGAATCCCCTCGGGGGCTCCTGCCTCTTCGTGGCGCGGGCAGGAGGACTCGAACCCCCAGCCTACGGTTTTGGAGACCGTCGCTCTACCACTTGAGCTATGCCCGCTGCGCACTCCGATTCTATCGGAGCGGAAAAGCGAAAAATTAAGCACTCGCCCGGAGTGCTTAATTTTCGCGCATGTCAATCCTTTATCGCGTCACCTCGAGCAGAGGCGCGGATGTTAGTCCAGAATCTCGGTCACCTGACCGGCGCCGATGGTGCGGCCCCCTTCGCGGATAGCGAAGCGCAGCCCTTTCTCCATGGCGATGAAGTTGATCAGGTTGACTTCGAGGCTGACGTTGTCGCCGGGCATCACCATTTCCACCCCTTCGGGCAGCTTGATGTCGCCGGTCACGTCGGTGGTGCGGAAGTAGAACTGCGGACGGTAGCCGTCGAAGAAGGGCTTGTGACGACCGCCTTCCTCCTTGCTCAGCACGTACACCTCAGCCTTGAAGCGGCGGTGCGGGGTGATGGAACCCGGAGCGCAGATGACTTGCCCGCGCTGGATTTCGTTCTTCTCGATACCGCGCAGCAGGAGCCCGGCATTGTCACCGGCTTCCCCGCGGTCCAGAATCTTGCGGAACATCTCCACACCCGTCACCACACTGGTCAGGGGCTTTTCGCCCTCCTTCATCATCCCGACGATTTCGACCGGGTCACCCACTTTGATGACACCGCGCTCGATACGACCGGTAGCCACCGTACCCCGACCCGTGATGGAGAACACGTCCTCGATGGGCATCAGGAAGGGCTTGTCGATATCGCGAACGGGCTCGGGGATTTCGCGGTCCACGGCTTCCATCAGGTCGCGGATGGCTTGCACGTGCTCGGGGTCCCCTTCGAGGGCTTTCAAAGCCGAACCCTTTATGATGGCGGCGTTCTCGCCGTCGAAGCCATATTGGTCGAGCAATTCGCGAACCTCCATCTCCACCAGTTCGAGCATCTCTTCGTCATCGACGAGGTCCACTTTGTTCATGAAGACCACGATTTTGGGCACACCCACCTGACGAGCCAGGAGAATGTGCTCGCGGGTTTGAGGCATGGGGCCGTCGGTGGCAGCCACCACGAGGATGGCGCCGTCCATCTGAGCCGCACCCGTCACCATGTTCTTCACATAGTCGGCGTGACCGGGGCAGTCCACGTGGGCATAGTGGCGGTTGGCAGTTTGGTATTCCACGTGGGCGGTGTTGATGGTGATCCCGCGTTCTTTTTCTTCCGGAGCGGCATCGATGCTGTCGTAGTCTTTTTTCTCCGCAAGACCCTCTTCAGCCAGAACGTATGTGATGGCAGCCGTAAGAGTAGTCTTGCCGTGATCCACGTGACCGATCGTACCGATATTCACGTGAGGTTTCGTCCTCTGAAAGGTTTCCTTTGCCATCGGTGAAAAGTTTTACGAAATTTTTGGTTAGTAAATAAGCCGGTTGCCAGGGTGGCAAGTGTTCTGCTGCGAGGTGCGGCGAAGCGGGCCTTCGACGGAAACACTCGTTCACCTTTTTGGAGCGGGCGACGAGACTCGAACTCGCGACCCTCAGCTTGGAAGGCTGATGCTCTACCAACTGAGCTACACCCGCCGGTTCTCGAACCCGGGCTCGGAAGCTCATATCGGATGAAGCCCCGGCTTTTTTCATCCGATTTGTACCTTCCGCCAGCCCGTTTTGTTTCAACGAACGTCTATCTTTGGAGCCAACGGTGGGATTTGAACCCACGACCCCTTCCTTACCATGGAAGTGCTCTACCCCTGAGCTACATTGGCTGATTCAGAAGCTCGGCCGAAGCCGATTTCCTGGTGGGGGCGATAGGATTCGAACCTATTCAGTCAGAGACACCAGATTTACAGTCTGGCCCGGCTCTCCAACTCCGGCGCGCCCCCCACTCATGCGGTTCTTTCCCGGCACGCCTCCTGCCCGACAATGCAAATGAGCCGATGGAGGGACTCGAACCCCCGACCAGCTGATTACAAATCAGCTGCTCTACCAACTGAGCTACATCGGCATTGTCGGAAGTGGATGCAGGGCCGCAGCCCTTTGGCAAGTGCCTGAAAATGAACCTGAAACAAATTCAATGAACGCGGGGGCGCCTCCTTCGAATCCCTTCCGGGCAACCCCCTCCGAAAAAAGCGGTGCAAAGATAGAACTTTCGCCCAAAAAAGAAAATTTGCCCCTGGGATTTTGCCCGCTTTTTCAAGAGCGCCGCAAATATAGAATTCCTGGGAAAAATCCCCCCCCGGCTTTTCCCTGATTTTCTCGCCCTGACCCGGGAGGCCCACCGAGGAGAAGAACCCTTTTCGTGGAAAAAAGATTTCCAGCCAGGGGGCATCTATTCCAGAAACGCTTTCGAATAGAGCTGAAAGCGCCGCGACAGCTCCTCCAGCTCCGGCCACCGCATCCAGCCGCGCTGCTCGACACAGACGGAAGCCAGCACCTGCGCCCAGGCGAGGGAGGTGCGGAGGTCGCGGGTTTGATGATAGTGCAACAGGAAAGCGGTCGCCAACACATCGCCGGCGCCGGTGGGGTCCACGGCGCGCGTCGGCCAGGCGGGCAGCTTCCACACCCCCTCGGCCCCGAAAACAGTGGCGCCCCGCGAACCATGGGTGAGCACGACGGCTTCCACGTGGCCGGCCAGGAGGTCCACGGCTCGGCGCGGGTCCGTTGTGTCTGCTTCACTGAAAATGACCACATCGGCGGGGCGCAGGCGTTCCCAGCGCAGGGAAGCACGCTCCACTCCCCCGTCCGCCCGGCGGCGCCGCAACCACCCCTGCGGGGTCACGCCCACCAGGCTTTGCGGGAAAGCCTTCAGCAGCTCGAAATCCACCTCCCCGGCTATGGGCCCCAGCAGCACGACCGGAGCCTGGGCGAAGGATTCGGGGAGGTCTTGCAGCCGCAGCGGGGCGGCCAGGGCATGCAACAGCTGCTGCCGCTCCTCGCCGCTGTACTTGTTTTCGAAAACCGTGGTTTGGGAAGCGGGCACGCAGCCAACCTCCACCCCCCACCCTTTCACTTCATCGGCGAATTGGAAATCTGGCCCATAGCTGGTGAGGACGGCCGCCCTGCGGCCGAGGAAGGTGGCGGTTCGAGCGGCATAGGCGGCCGTGCCGCCCAGGACGAAACGATCGCCGTGGCGATCGTGACACAGGTGCCCCACGCACAGGAATTCCGGGGTTGAACGTTGCTCCATGTTTTTGCAGCTTGATGAGAAAGCTGCCGATGTCGGTCCATCAAAAGAATATCATATAGAGAGCCAGCGTCGCAATACACAGGGCGATGCTCCAATATTTGACCAGGGGGGTGGTGCGGTAGGGTGTGGGGTTGCGTTCGGGAAGGGTTCGGGGGTTGCGCATGGGGCGCAACAGGGTGTAAACCACCATGAACAGAACGACCCCCGCAAAGGTAAGGGCCATATTGTGGAGGAAGGGAAATTCATCGGGGGGATTGAGCCAGAGCAGGAAGCCATACAGCGGGAAGTTGAGCACCATGCCCCAGAAAGCCGCTCCGGCAGGCACCTTGTCCCACAACAGCCCCAGGAAAAAGGCCGCCACCACCCCCGATTGCAGAAAGCCCCAATACTGCTGGATGAACAGGTAGAGCCCCTTTTCGTGGGTGGCCACCACCGGGGCCCACAGGCAAGCCAACACCACCAAGACCAGCGTGGTGATTTTGCCCACCCGCACCACCCTCGCACTGTCGGCGGCGGGGTTGAGGAAGGGGCGGTAGATGTCGATGGTGAAGATGGTCGCGGCGGAATTGAGCAGACTGTCCAGGGTGCTCATGACCGCGCCGAACAGAGCCGCCAGCATGACGCCCACCAGCCCCGCGGGCAAAAGCTTGGATATGAGCACCGGGAAGGCCTGGTCGGGATTGGCGATTTCGTCGGCATAGAGCTCGAAGGCCAGGATGCCCGGAAAAACCACGATGAAGGGAATGATGAGCTTGAGGGTGGCGCCGAACAACACCCCCTTTTGCCCCTCCTCGATGCTCCTGGCGCCCAGGGTGCGCTGCGTGATGAATTGGTTGAGCCCCCAGTAAAAAAGATTGGGCAACCACATGCCCCCGAAGAACACCGCCAACCAGGGCAGCTCGGGGTGATCCAAAGGCAACACCGTATGAAGTCGCCCCTCCGAACGCGCCACGAACTCCCCCCAACCTCCGATTTCCTGCATGCCCAGAAAGGTGACCAGCGCCCCACCAAGCAGCAGGGCCGTCCCCTGCAGCACATCGCTCCAGACCACCGCCTTCAGCCCCCCATAAAAGGTGTAAAAACCCGCCAACAAACCAATGCCCCAAATGCCCATGCGCAAATCCAGCCCGAAGATGCTCTCCAAAGCCAGCGCCCCCGAATACAGCACCGTCGCGATGGTCACCCCCACGTAGAAGACCAGCATGCACACCGACATGAAGGTCCGGGAGCGGCGGTCGTAGCGGTACTCCAAAAACTCGGGCATGGTGTAGATGCCCATGCGCAAAAAGCGCGGCAACAAAAACAGGGCGGTGATGACCAGGGCGAAAACGGCTATCCACTCCCAACTGGCGATGGCCAAACCCACCCCCTCCCGAAACCCCTGCCCCGCCTGCCCCACGAAGTGTTCGCTGGAGATGTTCGAAGCAATCAGGGACAACCCGATGACCCACCACGAAAGCGTCCGACCCGCCAAAAAGTAACCCTCATCGGTCTCCTTCTTCCGCGACATGTACAACGACACGCCGACCACCAGCGCAATGAAGCCCACAAAGGTGACGAGGTCAAGGGTGTTGTAGCGCATAGGGCGCCAAAAATAGAAAACCACCCTAAAAAAATCAGCCCGCCGGTGGGCGGGCTGAAGGTGCGGTTTTCTCTTTCAGCTCTGGGATGAGTGCTTCAGGCACGCCGACTGTGCCGTTCGCGCAAGCGTTCTTTGTAGCGTTTCAATTGGCGCTTGAGGTTTTCCGAAGCCAGATCGATGGAAGCCTCGAAGGTTTTTTGGGTGGTTTTGGTGAACAGCCATTTGCCTGGAACCTTGATGCGCACTTCCGCCACCTTGTCCCGCACTTGGCCGGAGTTCTCCAAACGGAGCTTGACTTCCGCACCGACGATGCGGTCGAAGTAGTGGTCCAGCTTGCTCAGTTTTTTCTCGATGTAATCCAACAGCTTGACATCGGCTTTGAACTGGACGGCTTCGGTGTGTACTCTCATGTCGCTGAATTTTAGGAATGAACAAAGTGGTTTATTTCCGGTCTTCGGAGCGCTTTTGCTCCGAAGGAGGGTAGTCGCTTGGGTCAGGGTTCGCGGGCTTTGGGGTGGGCGCGGCGATAGACCTCCTGCAGGCGGGCCACGGAGTTGTGCAAATAGATTTGGGTGGCGGCGAGGCTGGCGTGGCCCAGCAATTCTTTCACGGCGTTGAGGTCGGCGCCGTGGTCGAGCAGGTGGGTGGCGAAGCTGTGCCGCAGGACGTGGGAGCTGCGCTTCTGCTGGCTGGTGACCAGCCCCAGATAGTGCCGCACCTTGCGTTGCACGAAGGAGGGGTTGAGGGGCGCTCCGCGGTCGGTCAGCAGCAGGTGGGGGTGGGGGCTGGACGGGAAGGTTTGCCGGCGCAGGTCGAGGTAGCGACGCAGGCTGCGTTGCAGGTTGGGGCCCAGGGGCAGCACCCGCTCCTTGGCGCGCTTGCCGAAGACCCGCAGCTGAGCGGTGCCGAAATCCACCGACTCGAGCGTCAGCGCCAGGAGTTCCCCTCGCCTCAAACCCAAACCGTAGAGCAGCTCCAGGAGCAGGCGGTCGCGCCAACCGGTGAAATCATCTTCAAACTCCACCAGGGAAAACAACTGCTCCAGGCGGGCGGCATCCACCATGGCGGGCAGGCGCTTGCCCTTCTTGGGGGGAATCACCTTGCGCAAGGGGTCGTGCGCCATGAGGCCCCGGCGGCGCAGGAAGCGGAACAGGCTGCGCAGCGCCGATAGCTCCGTTTGCACCGTGGATGGGCTCTTGCCCGCCTCGAGCAGCGCCAGCAACCACGAACGCACGTGGAAAGCATCCACTTCGGCTATTTCGACTTCGGGAAAATGTCGGCGGAGGTGTTCTTCGAACCCGCGAAGGCTCTGTGCGTACCGGTCACGGGTAGCGGGGGCGCTTCGCTTCTCGTATTGCAGATATTGCAGGAACCTGTCGATTGCCATTCCGCCGGATTAGGGAGGGGAGGCTTCTGGGGTCAGGATTGCCCCAAATTAGACATAAAGGCGGACAAATGCAACGGCGTTGCGCAGGGTTTTTCCGGCGGCAAAAGGAGGGAAAAAAGTAAGCCCTTGAAGCTCAGGGCTTAACCCATTTCGTTCAATTTCTTCTGACGGTAAACCGCCTTGAGGATTTTGTTACGGCGCTCGACGGAGGGCTTGGTGTAGTGCTTCCGGCGGCGCAACTCACGCATGATGCGGGCGCGGTCGAACTTGCGCTTGTACTTCCTCAGCGCCCGCTCGATGCTTTCCGATTCTTTGACCTCGACAATGAGCATAGCTTCTTTTTTTCGTCTGCGGAATGGTTTCGAAAAAGGAGGCGCAAAGGTAAAATTTTTTTCGCGCTTCGTTCCACCCCCCAATCGCATTTCTCCAAGCGGCGCTCCCCCACCCTTTTCCCGGCCTCGGAGGCAATCCTTGCCCGCCGAATCGTCGTCAGGGGGGAGGGGGACCTGATACTGACACCCTAACCACTCCCCCCCCTCGACAACCCCTCCCCATTTGTCTCCGGGGGTTTCCGCTTTTCTCGAGGCGCAACACAGTCACTCCAACCCCAAACTCCACACCCCCCCAACCAGCTACGAGCCGGGGGGGCGTCAGGCTTCGGTATTCAGGGAGGCTGCTTTACCCACCATCTTTTCGGGGCGCACCCACTGGTCGAATTGTTCGGGGGTGAGGTAGCCCAGTTCGAGGGCGGCCTCGCGGAGGGTTTTGTCTTCCTTCCAGGCCTTTTTGGCGATTTCGGCGGCTTTGTCGTAGCCGATGTGGGGGTTGAGGGCGGTGACGAGCATGAGGGAGTTTTCGAGGTTTTCGCGGATGCGGCGCAGGTTGGGTTCCAGCCCCACGACGCAGTGGTCGTTGAAGCTGTTGCAGGCATCGGCGATGAGGTGGGCCGAGGTCAGGAAGTTGAAGATGAGCATGGGCTTGAAGACGTTCAGCTCGAAGTGGCCGTTCATGCCCCCGACGTTGACGGCCACGTCGTTGCCGATGACCTGGGCCATGGCCATGGTCAGCGCTTCGGACTGGGTGGGGTTCACCTTCCCGGGCATGATGGAGGAGCCGGGCTCGTTGGCGGGAATGAGGATTTCGCCGATGCCGCAGCGGGGCCCGCTGGCCAGCATGCGGATGTCGTTGCCGATTTTCATCAGGGCGCAGGCCAGGGTTTTCAGGGCACCATGGGCTTCCACGATGGCATCGTGGGCGGCCAGCGCTTCGAACTTGTTCTCCGCCGTGCGGAAGGGGTGCCCCGTGTATTCGGCGATGAGCTGGGCGACGCGCTCGGCATAGCCTTCCGGGGCGTTCAGACCCGTGCCCACGGCGGTGCCGCCCAGGGCCAGGCGGGAAAGGTGCTCCAGGCTGTGGCGCACCGCCCGCAGCCCGAACTCCAACTGCCAGAAGTAGCCCGAAAGCTCTTGCCCCAGGGTCACGGGGGTGGCATCCATGAAGTGGGTGCGCCCGATTTTGACCACGTCCATGTAGGCCTGCGCCTTTTCGCCCAAAGTGGCCTGAAGACGCTCCACGGCCGGGATGGTCTTCTCCACCAGCACCCGATAGGCGGCGATGTGCATGGCCGTGGGGAAGGTGTCGTTGGACGACTGCGACTTGTTGACGTCGTCGTTGGGGTGGAGGGTTTTCCGCTCGTCGGTCAATTGCCCGCCTTGCAAGACGTGGCCCCGGTTGGCGATGACCTCGTTGAGGTTCATGTTGGTCTGGGTGCCGGAGCCGGTTTGCCAGACCACCAGCGGGAACTGGTCGTCGAGCTTACCGGCCAGAATTTCATCGCAGACCCGCGCGATGAGCTCGGCCTTCTCCTTGGGCAGCACGCCCAGCTCCTCGTTGGTGCGGGCGGCGGCTTTCTTCAACACGGCATAGGCGTGGATGACCTCGCGCGGCATGCGGTGCCCGCCGATTTTGAAGTTTTGGTAGGAGCGCTGCGTCTGGGCGCCCCAGTATTTGTCGGCCGGGACGTCCACCCAGCCCAGGGAGTCTTTCTCTTTGCGGAATTCCATGGCCTTGAATTTGTAGTGCTGTCAGAAAAGTGGCGAGCCGATGGCGGGGCTTCTTGCCCTCGCCCCCCCGTTCAGGCGCCGATGAGGGCCTGGTAGGCCTCAGCATCGAGCAGGCCGTCCAGTTCCGAGGGGTCGGTCATGCGGATTTTGACTATCCAGCCCTCGCCGTAGGGGTCTTCGTTGATGAGGGTGGGGTTGTCTCCCTCGTTTTCGTCCAACTGGGGGTTGAATTCGAGGATCTCACCCGAAACGGGCATGTACAGGTCGGAGGTGGTCTTCACCGCCTCGACGGTGCCGAACACTTCGCCTTTGCCGAGGGTTTCGCCCACCGTATCCACCTCCACATAGACCAGCTCGCCCAACTCGCCCTGGGCGAAATCGGTGATGCCCACATAAGCGATGCCATCGGCTTCGGGGCGAATCCATTCGTGTTCTTCGCTGTACTTGAGGTTGGCCGGGATGTTCATAAAGGTTTGCGTTTTGTCGTGAATGAAGGGGCTTGGAAGGGGGGCAAAATTAGCCTTTTTCAGCTACCGGAAAGGGGGAGTCCAACTC
>CAZBYX010000020.1:0-1627 GCA_964496055.1 uncultured Saprospiraceae bacterium
AAGGACGCGCACAGGCAGCCCCGTCACCCGGGCAGGCCGTTCGGGGTGCATGCCCCTCGGGCTGAGGTAGCCCGGAGCGTACACGTAGAAGAGGTGGCGTCCATCGGCGGCCCATCGTTTTTGGATTTCCGCCACATCGCCGTCGTCGAGCAGCCAGGTGTTGGCAAAGACGACGGCCCGGTAGGCTTGGGGGTCGAGCAGGGGCAGGTCATCGAGGTGAACGGGCTCCCAGGCCACCCCCGAGCGAGCCAGGCCCAGGGTAAGCCAGTCGAGGGTCTGGGAGCTGATGCGGCAACTGTCGGGCAGGGTGCTTTTGAGGTAGTGAAAGACCTCGGTATCGAACACGACCAGAACGTCGGCGGGGGCCTGCCAGGGGCGATGCACGAGGCTGTCGGCCAGCTTTTTCAGCCGGGCGATGTCCTGCAGGAGGAGGGGGTGGTCCCAATAACCGGCGGCGCCCGACTGGAGGTCGTGTTCGTTGCGGCGGTTGAGGTTCATGCCGGCGGGGCCGAAGTCGTAGAACCAGAGGCCGCCGCCCTGGAGCAGCGGCTGCAACACATTGCGGCGCAAGGCGGCCTGGTTTTGTGCCATTTTGAGGGTATAGGCTTCGCGGTTGTCCCGGCCGTTCAGCACGGGGTAGGTGCGGATGGGTTGCTGGTCGTATTCGTCCAGCCATAGTTTGCCGTGCAGGGCCACCGAGCGGTACAGGCTTCGGGAGCGGGAGGGCTCCCCCGGTTCGTAGCCCGCCTGCGGATAGTAGACCTGCGGGCCGCTGAGGTAATCCACTTCGGGGGCACGCAAGACCCGCTGCAAAGCCAGGTGCCCGCCGGCCGCCTGGCGATTGAAAACGGAGAAGAAGTAGCCGTAAAAAGTGCCCGCGACCAGAGGGCGGGGCCAAGCCTCCTTCGCCACCCTGCAAAAATGGATGATGTTGTCGGCAACCAGCTCGTGTTGGCAGGCGTAGTAATCCGCCACCCGCGCATGGAGCCGGGGGTCCCGGAAAACCGAATCCCCACGGATGCGGCGCTCCGCCCGGGAGGGCACCAACCCCCTCCCACCCTCGATGGGGACACCGGGCCAGGCCTTCCGAAGGGCGGCTTCGGAGCCGTACTTGCGCAAGGCCCATCGGCGGAAATGCGCCTGCATGGGCGGGCTGAAGTCCGCCTCTTCCGTCAGCAGACCCCACTGATGCCACTCGCCGTAGATGCCGAAAGCAACCTGCACACCCGCCAGGGCCGCCCCTTCGGGGGTTTGGGCGAAGGCTTCGAGGAAGGCTTTCAGGGAACGGGTGGCCCAGTCTTTCCAGGCCTGGGAGGCCATGCTCGCCCGGATGGGCGTTCGGGGGTCGTCTTGCAGCTCCCGGCTGAGGTGGACGACGGGTTCGGGGTGGGGTTCGAGGGAGTCGTAGCGCACCCATTCTTCGGGGTGTCGTTCCAGCCACTCTTTCGGGGCGTTGAGGTGCAGTCGGAAGAAGACCACCCCCTCGGGGCAGACCTGCCGGACGCCCCGCACCTGCCGCAGTGCCGGCTCCAGATGCAGCACCCCCGATGAATCGAACAGGTCGCGCAGGAAGAGGTCGAGCTGAAAAAGCCGAACCCCGGCCTCGCAAAAGCGCCGCAAATTGTAC
>CAZBYX010000020.1:1727-3727 GCA_964496055.1 uncultured Saprospiraceae bacterium
CCCCCACCGGGCGTGCAGGAAAGTGCCAGCATGGCGACGAACAGCCATCCGACTTGTCGGGCAAATCGAAGGGCTCCTTTCGAGGGGCGGAAGCGAACGAATCTCCGGGGAAATTTCATGATGGAAGCAGGGGGAGTTGTTGGATTTTCGAAGCCCGGCCAGGCGGCGGAGCTTCCGGGTTGCACAATTTACAAATATCCATACCTTTGTGCCGCTTTCGAGCAGGCTGTTTCCTAAGGCATAAAGAAAAAGCAGATTTGGAACGGGTTATCTTTCAAGACCTTGGACGGATTTCCTTCAAAGATGCCTGGGATTACCAACAGCAACTCCTGCAAGCGCTCATTGACACCAAAACCGCCAACCGGCGCCGCGCTCAGGAGGGGTTGCCCCCTCTGGATGCCAGGCATCACCTGCTGTTTTGCGAGCATCCCCCCGTGTACACCCTGGGCAAAAGCGGCAGCCTCCAACATCTGCTACTCGACGAGGCGGGCCTGCGCAGCCGCGGCATCGAATTTTTCAAAATCAACCGGGGCGGAGATATCACTTACCACGGCCCGGGCCAGATTGTGGCCTACCCCATCTTCGACCTGGACCGCTTCTTCACCGACGTGCACCGCTACGTGCGCACCCTGGAGGAAATCGTCATCCGCACCCTGCGCGAATACGGCCTCGAAGCCCAGCGCATGGAAGGCTTCACCGGGGTCTGGCTCCCTCCCACCCCCACCCTGCCCAAGCGGAAAATCTGCGCCATCGGCGTCCATTTGAGCCGTTGGGTCACCATGCACGGCTTCGCCCTGAACGTGAACACCGACCTGAGCTATTTCCGCCACATCGTGCCCTGTGGCATCGACGCCGCCGACAAAGACGTCACGAGCCTGGAAGCCGAACTGGGGCGCCCCGTCGAGCTGCAGGAAGTGAAAAACCGATTGAAAAGGCATTTTGCAGCACTTTTTGGGTTCGTTTTTGCTTGATGGATTTCACCGGTCCTTTTCTGAGCCCAGCCCTGCTCAAGTTATCGTGCCATGAAAAAAGACATTCCGATTCTCAAGGTGGAAGACTTGATTTTGGCCGTCGCCCCCCGCATGGAAAACGGCACCCCCGAAGCCGATATGTGGGACGCCTTCATCATCAACCTCAAAGACGAACCCATTCAGAATGTGTTGATCAATTCCCGGGGCTATGGTGAAATCGAGGGCGAACAGATGAAAACCACCGTCCTGCGCCATTACTTTGAGGAAATCGGCCCCCGCACCGCCTGCAAAATCGAACCCATCCAGACCAAGCTCTTCCAACTCACCAACGAATACTGGGTCAGCTTCACCTACAGCGGCTACATGTACGACAAGAAGTACATCTTCGTCAAGGGAAGCATCAGCGAGGAGAATTTCACCCACATCCCCCTGCTCGATCGCCTCGGCGTCATGATCAAATGAGCCCGGGCAAGGGGCCGACCGTGGGAGTTGGGGCGGGTTCCGCACCCCCGTCTTCCCGGCAAGGACTCTGCCTTATGAAACTCAAACCGAAAAAGGTCAGCGATTCGCGCACCATCATGACGGAGATGGTCATGCCCAACGACACCAACCCGCTGGGCAACCTCATGGGAGGCAACCTGATGCGCTGGATGGACATCGCGGCCAGCATCTGCGCCGGCAAGCATTGCGAAGCCCACGTCGTCACCGCCAGCGTGGACCACGTCTCCTTTCAGCGCCCCATCAGCCTGGGCCAGGTCGTCACCCTCAAGGCGGTCATCACCCGCGCCTTCAACACCTCGGTGGAGATATTCGTGGAGGTCTTCGCCGCCGACATCAAAGGACACAACCCGCAACGCTGCAACCACGCCTACTTCACCTTCGTGGCCCTGGACGACGAGTCCAAACGCCCCTGCCCCGTCCCCCCCGTCCTGCCCCTAACCCAGGAGGAGCAAGCCCTCTACGAAAGCGCCGCCCGCCGCCGCGAGCTGCGCCTCATCCTCAGCGGGCGCATGGAACCCCGGGATGCTT
>CAZBYX010000020.1:3827-9474 GCA_964496055.1 uncultured Saprospiraceae bacterium
AATTTTGGAGGTTTTCTTTCCCAAACCGGCAACCCCAACCCTGAAAACAATTTCGCCCTTTTCCTGTTGCTACATTTGGAACTCAACAGGACTTCCGCATACCCCCAAAGAAATTGGACCTTTAACGTTTTTTTTATTCCCGAGGGATAACATTCGGTCCCGGAAAAGACGTTCTAAGGGTCACTTGATGAAAAGGTAGAATTCGTACATGTTCATGGGATTATAATTTGTTGATAGCGAGTCGCCCGTTTCCTTTCGCCATTCAGGGCGACTTGCTTTTTTGAAATCCGGCGGTGTGGAGAGGAGAGAGGAGCCCGAGGGGAAAAAAGAAAGGCTGACTCAGAGGAATCAGCCTTCAAGCCGCTTTCACGGGATTACAATTTGCCTTTGGCACTAGGACATATCGTATTAAAAAAATTACGATACGAAGTTAAGGCATCCCGCCCGTCCTGGCAAACGAATCCCGAATTTTCTGCAATCGCTTTTTGTTTTGGATATGTTCATGGGATTATAATTTGTTGAGAGTCGCGCACTTGCGCGACTCTTTTTTTTTTTCGGGAATACCAGCCGGAGGGGATCGGACTCGCCCCGCTTACCAGAAATAGCCCACCACAGCGGCCGTCAGAAGGAGCAACAGAATCGCCAGGATGCGGTAGTTGCGATACCAGGGCAAGCCCTCGAGGCTGCGGCTGTCCTCCTGGAAGAACTCGCGGGTGTAGATGTAGGGCTGGATTTCAGACCAGTCTTGCGGGGGGGTGGCCAGGCTGACTCCAATCTGGATGAGCATGCAGACGACCATGAGCAGGGCGGCCTTGTGCAGGAAGTGTATGTCGTTGACGGCCGGGGCGAAATCGTACACCTCGTTGAGCAAGAGCAGCAGGGCAATGAGGAAGCCGCCGATGAGGCTGACAAAGGCGCCCGTGCCGTTGGCCCGGCGCCAGAACAGCCCCAACAAAAAGACCGCCACCACCGGCGGGCAGAGGTAGGCGATGACCCGCTGCAAGTACACGAAGAGGCTCCCGAAACGCTCGATTTGCGGGGCCCAGGCCGCCGACAACACCACCAGCACGACCGTAGCGATTTGCCCCACCCGCACCAGTTGCTTGCTGTCCAGGTCGGGGCGTGCCTTGGTCACGAAATCCATGGTGATGAGGGTGCTTGCCGAATTGAAGGTGGCCGAAACACTGGACATCATGGCTGCCAGCAGGCCCGCCAACACCAGCCCGAGCAAGCCCTTCGGCAACAGCGAGAAGAGGAGCACCGGGTAGGTCATGTTGGGGCAATCGGCCAGGTTGGCGCAAACGACCTTTTGCCCGTCCTTCAGGATTTCGTAATTCAGAAAGCTCAGGTCGGCGTTGCTGTAAAGCAACAGGGCTACGGTGCCCGGCAGCACCATGATGAAGAGCACCGGCAGCTTGAGCAAGCCCGCAAACAGCGCCCCCAAACGACCGTGGTTCAGGTCTTTTGCGCCCAAAACGCGCTGCACCATGAACTGATTGGTAGCCCAAAAATAGAAGCCCAGAATGGGCGCCCCGAACAGCAAGCCCGTCCAGGGCATGAACTCGTCGTCCAGGGGGCGTACGAGGCTGAGGATCTCTTCCGGGGTCTGGTCATTGACGGGGGGCGTGCCGCGCATGGTTTCCAGCCCGCTGATCATGCCCTGCCAACCTCCTACGGCATCGAAACAAAACCACGTCAGAATGATGCTGCCGATGATGAGCAGCACCGCCTGCAACACCTCCGTGTGAATGACTGAACTGAGCCCCCCGGGAATGGTGTAAGCCGCCGCCGCAAAGGCCAGCCCGGCGATGATGAGCCAGGTGGGCGTGCCCGGAAAGACGATCTTCATGATGAGCAGCCCCACGTACAGCCCCGCCGCCGTATCCACGATGACGTTGGCAATCAGCGTGATGATGGAAAAGTAGTAGCGCGAACGGCTGTCGTAGCGCCGCTCCAGAAACTCGGGCATGGTGTACACCTTCGAGCGCAGGTAGAAGGGCATGAAAAACACGGCGAAAAAGACGAGCACCACCGCCGCCAGCCATTCGTAGTTGTACACGTGGGTGTTCGTCTGGTAGGCGTCGCTGGCCAAGCCCACCAGGGTGGAGCTGGAAATGTTGGCGGCAAACAGACTGATGCCCACCACGGGCCAAATCATGGAACGACCGCCCAGAAAATATTCCTCCGAATTCTTGCGCTTGCCGCGGTACAGCCCATACCCGATGATGAACACGGCATAAAATCCCATGACCAACACGTCCAGCGGCGTCAATCCGAAATTTTCCATAGTGGATACTTCCTTTGGTTCCGAAATCAAAGGGTGGCGGCCATTGCCCCGCGAAACGGATTGCCTGCGACGGAAAAGGGAAGGGTGGGGCGGTTTGGGGAAGGCCCGCTTTGCAGACGCCACGGCCTGCAAGGCGCCGCAGCAAGGGCCAGGGACTTCAATCGCTTCCTCGGAGCAATAAAAAAGAGCGAAGACTGACTGAAGTTGCTTCGCTCTTGTAAGAAATCACCCGACTGTTAATATGAAAGATGTTGAATCAATCTCGAAGGCGGCAAAAACGGAGCCCGTCAAATTTTCCCAACCCGACGGAGGTTCGAAACAAACCCCCACTGCAACACCTCCAATTGAAAAAAGACGTCGGCTCACTTGCCTGGAAACTGTCAAATATTTCGCCGCTAATATATAGGATGGGTTTCAATGGCCAAGGATTTTCTTAAGAAAATTTTAAAAAATCGCTTCGCGGCTTTGATTTTCGCTCACCGAGAGAATTGAGTAGGTTGCGGTTCGAAAATCCAAAGCGGGGGTTAATCCAAGCCCCCGAACCACCTTTCACCCCCTTGCCATGCAACCCTTCGACCTGGAATTGACCGCCATGCACCACCACCTGAAACTGCGCAAAGCGGAGCGGGGGACGGAGGTATGGTGCCCCGTTCGGCGGCGCTGGGTGGTCTTCGAGCCCGAAGAAATGGTGCGCCAGCTGCTCATCCAGCGCCTGGTGGCCACGGAGGGGTACCCGCTGAGCCGCCTGAGCGTGGAGCGGGGCTTGCAGGTAAACTCCCTGCAGCGACGCTTCGATTTGTTGGTGTACGACCCGGCGGTCCAGCCCTTCCTGTTGGTGGAGTGCAAGGCCCCCAGCGTGCCCATCGCCGGGGAGGGGTTGCGGCAGCTGAGCAACTACAACCACGCCGTCCGGGCGCCATACCTGCTGATAACCAACGGCATCGACAGCTTCTGCTTCGAAATGCACTACCGCAAGGGCAAGGCCGAACCCTTGCCCCACCTCCCCCCCTACCCCGCCTGAGGGCTTGGTGGGTATCCAGGGCACCTTTCTTTTGAGCAACATTCTCTAACTTGCCCCGACTTCCCAACGCTCGACCCTAACCTGATTCCATGGCCACTGAACGCATACTCATCACGGGTGCCAACGGGCAAATCGGCAGCGTCCTGACGCCCGAGCTGCGCGCCCGGTATGGAGCGGAAAACGTCCTCGCCACCGACATCCGGGCCGTCAAACACACCGCCCCGCCCTTCGAAACCCTCAACATCCTCGATGCCGGGCGCATGGCGGAGCTCGTCCGTCAGCACGGCATCACTCAGATTTACCATTTGGCGGCGGTGCTGTCGGCCAAAGGCGAGCAAAACCCACTGAAAACCTGGGAAATCAACATGCAGGGCTTGTTCAACGTCCTGGAATGTGCCCGCAGCGAAGGCGTCCGGCGGGTGTTTTATCCCAGTTCCATTGCGGTCTTCGGGGTGCACACCCCTCGCGAAGCCACCCCCCAATTTGCCTTCCTCGACCCCCGGACGGTGTACGGCATCAGCAAGGCCGCCGGCGAATACTGGTGCCGCTACTACCACCTCAAATACGGACTGGACGTGCGCAGCCTCCGCTACCCCGGCATCGTGGGGCATCAATCCATGCCCGGCGGAGGCACCACCGACTACGCCGTGGAGATTTTCCACTATGCCGTCAAGGGCTTGCCCTACACCTGCTTCCTTCGCGAAGACACCCGCCTGCCCATGATGTACATGAGCGACGCCATCCGCGCCACCATCGAGCTCATGGAATGCCCCGCCGAGCGCCTGTCCATCCGCCTGGGTTACAACCTGGCCGGCATGAGCTTCACCCCCCGCGAGCTGAGCGCCGCCATCCGCCGCCACCTGCCCGAGTTCGAAGTCCGTTACCAGCCGGATTTCCGACAGGCCATCGCCGAAAGCTGGCCCGAAACCATAGATGACAGCCTGGCCCGCCAAGACTGGAACTGGAAGCCCCGCTTCGACCTCGAAGCCATGACCCAAGACATGATTCACCACCTCCAGCTCAAATACCACCAGGGGGTCTTCCCCCAATGACGTCTCCTCCCAAACCCATCAAAAAGCAACCAAGCCATGTTCGAAAGCGTCAAACCAGCTCTCCAGAAGGAATTGCAGGAAATCCAACAGGCCGGTCTGTACAAACGCGAGCGGACCATCACCACCCCCCAAGGCGCCGCCATCCACACCCTCGAAGGGGGCGAGGTGCTCAACTTCTGCGCCAACAACTACCTGGGCCTGAGCAGCCACCCCGAAGTCATCCAGGCCGCCCACGAAGCCATCGACAAGTACGGCTTCGGGCTGTCCAGCGTGCGCTTCATCTGCGGCACCCAGGACATCCACAAAGAACTGGAGCGCAAAATCGCCGACTTCGTGGGCCTGGAAGACGCCATCCTCTACGCCGCCGCCTTCGACGCCAACGGCGGCCTGTTCGAGCCCCTGCTCACCGCCGAAGACGCCGTCATCTCCGACGAGCTCAACCACGCCTCCATCATCGACGGCATCCGCCTGTGCAAGGCGCAGCGCTTCCGCTACAAGACCAACGACATGAACGACCTGGAGGCCAAACTCAAAGAGGCTCAGAGCGCCCGCCGCCGCCTCATCGCCACCGACGGCGTCTTCAGCATGGACGGCACCATCGCCCAAATCGACAAAATCTGCGACCTGGCCGAGAAGTACGATGCCATGGTCATGGTGGACGACTGCCACGCCACCGGCTTCATTGGCAAAACGGGCCGCGGCACCGCCGAATATCGCAATGCCCTGGGCCGCGTGGACATCATCACCGGCACCTTCGGCAAGGCACTCGGCGGGGCTTCCGGGGGCTTCACCGCCGCCCGCAAGGAAATCGTCGAGATTTTGCGCCAGCGCTCCCGCCCCTACCTGTTCAGCAACACCCTCGCCCCGGCCATCGTCGGCGCTTCCATCAAAGTGCTCGAGTTGCTCAGCGCCACCACCGAATTGCGCGACAAACTCGAAGAAAACACCCGCTTCTTCCGCCAAGCCATGACCGACGCCGGCTTCGACATCCTCCCCGGCGAGCACCCCATCGTGCCCATCATGCTCTACGAAGCCAAGCTCGCCCAGGACTTCGCCGACGCCCTGCTGCGCGAGGGCATCTACGTCATCGGCTTCTTCTACCCGGTGGTGCCCAAAGGCAAAGCCCGCATCCGCGTCCAGCTCAGCGCCGCCCACGAACGCGAACACCTCGAAAAAGCCGTCGCCGCCTTCACCAAGGTCGGAAAGGAAATGGGGGTGATTTGAGGGCCGCCCTTCGGGCTTTTGGGCCGTTCGCTTCGCTCACTTTTGGGCCGCCCCTGCGGGGCT
>CAZBYX010000020.1:9574-22727 GCA_964496055.1 uncultured Saprospiraceae bacterium
AAGAGCCAAAAGCGAGCTTGCCTTGGGCAAGCTCGCGGCCCAACAGCGAGCCCTCGAAGAGGGCGAGCGGCCCCCTTCATTCCAGCAGGGGCTCCCAGATTTCGAGCAGGCGGAATTTTTCGTTTTCCCAGCACAGTTCGCGAGCGGCGCGGCGGCAGTTTTCCACCAGGCGGTGGTAGTGTGCGGGGTCGTTCAGCAGGCGGCGGGCGGCATCGGCGATGACTTCGGGGGTGAGTTCTGCCAGGAGGACCTGTACCTCATAGGTGGCTTGCAAGGCCCGGTATTCGGGGAAGTCCATCGCCAGGGCTGGAATTCCGGCGTGGATGTAGTCGAAAGTTTTGTTGCCGAGGGAGAAGTAGTAATTCAACCCCTTGTTTTTCAGCAGGTTCAGCCCGAGGGTGGCCCGGCGGGTGAGGGTGGGCAAATCTTCGGGGGGGACGTACCCGAGGAACTTCACCTTTCCTCCCAATTGCAGCCGGGCGACGCGGCGCCGCAGCGCCTCGGACAAATCTCCTTCGCCGGCCAACCAGAGCTCCACCCCATCGAGGAGGCGCATGGCCTCGATGGCCTCCTCCAGCCCCCGCCCTTCGTTCAGCACTCCCTGGTAGAGCAAGACGGGCGGGTGGTGCTTTTCAGCGTGGGTGGGCAGGGCGGGGCGCGGGGGCAGGTTGCGCACCAGCCCAAAGGAAACGCCGTAACGCTTCGAGAGCTCAGCGGCCAGAGAGGTGCTCACCGTGTAGGCGGCATCCACCCGGGGGATGAGCGCCCGCGCCACCCCCTCCCACACCCTTTGGGTGAAGGGGCGCCCCACCACCTCGGGCACCTCCTGGAAAAATTCGTGGGCGTCGTACACCAGCTTCCAGCCCCGAAGGCGGGCCACCAGCCAACCGGCGCAGAGGGTGTCCAGATCCACGGCGCAGAGCGCCCCGGCCCGACGGGGCATCAGGTAGAGGAACAGCCGCAGGTTGTATTCCAGGTAAAAGAGTTTGCCGCGGTGGAAGAAGCAGCGCAGGCGCACCTGCCGGAAGGCCCGTCTCGGCAAGGGCTGCGAATGGGGCAAGCGTCGCCCCACCAACTCCACCTCGAAACCCGCCCCCGACAGGGTGGTGCAAATGCGGTGCATGCGCCGGTCGTGGGTCAGGTCGTTGGTGACGGTGCATATGATCTTCCGGCGGCTCAAGGCGCTTCACTTGAGGGGTGTGTACTCCTGTTCGAGGAGTTGCTCGATGTCGCGGATGAACTTGTCCACGGATTGGGGGTCGGTGCCGTTGCAGAAGGAGCGGACGCGGCGGTTTTTGTCCACCAGAATGATGCGGCCGCTGTGGTCGAAGCCGCCGGGGGCATCGGGGTTTTCCAGGGCGATGCTGAAGTAGTCGTCGGCGATTTCGTAGATGGCGTCCTTGTCGCCGGTGACAAAGTGCCACTTGTCGGAGCGCACCCCCAAGTTTTGGGCGTATTCGCGCAGGCGGGCCACGCTGTCCCGTTTGGGGTCGATGGTGTGGGCGAGGAGGAGGAGGCGGTCGTCGTCTTCGAAGTGCTCGTAGATGCGCAGCATCTGCTTGGTCACTTTGGGGCAGATGGTGGGGCAAGAGAGAAAGAAGAAGTCCACCACGTAAGCCTTGCCGGCGAAGGTTTCGTTGGTCACCAGCTGGCTGTCCTGATCGATGAACGCGAAATCGGGGATGGTGTGGTAGAGGGTGTCGCCCGTTTCGGGGTCGATGTCCTTTTGCCCCAGGATGGGCAGGGGTTCGGGTTCGGAGTTGAGCAGGGTACAACCCGATGCGAGGACGAAAACCAGAAAAGGAACGAAAAAGCGCTGCATGGCAACCAGGATTTGATGAAGGGGCCGGAGGCGCCCCCTCGGGTTTGGAGGAGGGTGGCGAGGAGCCCTCAACCGCCGGAAGAGCCCTCCGGAGCAGCCTCGCCCCGAAGCTTCAGGAACTCCCGGGCGGCTTCCAGGGCGCGTTGGGTTTCCTGTTTCAGTTGTCCCATCTTTCGGTATTCCTCCGCCAGGTACTGCATGATTTCCTGGTGGGTTTTGCTTTCCCGCAGGGCTTCCAGTTGCTTGAATTCGCTCATCCACTGCATCATGAATTCATCCACGGCGCTCAGATGCTGGAGAAGCTCCTGGACTTCGGGGTCCTGGCTTTCGGGATCGAGCGCTTTGAGCTGCCGGCTCAGGCGATTCACTTCCGCCATCTGAGGCATGACTTCATCGTGGATGGCCATGACGGAATCCCACATCTGTTCCTGCCGCACTTCCACACGGCGGTCTTCGGACGAGCCGGACCCCTCACCCCCACCCGAGCAAGCCCAAGCGAAAGCCAGCAGAAAGAAAGCCAGGACGAAAAAGCTGAGATTTTTCATGCGAATGGGTTTTGATTGGGGGCAAAGTTAGCAGTCTGGGCATAGGCGCCAAGAACTCCGGCAGGCAGAATGAAAAACGGGCTGCCAACTCAGGGGCAGCCCGCCGTCATATCAACATCATCGGAAATGATTACCGATGCAGGTCAAAGCGATCGAGGTTCATGACCTTGTCCCATGCCAAGACGAAGTCGCGAACGAATTTTTCGCGGGCATCGTCGCAGGCATAGACTTCGGCCAAGGCGCGCAATTCGGCGTTGTGCCCGAAGATGAGGTCCACCCGGGTGGCGGTCCATTTGGGGGCTCCGGTTTTGCGGTCGCGGCCTTCGAAGAGCTGCCGGTTGTCGTCAAGGGCGGTCCATTCGGTACCCATGTCGAGGAGGTTGACGAAGAAGTCGTTGCTCAACAGGCCCGGGCGCTCGGTGAAGACGCCGTGACGAGAGCCGTCGTAGTTGGCTTCGAGGACGCGCAGCCCACCGAGCAGGACGGTCATTTCGGGAGCGGTGAGGGTGAGCAGGTGCGCCTTATCCACGAGGAGGTCTTCGGGTCGGGGGATGGCATCGCTGCAAACGTAGTTGCGGAAGCCGTCGGCGACCGGCTCGAGTACGGCGAAGGATTCCACATCGGTTTGCTCCTGGGTGGCGTCGGTGCGGCCCGGCGTGAAGGGCACCTCGATGTCGAAGCCGGCCCGACGGGCGGCTTCCTCGACGGCGGCACAACCACCCAGGACGATGAGGTCGGCCAGGGAGACCTGCTTGCCCCCCTCGTTTTCGGCGTTGAAAGCCTGCTGAATGCCTTCGAGCACCTGCAAGACCTTGCCCAGCCGTTCGGGGTTGTTGACGCGCCAGCTTCGCTGGGGTTCCAGACGGATGCGCGCGCCGTTGGCGCCGCCCCGGCGGTCCGAGCCCCGGAAGGTGGAAGCCGCAGCCCAGGCGGTGGTTACCAGGTCGGAGATGCTCAGTCCGCTGCCCAGCAATTCCTTTTTCAAGCGGGCGATGTCGGCGGCGTCAATGAGGGGATGCTGCACTTCGGGGATGGGGTCTTGCCAGAGGAAAACCTCCTCGGGCACCTCACTGCCCACGTAGCGGGTGGGCGGTCCCATGTCGCGGTGGGTGAGTTTGAACCAGGCGCGGGCGAAGGCATCGGCGAAGAGCTCGGGATTTTCGTAGAAGCGGCGCGAGATCTTCTCGAACTCGGGGTCGAAGCGCAGGGCCAGGTCCGTGGTGAGCATGAAGGGTGCGTGGCGCTTGTTGGGGTCGTGAGCATCGGGGACGGAAGCCTGCCCGGCTCCGTTTTTAGGGGTCCATTGCCAGGCACCGGCGGGGCTTTTGGTCAGCTCCCAGTCGTACTCGAAGAGGTGTTTGAAAAAGTCGTGGCTCCATCGTGTGGGGGTGGTGGTCCAGGCGCCTTCCAGGCCGCTGGTGTAGGTATGCTCGGCGTTGCCTTTGCCGTAGGCGTTTTTCCAGCCGAGGCCCTGGTTTTCGATGTCGGCGGCGGCGGGTTCGGGGCCGAGGTAATCGGCTGGCACGGCGCCGTGGGTTTTGCCGAAGGAATGCCCCCCTGCGATGAGGGCGACGGTTTCCTCGTCGGTCATGGCCATGCGGCGGAAGGTCTGCTTGATGTCGTGGGCGGCGGCCAGGGGGTCGGGTTTGCCGTTGGGGCCTTCGGGGTTGACGTAGATGAGGCCCATCTGGGTGGCGGCCAGCGGGTTTTCGAGCTCGCGCTCGTCGCTGTGGCGTTTGTCGCCGAGCCATTCGGCTTCCGAGCCCCAGTAGATGTCTTCTTCGGCTTGCCAGATGTCTTCGCGGCCGCCGGCGAAGCCGATGGTCTTGAAGCCCATGGATTCCAGGGCCACGTTACCGGCCAGGATGATGAGGTCGGCCCAGGAGAGTTTGCGACCGTACTTTTTCTTCACGGGCCAGAGCAGCATGCGCGCTTTGTCGAGGTTGGCGTTGTCGGGCCAGCTGTTCAGGGGCGGAAAGCGGATGGAACCCCGGCTACCCCCACCCCGCCCGTCGGCGATGCGGTAAGTACCTGCGCTGTGCCAGGCCAGGCGGATGAACAGCGGGCCGTAGTGCCCGTAGTCGGCGGGCCACCAGTCTTGCGAGGTGGTCATCACCTTTTCGATGTCGCGTTTGACCGCCTCCAGGTCCAGGGAGGCGAACTCCTGAGCGTAATCGAAATCCTTGTCCATGGGGTTGGCCAGCTCGCTGTGCTGTCGGAGGATGTTCAGGCGGAGCATCTGGGGCCAAAAATCGAAATGAGAGACCCCATGGCCGGCGGGCTTCTTCAGTTGGCCCGTGTGAAACGGACACTTGCTCAGCCCGTTCGTTTTGGCTGCTGTCTTGCTTTTCGGTTCATTCATGTGTCGTCGGGTTTTGTACGGTAGGAAAAAGCAATTCGCTCCTTCGGGGGAGAAATGCTGTGCCTCAAAGATGCCCCACCCGTGCACATTCAGCAAACTGATTATTTTTATCACTTCATTGATAAAATCAATCAGGATTGCACGATGACCCTGCAGCAACTCGAATACCTTCTGGCGGTTGACCAGCATCGCCACTTCGCCGAAGCGGCCCGGCAGTGCCACGTCACACAGCCCACCCTGAGCACCATGATTCAGAAGCTGGAAGAGGAGCTGGGTTTGAAAATCTTTGACCGGAGCCGCAAGCCGGTCGTCCCCACGGAGGAGGGTAAGGAACTGCTTCAGCAGGCACGAGAGGTGGTGGCCGGTGCCCACCGCTTCGTGGAGCTGGCCGCCGAATTGCGTGGTGAATTGAAGGGCACCTTGAAGGTCGGCATCATCCCCACGGTGGCGCCCTACCTGCTGCCCCGCCTTCTCCCCGGTTTTTTCGAAAAACACCCAAAGCTCCAACTGGAGCTCGTGGAACTGACCACAGGGGAAATCATCAACCGCCTCAAAAACCACCAGCTCGATGCGGGGGTGCTGGCCACGCCCCTGCACGACAACGCCCTGCAAGAATTGCCTCTGTACTACGAGGAGTTCGTCGTTTATGCGGCTTCGCGCCAGCCCCTGCTCGAGAAGCGCTTCGTCCTGCCGGAAGACATCCAGCTGGACCAGCTCTGGTTGCTCGAGGAAGGCCATTGCTTGCGCACCCAAGTACTGAACCTGTGCGAATTGAAGCGCCCCGAGGCCGCCCCCGGACAATTGGCCTACGCCGCCGGCAGCGTCGAGACCCTCAAAAGGATGGTGGACATGGGGCACGGCATCACCATTTTGCCGGAGCTGGCCATAGCCGACCTCGGTGAGGAAGAACACAACCGCGTCAGGTTTTTCCAGCCCCCGGCGCCCGTGCGGGAAATCAGCCTCGTGACGTACCGCTTTTTCGCCCGCGAACGCTTGTTGAACGCCCTGGCGGAGGGCATTCGCTCGGCCGTCCCGCCGGGAATGCATCAAAAGCCCCGAAGCAAGAAGGTGGAAGTGGTGGCAAAGAGGAAAGCCCCCTGAAGGAAGGTCTCGCCCGCAACGTCGCCCCCCCCACCCCGTTTGGGTTCAGGGTTTGGGGGGTGTGTAGAGGGCGGCCAGGCGCTGCAGCTCTTCCTTCAGGCGGCGGGGGCGATAGCCCAGCTCCCGCATTTTCCGGTTGGTGAAGGCCACCCGCGGGGGGCGATAGGCGGCCATGGCGGCATCTTCGCGGCTGCAGGCTGCGATGGCGGCATCCGGCAGGCCGAAAACCTCCCGGAGCCGTCGGGCGAAGCTCAGCCGGGAGCAAACCTCGCCGCCGCCGAGGTGGAACAGCCCTTCCGCGCCCTGCTGCACCAACAGCCAGAGGCCTTCGGCGGCTGCGGCACCGCTCAGGAAGCTCCGCTCCTCATCCCGAAAGGCGTGCACGGTGCCGCCCCCCTCCCAGGTGCGCAGCCACTCGACCATGAAGTTGGGCGTTTCGGGTGCGGCAAAGCCGAACATGACCGGCACCCGCACCACACACCCTTGCGGGAGTGCGGCGCGGACGATAGCCTCGGCTGCGGCTTTCTGGCGGCCGTATTCGTTTCGGGGACTGGGCTCGTCTTCCTCCTCATACCATTCCTTCAGGCCGTCGAAGACCTGCCCGCTGGAAGTGAACAGCAGGCAGGCCTTCACATCGTCGCAGAAGGCGCAGAGCTGCTCCACCGCCTCCACATTGATTTTCCGGGCTTCTTCGGGGTGTTGCTCGCAGAAATTGGTGCTGGATGCCGCCGCCAGATGCAGCACCACCGCGGGTTTCCATTCCTTGAAGATTTTCCACGCTGCGTCGCGGTCGGTCAAATCCACCCGGGCAAACCCGTGCCGGGCGGGCAGGCGTTCGGGGTGGCGGTGGTACAAACCCAAAAGCTCCACCTTTTCCGGGGTGGCGTGCCAGATTTGCCACCCCAGGAAACCGCTGGCACCGGTGAGCAGAACTTTTCGCATGGCAAGCATCGCGTTGGGCACCCCGGGAGGGAGGTGCGGGTTCGGGGAAAGGGGGAGCTCCGCTCATTCCCGCAAGAGGACGAGGGTGTCCAATCGGGCGCGGATGCGCAGGAAGCGGGCCAGTTGGTCCTCGTCCCGGGCAAGCTGTCGGTTGCTGCGGCCGGGCTTCCATTTGAGGGTGAAGGTGGGCACCTGGACGAGGAGGCTGTCGGGGGTGGCTTTCGTCACCCGGGCGAAGCCCAAGGACTCGAGTTCGGGGAAGAGCGCCTTCAGTTCGGAGGTGATTTGCCGCAGCAGCACGGTATCGCTGCGCAGGCTGTCCAGTTGGCGTTGCAGGGCCTGCACCTCGCGGTCTTTTTGGGTTTGGGCCAGGCGCTCCGTCTCGAGTACGGCGAGCAACTCCCCCCGGAAGGACTGCTGCCAGCGCTGGAATTGCTCCTTGTTGAAGAAGGCATCGTCGGGCTCGCCCTGGATGATTTCCAGATGGGCGCGCAGGCCGAGGTTCTCGAAACGCTCCTGAAAAAGGCGGGCGGAATCCAGGGGGAGATGGCGGAAGAGGAAGACCTTGGCATTCAGGGTATCTTGGCCGGGCAGGTCTTCGATTTGGAAGAAGGCATCGGAGAAGTTCTTTTTGACGAAGGCTTCCAGCTGTTGGCGCTCGCCGATGTCGCGCAACACCCCGCGCAGGATGAGCACGCTGGGCACCAGCAACACCATGATGAACAGAGCGATGCCCCACTGGGTGCGGCGTTTTTCACGGGGGTCGGCGAACTCGACCTGGGGAAAGCGCAGGTAACGCACCACCAGATAAGTTGCCAGGGCCACGAAAACGGCGTTTAGGAAAAACAGGTAGAACGAACGCAGCATGATGTCCCACTCGCCCTTGGCCAGGCCGAACCCCGTGACGCAGAGGGGCGGCATCAGGGCGGTGGCAATAGCCACCCCCGGTATGGCGTTCGATTTGTCCTTGCGGGTGCCCGAAACGATGCCCGCCACCCCCCCGAAGAAAGCGACCAGCACGTCCAGCAAGGTGGGGGCCGTGCGGCTGAGGATTTCGGGGGTGACGCGCCCGAAGGGCGTCAATCGGAAGTAGAGGTAGCTCGTCACCAGTGCAATGCCGATGGAGACCAGGAGATGGCGCAGGGAAATGAGCAGGGTGCTGTGGTCGTTGATGCCCACCGCCAGGCCTACCCCCAGGATGGGCGACATGAGGGGGGAAATCAGCATGGCCCCGATGATGACGGCCGGCGAGTTGAGGTCGAGCCCCAAGGAAGCCACCATGATGGAGCACATCAACAGCCAGGCATTGGCCCCCTGCATGCGCTTGTTCTCGCGGATGTTGCGGATGCAAGCGGCGCGGTCCATGCCCGTTCGCAAGTCGATGAGCTCCTGCCAGAAGCGTTTCAAACCCGCCCACAAATACCTCCAACCCACCCGAATTTCCTCCGGGGGTGTGGTGGGTTCCTGTTCCGGGCGCAAAGGCGGATTTGGCTCCATGAGCGTTGAAATGGGGGAATCCGCCCGAGGCGGGCGGCTCACAAAGGTATCGTTTTTGCAAGTATGCCCGAAAAAGCCTGTTTCCCGCTCGGAATTACATTTGAAAAATGCTTATTTTACATTCGGGTTGTGCTCCCGCCCCCTGATGCCGAGGGGCCCTGCCTTGCCCAGGCGCTGGAACTTGCGAACCGCCTACGGGAGTGAAAACCGACTCAACACTGGTAGTTTATGAAACATCCGCTTCAGCTCATTGCCTGTTCCCTGTTGAGCGCCATCCTGGCGGTGGCGATTTACAGCCGCTTCATTCAGCCGCAGAAGGTCATCATCGAAACCCGCGGCCCGGCGGCGCTGAAGACCCATTACGAGACGGAGGGGCTGGACCTGTTCTCGGGGCGCCTGCAAGCCGAATTCACCTCCTCGGCACCGACCGATTTCATCGAGGCGGCCCAGCGGGTCACCCCGGCGGTGGTGAACATCAAGGCTTTGAGCTCGAAGGGCTTTGACTTCTGGAGCACCTCGGCTTACGGGGCTTCCACCGGTTCGGGGGTGCTCGTCAGCCCCGACGGCTACATCGTCACCAACAACCACGTGGTGGAAGAAGGCGACCGCTTTCAAATCACCCTGAACGACCACCGCGAGTTCGAAGCCACCCTGATCGGAACCGACCCCACCACGGATCTGGCCCTGCTGAAAATCGAAGGGGAGAACCTGCCCTTCCTCTTGTTCGGCAACAGCGATTCGCTGCAGGTGGGGGAGTGGGTCTTGGCGGTGGGCAACCCCTTCAACCTGGAAAGCACCGTCACGGCGGGCATCGTCAGTGCCAAAGCCCGCAACATCCAGATTCTGGAAGGGGATTACAGCATCGAGAGCTTCATCCAGACCGACGCCGCCGTGAACCCCGGCAACAGCGGGGGTGCCCTGGTGAACACCAACGGCGAGCTGGTGGGCATCAACACCGCCATCATCACCCGCTCGGGGCGCTACGAGGGCTATTCCTTCGCCATTCCGGCCAACCTGGCCCAGAAAGTCATCCGCGATTTGCGCGACTACGGCGAGGTGCAGCGCGGCCTGCTCGGCGTGCGCATCAGCCCCGTCGATAACCACCGGGCCAAGGAGCTGGGCCTGCCCAAAGTGGAGGGCGTGTACATCAGCCACGTCACCAAGGGCGGGGGCGCCGAAGCCGCCGGCCTGCGCCGCGGCGACGTCATCATCGGCATCAACGGCGTGAAGGTGACCACCATGCCCGAGCTGCAGGAGCAAATCGGGCGCTACCGCCCCGGCAACACCATCCTCGTCGAGTACATCCGTCGCGGGAAAATCTTCCGCACCTCGGTGGTCTTGCGCGACAAGAACAACTCCACCGTCTTTCAGGTGAACAACGACGCCGACAACCTCCTGACCCGCCTGGGCTTCGAGGTGCGCAACCTCACCCACGAAGAAACCCGCGCCCTGGGCACCAACGGGGTGTACGTCGTCAGTGTGGACCTGGGCAGCACCATCGAGCGCACCGAGATGGACCCCGGCTACATCATCACCAAAGTCAACGACCAGCCCGTCGCCTCCGTGGAAGAGCTGCTCGATGAACTCTACCGCCTCCAGGTCGAGGGCAAGAAGGTCTTGCTCGAAGGCTTCTACGAAGACTACCCCGGCGAATACTACTACACCTTCTACATCAAGTAAGGCGCCCGGGCCGCCGTTTCGAGGCTTGTGGTGAAGAACGGCTGTCGGATGGCCATCCGACAGCCGTTCTTCGTCGGCCGTTGGGCAGCCTTTTCGTATTTTGCCGCCCTTCCAAAACCACCAACACTCCGGCGCCATGCCAGCCATCGACATCGACCTGGAAAAGAACAAGTACGAGGACAACATGAAGCTCCTCGTCAGCCAATTGAAGCATCGACTGGTGAAAATCCGCCTGGGAGGCGGGACGAAAAAAATCGAGAAGCTGCAACGCCAAGGCAAGATGACGGCGCGCGAGCGCATCCAGTACCTGGTGGACGAGGGCAGCCCCCTGCTGGAAATCGGCGCCTTTGCCGGCTACGAGATGTACGAGGAATACGGCGGCTGCCCCGCCGGCGGGGTGGTGGTGGTCATCGGGTATGTGTGTGGGCGGCAATGCGTCATCGTCGCCAACGATGCCACCGTGAAGGCGGGGGCCTGGTTTCCCATCACGGGCAAGAAGAACCTGCGCGCCCAGGAAATCGCCATGGAGAATCGCCTGCCCATCATCTATCTGGTGGACAGTGCGGGGGTGTTCCTGCCCATGCAAGACGAAATCTTCCCCGACAAGGAGCACTTCGGGCGCATCTTCCGCAACAATGCGCGCATGTCGAGCATGGGCATCCCCCAGATTGCCGCCATCATGGGCAGCTGCGTGGCCGGAGGCGCCTACCTGCCCATCATGTCCGACGAGGCGCTCATCGTCGAGGGCACGGGCTCCATCTTTTTGGCGGGGCCCTACCTGGTCAAGGCCGCCATCGGCGAAGAGGTGGACAAGGAAACCCTCGGCGGCGCCCACACCCAGAGCAACATCAGCGGCGTGACGGATTACGCCTGCAAAGACGACCGCGAATGCCTGGACACCATCCGCGAACTGGTGGACAAACTCGGCCACTTCCCCAAAGCCGGCTTCGACCGCACCGAACCCAAACCGCCCAACACCCCCCCCGAAGCGCTCTACCGCATCGTCCCCGACGACCCCACCAAGCCCTACGACACCGAGGAGTTGCTCCGCTGCCTGGTGGACGAGTCAAAGCTCACCTTCTACAAAAAGGGCTACGGCCGAACCATCCTGTGCGCCTACGCCCGCATCGAGGGCTGGTCGGTGGGCATCGTGGCCAACCAGCGCAAGGTGGTCAAGACCGCCAAAGGCGAAATGCAATTCGGGGGGGTCATCTACAGCGACTCGGCCGACAAGGCCGCCCGCTTCATCCTGAATTGCAACCAGAAAAAGATTCCCCTGGTCTTCCTGCACGACGTCACCGGCTTCATGGTGGGCACCCGCGCCGAGCACGGCGGCATCATCAAGGACGGCGCCAAGATGGTCAATGCCGTCGCCAACAGCACCGTGCCCAAGTTCACCGTCGTGGTGGGCAATTCGTACGGGGCCGGCAACTACGCCATGTGCGGCAAAGCCTACGACCCCCGCCTCATCGTGGCCTGGCCCACGGCCCGCATTGCCGTCATGGGCGGTGCGCAGGCGGCCAAAGTCCTCGCCCAGATTCAGGTGGCCTCCCTCAAGGCCAAGGGCCATCCCCCCGACCCGGAGCAGGAGCAAGCCCTCCTCGAAGAAATCAAAGCCCGCTACGAACACCAGACCACCCCCGAATACGCCGCCGCCCGCCTCTGGGTGGACGCCATCATCGACCCCCTGGAAACCCGCCGCTGGATAAGCATGGGTATCGAAGCCGCCGACAATGCCCCCGTGGAGCGCTTCAACGTCGGCGTTTTCCAGACCTGAGGCCCCGCTCATGAAAATCATCGCCAAAACCTTCGCCGGGCTGGAAGCCGTCCTCGCCGAGGAGCTGCGCGCCCTGGGCGCCCGCGCCATCCAGCCCGGCACGCGGGCCGTCAGCTTCGAGGGGGATACCGCCCTGCTGTACCGCGCCAACCTCCATCTGCGCAGCGCCCTGCGCCTGCTGGTGCCCTTCCGCACCTTCAAGACCCGCCACGAAAACCACCTCTACAAAAAGCTGCGCGAAACGGACTGGAGCGAACTGCTCGAGGTGGACGACTGCTTCGCCGTGCACGCCGTCACCCAGTCGCGGCACCTGCGCCATTCGCGCTACCTGGAACAGAAGGCCAAAGACGCCATCGTGGACCAGTTTCGCGAGCGCCGGGGGCGCCGCCCTTCGGTGGACCTGAAAAACCCCACCCTGCGCATCCACCTGCACATCGGAGCCGACAACACCTGCACGCTGAGCCTCGACAGCTCCGGCGACAGCCTCCACCGCCGCGGCTACCGCCAGGAGGGCGGCGAAGCCCCCCTGAGCGAAGTCCTCGCCGCCGGCATGCTCCTGTTGGCGGGCTGGCGCGGCGAGCGCCCCTTCCTCGACCCCATGTGCGGCTCGGGCACCCTGCCCATCGAAGCGGCCCTGATTGCCCTGGGACGGCCGCCCCACACCCCCGAACGGCGTTTCGGGTTCGAGCGCTGGAAAAGTTTCGACGCCGACCTGTGGCACAAAATCCGCTCGCAGGTGCCCCGGGAAAGTCCTACCTTGTCCCAGCCCATTTTCGCCTCCGACGTCGCCCCCAAAGCCCTGGCCGCCACCCGCCAAAACCTGCGCGCCGCAGGGTTGGAGCACGTGGTGCGGGTCAGGCGCTGCGAGCTGAGCGAGCTGGAAGCCCCCGCCCCCTCCGGGCTGCTGGTCTGCAACCCGCCCTACGACCAGCGCATCGGCCTGCTGGATGCCGAGGGCTTCTACCGCCTGCTGGGCGACGTGCTCAAGCAGCGCTTCCAGGGCTGGGACGCTTTCGTCCTCTCCGCCAACCGGGACGCCCTGAAGCGCATCGGCCTGCGCCCGCGCCGGCGGCATGTGCTCTTCAACGGGCCCCTCGAATGCCGCTACCTCCACTTCGAGCTCTATGCCGGCAGCCGAAAATATAGCCCCGGCGAATGAGGATGAATATCACGCAAGGAGGATTTGAGGATTTGAGGAACCGAGGAATCGACGGTTGATGCTCGCTGGGCTCAAGTGAATCACCGGACCTGTAAAAACCCGAAACCCATGACGACGCGTAGCGCCCCTTTCCTGTTCCTCTTGCTGCTCGGCGGTTCGGCCCTGCAAGCCCAACCGGGCCTGCGCCCGGCAACGGTAAACGTCCTCCAACCCGCTCCCTTACCCTCTGCTCTCCGCCTGCTGCCCCCGACGACTCAGGTCCCCCGGC
>CAZBYX010000021.1:0-22613 GCA_964496055.1 uncultured Saprospiraceae bacterium
GGCGGGGCGAGGGGGCGGGGGGGCGTGTGCAACAAGAGCAGGTCCCCGTAGTGAATTTCCGGCCGGTCGCTTCCCAGTGCGAGGTAAGTCAGGAGGGTGCCCGAGGCGGGTTGAGGGGTGCCGTCCTCCCGGGTCACCCCCACCACCTTCAGTCGAACGTGGAGGGTGTTCTTTTGCAGGGGCTCCTCGCTCACCCAACCCACCACGGCTTCCACCCCTTCCTGGCGGCTGAAATGATCCGGCCGGCGGGTCTCGTCGTATTGCAAAGCCAAACTCCAGCCCAGCAGGAAAAAGAACCCCTGAACCCCCACGCCGAACCACACCCGGGAAAAGCGAAGATTGCGAACGAAAGCAGCCACCCCCAAAAAAGGCAACGCCCCCAGCAATACGCCCCAAAGGACCTCGACCGGAACTTCGAGGGCAGCCGACATGCTGATGCCCGCACACAGGGGCAACAAGGCCTTAAAAAAAGGGGTCGCCCGCCAGTTGAACATGCTGTTGGGGTTTGGGAAAAGGCAGGAGACCAAGTTAGGCCCATTCCCTCGTCCCTTGCGCAACTGTTTTTCGTATACGTTTCGAACGCATCCACCCCAAACCCACAACCGCTACCCCATAGCCCACGGCGCCGAGTGGGCGGGTGGCTCAATCCGTCCACTCGAAGGTTTCCAGCAGGCGGTCTATGTCTTTTTTCAGAAACTCGTAGAGGGGGGCGAGCGAATCGGGGCGTGCCTGCGTGCGGAAATAGAGCGCGCCGCGCAGGAAATGCCGTCGTTCGAGGCTGTCGGTGAGAAAAAATTGGTAGGGGCTGGCGACGGGTCCTTCCACCTTGAAAAGCACCCCTTTGACGTCGTTGTTCTTGCGGAAGGGAATTTCCTCGATGTAGGTGGCTTTCTTGTTGTGCCAGTCGGTGATTTTGAAGGCGTCGTGCTTCAGCTTGTCGATAGGGGTGCCCGCCTCGATGGGCAGGTAACTGCAGTGGATGCGCGCCTCGAAAGCCGGTACGTAGATGTCGAACCAGCAGGGGTGAGCCGGCTTTTCATCGAAGAAGTTGGTGTCCTGCTCGATGACCGCGTAGGTGGGATACTCGAAGGTGAAGTCGCAGTAGGATTCGCGGAAGGGTTGATAACTCTTTTCGGGGTAAATGATTCGGGGGTAGCCCCTCGGTTTGGGGGTGATGGCAGTCTCCTCACAACCGCCGAGCAGCAGCGACAACAGCAGCCCCCAAAGGAGGGTTCGAAGGATCAGGGTCCCGGGTTGAAATGTTTTTCCAGCCTTCATGGCAGGGGGTTTGGGCACGAACCTCACGGGGAAAACTCAATCCAGCAGGGTGATTTGAACTTTCTCCACGCGCTTTTTGGAGGCCGCCAGTATTTTGAACTTGAAATTCAGATAGCGCACCTCAAAGTCTTTCTTGGGCAGGAACCCCGCCAGCTCGATGACCAGACCGGCCAGGGAATCGGCGTCCCGCCGGACTTTTTCGAAGGTGTCGGTGCTCAGCCCCAGGATGCGGCACACATCCGTCAGCAGGGTCTTGCCTTCGAAAACGTAATTGCGGTCGTCGAGCTTTTGATATTCCACCTCGACTTCGTCATCGAACTCATCGCGGATTTCCCCAATTACTTCTTCGAGCACGTCTTCCAGCGTGACGATGCCCGAGGTGCCCCCATACTCGTCCACCACGATGGCCATGTGCATGCGCTGCGACTGGAATTCCTTGAGCAGGTCCCGAATTTTTTTCGTTTCGGGAACGAAGTACACGTTGTCTCGGATGAGCTGCTGCCAGGTGAAATCCTCTTTTTCTTCGAGGTGCCCCAGGAGGTCCTTGGCATAGAGGATGCCGACGACGTGGTCGAAGTCATCTTTGTAAACAGGGATGCGCGAGTAGCCCGACTCGCGGATGACGTCCAGCAATTCGGGGAAAGGGGTTTCCACATCCACGGCGACTACGTCCACGCGGTTGCGCATGATTTGCTTGACAGTGAGGTCACCGAATTTGACGATGCTTTTCAGGATGTCGATTTCGTGGCGGGCCGCTTTTTCCTCCCCACTGACGGCCAGCTCGATGGCCTCGTCGATGTCCTCTTTGCTGGGCCCGGGCTCGTTGTGGCGCTTGCTTTCCAGGCGCTGCTCGATGAAATTGGTGCCGCGCACCAGCAGCGTGCTGAGCGGCCGGAACAAGGCGACCAAGAACCACAGGGGGCGCGCCATGCGTTTAGCCAGCCGCTCGTTGTTCAGTTTGGCGTAAATCTTCGGGGCCACCTCGCCGAACAACACGAGCAGGAAAGTCACCCCCACCACCACGATGGTGAAGCGAATGCCCGCACTGAGACCTTCCACCGATGCCTCCCCGACGGGCAAAGAACGGGCGATTTGCTCCCCCCAAACCTGGAAGACACTGTCGGGAAACAGGGTGCGGATGACGTACTCCGACAAAATGGCAATGGCTACGTTGATCAGGTTGTTGCTGATGAGGATGGTGGCCAGCAGGGTGCGGGGGGCTTGCTGGAGTTGAAGAATGAGGCGGGCCGAGACGGATTCGTCCTCGCGCAGGCGCGCGAAATCATTGTGGGTCAGGGAGAAGAAAGCAATTTCCGAACCGCTGACCATGGCCGAGGCATAGAGCAACAGCAGAACTACACCAATGGCAGCCAGCACGCCGAAATCGGGCCAAGCAAACAGCGGGAACAAAACCGGAGGGAAAAGGAAGAGCCGATGGTCGGGTTCGCTTTCCAAAGATGTCGTGAGTTTGTTGAACAAACGGTACGGCTGAGGGCGCCTCAGTCGTACCGAAATTCTTCTCGCGGGTTCAAAGAACCTAACGCAATAGGGTGTTTAGGGTTGCCCCGTTGCATCAAAAGGGCAGGTCATCGCCGGCATCGGCATCGGTGTCGGTCTCGGGGACGGGGGCCGTGTCTTTGGAGGAGGATTCTTCGCGCACGGCCTGCTGCGGGTCGTCCTCGGCCGAGGGGAAATAGGACGAACCCCCTTCGTCTCGGCTTTTCAGCAGGCGCATGTAATTGGCGACGACCTCGGTACGGTAGCGGTCATTGCCTTCCTGGTCCTGATACTTGCGGTGCGTCAACTTGCCTTCGATGTACACCAGCGACCCTTTTTTGAAGAGTTTCTGGGCTTGCTCGGCCCGTTCGCGCCAGGCCACGATTTCGTGCCATTCGGTCAGGGTTTGCCATTCGCCGTTTTTGTCGCGGTAGTTTTCATTGGTAGCGATGGAGAATTTGGCGACCATGGCGCCGGACTCCAGGGTGCGCACTTCCGGGTCTCGCCCCAGATTGCCGATGAGGAACACGCGGTTGACCATGTTGAAGAGGGGTTTTTGCATACCGAAAGGAAAGCGGCTGAAAAATGGAGTACCAGTCGAGCCTTTCTTTCGGCAAGGTGTTCGATAGTTTTCTCGAAATACAAAGTTGGGAAAAAAATCGCTTAGCATCGGGGCTTTCTCCGCGCCCCCCGGTCGGGCGAGACCGGTGGTGTATTCATCTCCGGTTCCATCCCTTCAGAGGTTGTACCTTTGCATTCTGAATCAGACGCTTGGTAGGGTCAGCGGAATGTCGGCTTTTGTCCGGCAGCCTTGCATGCCACGCTGCCCCGAGTTTCGGCTAGCCTATGCTCCTATTCGGCATTTTGTTGTCCCTGTTGTTGTCGGCCCTGTTCAGCGGTACGGAGATCGCCTTCATTTCCGCCAGCAAATTGATGGTGGAATTGAAGCGCAAGAAGGGTACCCGCCGCGGTCAAATCCTCGCCACCTTTTACAACAAGCCCGCCGAGTTCATCGGTACCCTGCTCATCGGAAACAACATCGCCCTGGTGGCCTTCACCACCCTGATGACCATCCCGCTCTCCCATTTCCTAAGTTCGGTGCTGGGATTGAACAGCGACCTGGCCATCCTCGTGCTCAACACCCTGCTCATCACGGCCGTCGTTCTCGTTTTCGGTGAATTCCTCCCAAAAGTCTTCTTCCGCCTCTACGCCGACACCATCCTCTACACCCTGGCCTATCCGCTTTGGCTGATTCGGGTCTTTTTAATCCTCCCTGCCAAATTCACCACCTGGATTTCCCGATTCATCCTCAAAAACTTACTCAAACTGGAGGTGGAAGAAACCCAGGACGTGCTCACCCGCCTCGACCTGGAAGCCTTCATCAAGAGCTCGAGCACCGAAGCCGACGACAGCATCGACACCGAAATGTTCGAAAAAGCCCTGAACCTGCGCGAGGTGCGCGTGGGGGAGTGCATGGTGCCCCGCCCCGAAATCGTCGCCATCGACGTCAACGCCTCCATCCAGGAGTTGATCGACCTGTTCCAGGAATCCAACCTCTCGCGCATCCTCATTTACGAAGAGGACATTGACAACGTTCTGGGCTATGTCCATCACCAGCAGTTGTTGAAAAAGCCCAAATCCATTCAGAGCATCGTGCTGGAAATCCCCTACGTGCCCGAAGCCATGCGCGTACGCGACCTGCTGAGCTTCTTCGTCAAGAACCGCCAAACCATCGCCTGCGTGGTGGACGAGTTCGGCGGCACCGCCGGCCTGGTCACCCTCGAAGACGTTTTGGAAGAGATTTTCGGTGAAATCGAGGACGAGCACGACCACGAAGAATACATCGAGGAAGTGGTGGGGGAGGGGGAATACGTCTTCTCGGGCCGCCTGGAAATCGACTACCTGAATGAAAAATACCCGGAGCTGCAATTGCCCGAAGGCGAATACCACACGCTGTCGGGCTATTTGGTCATGACGACCCAGCAAATCCCCAAGGAAGGGGACGAGATCGTGTTGGGGGGAGTGCGCTTCGTGCTCGAATCGGTCAGCAACACGAAAATCGAAAAGGTTCGGGTCATCCTGCCGAAAGAGGAAGAAGTTCCCAGTCAATGAACGAGGCGGCGCAGGAAGGCGCACAGCAAGCGCAGGCCGAAGGCACTGGCGCTCTTGCCGGGTCCGAAGTCGGTGTTGTTGAGGGCCACGCCGGCGATATCGAGGTGGGCCCAGCGGGGGTGGCGCTCGGTGAAGACCTCGAGGAATTTGGCGGCGGTGATGGCCCCGGCAATGGGCTTGCCGCTGTAGTTTTTGAGGTCGGCCAGGTCGGATTCGAGGGCGGGCGCGTACTCCTTCCAGAGGGGCAGGCGCCAGAGTTTTTCACCAGTTTCCATTCCGGCTCGAAGCAGTTGTTCGGCCAGGGCGTCGTCGTTGGAGAAGAGGGCGGCGGCTTCGCTGCCGAAGGTTCGCACGGCCGAGCCCGTCAGAGTAGCCACGTCGAGCAGGATGTCGGGTTGGTGGTTGCGCACCAGCCAGCACAAAGCATCCGCGAGCAGGAGCCGACCTTCGGCGTCGGTGTCGATGATTTCGATGGTTTTGCCGCTGTAGGAGCCCACCACATCGCCGGGTTTGATGGAACAGGCATCGACCAGGTTGTCGGTAACGGGCACCGCCCCCACCAGATGCACCGGCAGGCGCAGGCGCGCCGCCGCCTCGAAAACGCCCAGCACCACCGCCGCTCCGCCCATGTCGCTTTTCATCAGGTGCATGTTGTGCGATGGCTTGATTGAGAGCCCGCCCGCATCGAACAGCACCCCCTTGCCCGCCAGAGCGATTTTCGGCGGCGCCGGCAATCCCTTTGGGCGGTATTCCATCATGATGAATGCAGGGGGCTGCTCACTGCCCCGGTTCACCGCCAGCAAGGCTTCGAAACCCTGCTCCCGCAGCTCCCGCTTGCCCCAGACCCGCACCTCGAACCCAAACCGACGACCCGCCTCCCGCGCCCAGGCCGCCAATTCCTCCGTGGATTTGCGGTTCGCCGGTGCATTCACCAGGTCCATGAGGCGTTGCTGGGTTTCCGCCAACACGCGACCCCTTTCCAGGGCCTCTTCCCGGCTTCCGTCCATCCCGCAGCAGGCGATTTCCACCTGCTCCTCCCGGAAACCCTCCGGCTCTTTGCCGGTCTTGTATTTTCCCACCCGATAGCGGCCCGTCAGCCAGCCTGTCACCAGGGCTTCCAGCATCGGCGGGGTGCTCAAACGCTCCCCTCCTTCCAGCAGGGAAATGCCCACCCGCGGGGGCAAGCCCGCCCCCCGCCCCTGAAGGAAAGAACGCATGGCGGCAATGAGCTGCCGCGGACCCGGCTCGGCGCCCAGACCCAGCAGGGCCCACCGCTGCCCGGGAAACTTCGGCGGATACAGCAGCAGCACCTCGCGCAGTTTGCCTTGGAAGTCAGCAACCGCCAAGGACTCATCGATGCCCGCACGCCGGGCCAACTTCCGGACCGTGCGCTCCAATTCTTCCGACTGAACCAAAGGAAAAAGCTGGAAGGGATTAGTTGAACTGAGCTCTTGGGTCAAAGCAAATGGCATGGGGTGGACGAGTTGGGTAAATAGCTGTTATCGAATGCTCTCGGAATACCTTTTTGGGAAGGGCCTGTTCTCGACCAATGGATAAGGGTGTATGTACAAGCGTGACGAAACAAAGTTATACTTTCAATCCCGTTAATGAAACCCCTGCATCGTTGAAAATCTTTCAAGGCTACTTCATGGCCTCCGATAGTGGCGGTTGTTCATCCAGAGTCCGTCGTCGAGGGGGCGAAACAGCTCCACCTCGGCATCGCGCAGGAGGAGCTCGTCCAGGGTGAGGTAAAAAGGCAGGCGGTGCTCTTCGGCGCGGGCCCGGAGCTGAAACCTGCGGGCTTCGGGATGGATGGACAAGGAGGTTTCCACCAGCCCCCAGCCGTTGTTGTCCAGGGCGGTGAGGGCCTGCCGGCCCAGCAGGGCCTCCCGGCTGACGCGGTTCCCCGCTTCATCCAGCTGGTCCAGGTAAAAGGTGGTGATGGTGGCGCGGTCTTCCAGGGCGTAGAGCCAGAAGGAAAGCAGCGCCCGACGCCCCGCCCAGCCTTTCAGGGGCACATCCCACAGGAGGTTGTCCTTCGACTTGCAAAGTTGCAAAGCCCCGGAGCCGCAGTAGGTGTTCGGGCAAGGGCGGTCGTCGAGGCTGTTGAAGAGCCACTTTTTCTCGGGGGAGGTGCTGAAAAAGGGAGCCTGAAAATGCAGCGAATCCGGCTGGAAGCCCTCTTGCACCCGGAGGAAGGCTTCCTCCACCCGCCGGGCATACCCTTCGAGGGATATTTCGTAGAGGCGCATGTCGCCCTGTTCGAAGAGCAGGGGCGCCCCCTGAACGAGGTGCTCGTAGCGCTTTTTGCGCGCTTCACCCATGCCCGCCCAGTACACGCCGAGGAGGGGTTTGCGGTTGGGGTACAGGGTGAGCACGTGGGGGAGGCGGTAGGGTTCGCTGACCAACTGCCATTGGAAAAAGCCCTGGCTGATGGAAGACCGCGCCAACATCATGGCGGTGAGGGGCAGGCCCGTTTCCGCACTGAGGGAGAAACACCGCTGCGTAAGGAAGCCTTCGGGGCCGAGGTCGTAGTTGTCTGTGCCCACCACGAAGAAAGGCATGGGCAGCACGGCCTGGAAGCGGCTGAAGTCCAAATCGGTCACATCCCGAAAGCGCTCCCCCTCGTGAAACATGGCCACCCGCTGCAAGGGATATTCCCGCTGCCAGGTGAAACTCACCGCCTCGTAAAGGAGCAGGGCGAGAGCCCCGACCAGAAGCAGCCGCGAACGAAGCGGGGACAGCCGCCCGGCCAACTGATACAACCGCGTGAAAGCAAGGATATTCAGGGCGAAATAAAACACCCAGGCGAAACGCCCCACCGAGCGGAATTGCTTGAAGGGGCCCGTGTACGGCAGCAAGGCATCGATGCCCGGCAGGGTGAAGGGGAAGGCAAAGGACAAAAGCAGGGCAGCCACCCCCGTCCACAGCAGCGCCCGAAAATACGCCCCTTCCGGCAAGGGGCCGTTCCCCCGGCCTGCTCCCCGGAACACCCGCTGCAACCCCCACCCCAGCGCCCACACCCCAAACAACACCCCCACCAACCCTACGTAAGCCCTCCCCTCGAAGGGCACCTTTCGAAAGGGGAACAAATGGGCGTCCATCCATCGGTACAGGGGCAATTCCTGGGTGCTGAGGATGCCCGTCAGGGAAGAGTTGTAATGCCACAATCCCCAGGGGATGCTCGTCCGGTCATTCACCGGGTCGGGCGCCATCATCCAGAAATAGAAAAAAAGAATGGGCAGCCCCAGCATGAGCATACCATGGCAGGCGTAGGTCGGCAGCAGGCGCCAATCGCGCTCCAAGAGGATGCGGAACCCGAGGAAAGCGCCGATGAGCAATGCCAACAAACCCAGAAAATAGAGGTGCAGCAAGGCGGAAATCACCACTCCGACAGCCATGAGCAGGCTCCAGCGCAGGTGCGGGCGCGCCTCGAAGCGCTGCAAGACCCAAAGGGCAAAGGGAATGGGGAAGAGGTGCGCCAGGCCAAAATGCGCCTGAAAGCGAAGCGTCTGGGGAGCCAGAAAAACCAGCCCCACGCTCACGGGCAGGCTCCACCAGAAGGGCAAACCCGCCCCCCGGAAAATCCAGAAGAGGAACAAGCCCGCCAACCACCAGGAACCAATCATGGACAGGTGCACGGCGGGAATGACCCACGCATCCGCCTGGGGGAAGCCGTTTTCGTACAGAGCCTTCAGAATCAGGCTCACCAGGGGCATCTCGGTAGCCTGGGCGATGTGCTCCCCGAAGGGGTAGTTCATGCCTTCGAACCAGGTGTAGGTGCTGTCGTGGCGGATGTGGTAGAGGGCGTTGGTGTAGGTTTTCAGCCCGTCGCCCCAGGCCTCGACCACCCGCCCGCTGCCCAGCCCGGTGAGCACGTTCTCGAAGCGGAAGAACAGCGCCACCCCCAAAACCGACAGGAGCAGCAGCGTCTCCATCACCCGACGACTCTTCGGCGTCTCCGTCGCTGCCATAAGCGTTGTCATGAGCCGCGAAGTTAGAAAACCACCCTCGCCACGGAAAAGCCCCACCCTTCCACCCCCCGTCGGGCAGTCTTTCCTACCTTTGAGCCCTTGCCAAAGTTGCCGCCCGAATATGAACAAACTCCCGTTTTCCCTCTCCAGCGAACGATGGCTCCTCCTGCTCGGGCACGCCTTTTTCCTCACCCTGCTGGCCTTCGCCCTCCTCTTCTACAAGGAGCGCCTGCTCAACTTCGACTCGGCCTACTACACTTTTCATCTGCTCTACATTCAGGACTACTTCATCATTCACGGGCGCACCATCAACTACTTCACCCAGTGGCTGCCGTTATTGGCCATCGAGCAGGGCTGGCCCCTAAAAACGGTGCTCCTGCTTTACTCGGGGTCGTTTCTGGCGATTTTCTACCTCTGCTTCCTGCTCGTCACGCACGGTTTTCGCAACTGGGCCGCCGGCATCTGGATGGCCCTGGCGCTGAGCCTGACCTTCCGCTACAAATTCTTCACCGCCATTTCGGAAATCGTCATTTCGCTGGCTTTCGTCGGGCTGCTGGTAGGCTGGCTGACCCGCCCGCGCGACGTTTTCGCCCGCATCCCCGAATGGCTGCATTGGACCGTTGCCGCCGCCCTGGTTCTGCTCATCGACACGGGTCATCCCTTGGCCGCAGTGCCCATCGGCATGCTCTGGGCGGCGGAAATGCTGTACCGCCAGGACTGGAAGAACCCCTGGCGCTGGGGATTTCTACTCTTCGTGGTGGGGTTGTACGGCTTGCGCTTCTGGGGCATCGAGCCCGAGAGCTACGAAGCCGGGCAGCTCAGCCGCCTGGAAAATGCGCGCGACGTGTTGCTCAACCCCTGGAAATACAAGGTCTGGCACACCATCAAGTGGTTCTTCGACCGGGAGTACGCCTTCCCCGCTGCTGCTTTCGGCGTGGCTTTGCTGGTGCTGCTGCGCAAACGGCAGGGCTGGCTGGCGGCTTTTCTGCTGCTGGCCACCGCCGCCATGGTGGTGCTCGTGGCCGTCCATTTCAGTTACCTGCGCGGCCGAATCTACTACATGATCGACGGCTACCTGGGCTACATCGGCGTCGTGTGGGCTTTTGCCTTCTTCTACGCCTTCCTGCGCGAAAAACCCGCCTGGTGGAGCACCCTGCTCCTTACGGCGCTCATCGCCTTCGGCACCCATCGCATCTATGAAAAGCGCAAATTTTTCCAGCACCGCCTGGCCCTCCTGGAACAAACCGTCAAGGAAAACGCCACCCCCGAACAGCGCAAATTCCTCGTGCCCCCCAAACTCTTCGACTGGAACACCCTCTGGGTCCCGGGCCTCATCTCCCTGGAAACCATGATGCTCACCGCCCTGGAAAGCCCCGACAGCACCGCCACCGTCCACGTAGCCGATTACGACGACGACCTCGAAAAAATGGCCAAAAGCAAAACCTACCTCCACGCCAGCATGCCCAACCTCTACGTAGACCGCCTCCCCCCCCAATATTTCCGCATGAACAAATCGGAGTACCGCATCCTCGACAAGGTGCCCTGGCGCAACTGACCCCCACCCAACCCCCAACCGCTTTTTTTCGTAGGGGGTGGTTAGGGTTTGTGTCCAGAACAGGACATGTGCGCCGGTTCAGCCCATCCTTTTCAGCCGGCGGGCTGTTTTTTGCGTTGAATTGCTCCACCCGCCCCCCCGAATTGCCGGGGTGTGGAATTCTGACTAACTTATTCCCACTATGCAAGCTGTGGCCTCTATGTTGGAACGGATCAGGAAAGAAGTCAAGGATTTGTTCGGCCCGAATCCCCTGGGGCCCTCTTACCCCCAATTGCCGGAAGTGGACGAGTTCGGGGAAACCCGCATCCCGGGGCTCTACATCAAGGGCGACGCCGCGGGCAACCCCCTGATCAAAATCGGCCTGAACGAGGGTTTCGACTGGGTGGAGCACATCAAGGAGGAGGTGCCTGCCTACCGCGACAAGGGCCGGCTGGATTACGACGTCATCATCGTGGGCAGCGGCGCCACGGGCTTCGCCGCCGCCAACCGCTGCCACGAGCTGGGCATCAGCTACCTGCTGCTGGAAGGGGAGCGCTTCGCCAACACCATCCAAAATTTCACCAAGGGCAAGCCCCTCTTCGCCGAACCCCTCGACCTGGAGCTCAAAGGCAGCATCTGGTTCGAAGAGTGCTCAAAAGAAGAATTGCTCGAGCGCTGGGAAGCCCACCGCCGCGAAATCAACCTGAACATCCACGAATTCGAAAAGGTGGAAGACGTCCGGGGGCGCAAAGGCAACTTCACCGTCCTCACCGAAAAAGGGGAATACAAAGCCGCCTTCGTGCTGCTGGCCATCGGCAAGGCGGGCAACCCCCGCAAGGCCGGCGTGCCCGGTGAAAAAGATTTCCCCGAAAAAATTTACCACTTCCTGGCCGACGCCGAGGTCTATCGCGGCAAAGACATCTTCATCTATGGCGGGGGGGACGTGGCCTGCGAAGCGGCTCTGGCCCTGTGCGAGCGCAACCGCGTCACCATGGTCACCATCGACCGGGAATTCATCTTCCCCAAAAAGCGCAACGCCGACGCCGTGCGCGCCCGTGCCGCCGAAGGCAAAATCGACCTGCACTTCGACAGCCGCCTGAAACGCATCGGCGCCGACTTCGTGGAATTCGAGCACCAAAGCAGCGGCCAGGTGCAGCGCGTACCCAACGACGTCGTCTTTGAAATGATCGGGGCGGTGCCGCCGGTGGGTTTCTTCCGCAAAATCGGGGTGGACCTGGAAAACAGCTGGCACGGCAACAAATGGATGGCGCTGCTGGTCGCCTTGCTCAGCTTCGCGGGGCTGACGCTCTGGGCTCACGGGGTGGCTTTCAGCCCCGAAACCCTGCAGCAGCCCGTCGGAGGCTTGCTCTACCTGGGCGGCCTGGGCACCCTCATCTACATGGGGCGGCGGCGCAACCGCTATGCCTGGCTGGGCATGACCCTGCTCATCAGCTATACCCTATACGCGGCCAAAGGCAGCTCGCCGCACTTCCCCTTCCACTGGATCGGCGCCGAACGCATCGCCGAATTTCTCAGCACGGGCTTATTGGGGTGGTTCGTGCCCCGGGCCGTCGTCGCCCTGAAGGGGGCCCCGAGCTTCTGGTATTCGGCGCTGTACACCTTCCTGGTGCTCTATTTCGGCATCAAAGCCATGAAGCGCTGGGGCATCGACCGCAAAGACCCCTACCAGGTGAAGCGCTACATCTCCATCATGGCTTTCCAGCTGGTGTTTTTCGTGGTGGTGAATATGGTGCTGTCCGTGCTCATCGGCAAATACTACTGGCGGGGGTGGGGGCTCTATCAACCCTTCCCGCTGTTCTACAACACCTTCTTCTGGTGGTACCCCGACGACCCGGCGACCATCAAGTGGTTTTTCATCGGCACGGGCCTGTTCCTCACCTTCGTCGCCATCCCGCTGTTCGTTCGCTGGCACGGCATGCGCTTCTGCACCTGGGTGTGTGGCTGCGGCGGTTTGGCCGAAACCCTGGGCGACCAGTGGCGCCACCTGGCGCCAAAGGGCCCGAAGTCCATCAAGTGGGAGTTCACCGGACCGGTCATTCTGGTGTGGGCCTTCATTTCCCTGGCGGTCATCGCCTTCGCCTTCCACACCGACGGCAACAACCTGATGTGGAAGACCTACGACTACATCGTGGACTTCTGGCTGGTGGCCGTCATCCCCATCGGGCTGTACCCCTTCTTCGGAGGAAAAATCTGGTGCCGCTACTGGTGCCCCCTGGCGCACTACATGAAGTTCCTGTCCAAATGGTACGGCAAGTTGCGCATCGTCTCGAACGAGAAGTGCATCAGCTGCACCCAGTGCTCCAAATATTGCCAGGTGGGGGTGGACGTGATGGCCTTCGCCAAAAATCAGGAGCCCTTCGACAACACCAACTCCTCCTGCATCCATTGCGGCATCTGCATAACCGTCTGCCCCATGGACGTGCTCTCCTTCGATAACAACGGCCCCACCCTGAGCAAAGCCTCCGAAAACGGCTACCCGCAAGAGCCGGGCCTCCTCATCTCGGAAAAGGAAGTGCGCCTCTTGAACTGAGGGCACCCCCGCCCTCCCCCCTCACTCCCCTCCACCCTTCCAGGCTTCGATGCGGCGGGTCAGCTCGATGAACTCCTGCACGGCGAGGGTCTCGGGGCGACGGGCGAAGAGGGGGTCTTCGAGGTAGGGGGCGGGCACGAGGGCTTTGAGGGTATTGCGCAGCATCTTGCGGCGCTGGGAAAAGGCCGTTTTCACCACCCGGCGAAAGTTTTCTTCGGAGCAGCCGAGCTCCTGCGTCGGCTTCCTGCTCAGGCGAATGACCCCCGATTGCACTTTTGGAGGGGGCGTGAACTGTTTTTTGTCCACCGTAAACAGATACTCCCCCTCGTAAAAAGCCTGCACCAGTACGCTGAGCACCCCGTAGGTCTTGCTTCCCGGCGGAGCGATGACCCGTTGCGCCACCTCCCGTTGGAACATGCCCACCAGCTCGGGTATGCTTCGCCGATGCTCCAACATGCGAATCAAAATCTGAGAGGAGATGTTGTAGGGGAAATTGCCCACCAAAGCAAAGGGCTGCCCCTGGAGCAGGGCCTCCAGGTCCACTTTCAGGAAGTCGCCCTGGATGAGGCGTTCGGGGGGGAGTTCGGGGAGATGGGTGTGCAGGTAGGCGACCAGGTCGCGATCGGCTTCCACCGCCACGACCCGAAGGGGCAATTGCAACAGGAAGCGGGTAAGCACCCCCTTGCCCGGGCCCACTTCCAACACCTGCTCGTAGCCCTGCAGGGTGAGGCTTTCGGCGATGCGCCGCGCCAGTTGGGGGTGCTTCAAAAAATGCTGACCGAACGACTTTTTTGCTGGCATAGACCGGGCTGCTTTCCCACACCCCAACCGGGGCTCCAGGGCAAATTGATTAATTTTGCGCAAATTTTACGGGGGTTGGTCCCAGGAGGGAATGCGCCTTTGCCACCGCTCATCATCGGAAGGTTCCCGCGCCTGACCGCCCCGCCACCCAAAAGAACATGGAAAAACTGAAAATCGGTATAACGGCAGGCGATATCAATGGCATCGGACTGGAAGTGGCGCTCAAAACCTTGCTCGACAAACGCCTGCGCCAATACTGCATCCCCGTTCTCTACGCTTCTTCCAAAGCCGTTTCTTACCACAAGAACATCGTGTCCAACGGGCAATTCGACTTTTTGCCCCTGCAATCCGCCGACCACCTGAGCAACGAAAAGATCAACGTCGTCAATTGCTGGCAAGACACCGTCAACATCACCCTCGGCAAACTCACCGAGGAGGGCGGCAAATACGCCTACATCTCCCTGGATGCCGCCGTCAAGGACTTGCAGGCGGGCAAAATAGACGCCCTGGTCACCGCCCCCATCAACAAAAAGGCCATGCAACTGGCCGACTTCCCCTACCAGGGGCACACCGAATACCTGGAAAAGGAGCTCGGGGGCAAGAGCCTCATGCTCATGGTCGACGATGATTTGCGCGTCGGCCTGGCCACCAACCACCTCCCCCTGCGCCAGGTGGCCGAGGCCCTGACCAAGGAACTCCTGCTGGAGAAGATCAAAGTGCTGAACCAGACCCTGAAGCGGGATTTCGCCATCGACCGCCCCTCCATCGCCGTGCTGGGGCTCAACCCCCACGCCGGGGACGGCGGCATCATCGGCGACGAAGAGGAAAGCATCATCCGACCGGCTGTGGTCGAATGCAAGAAAAACGGCATCCTGGTCATGGGGCCCTTCCCTGCCGACGGCTTCTTCGGCCGCGGCACCTACCGCAAGTACGACGCCGTGTTGGCCATGTATCACGACCAGGGGCTCCTCCCCTTCAAAATCCTGTCCGACGGCGCCGGCGTCAATTACACCGCCGGTCTGCCCTTCGTGCGCACTTCGCCCGAACACGGCACCGCCTACGAATTGGCCGGCAAGAACGAAGCCGACCCCGAATCGTTCCGCCAGGCCGTTTTCCTGGCCCTGGACATCGTACGCAACCGCCGCGACTACGAAGCCATGCACGCCAATGCCCTCGTCAAACGCCATCAGGAAGCCGAAGAGGGCGACCCCGCCGAATTCGAAAAGGAAGCCAGTTGAAAACGGCAGGCCAACCCCCTGCCTCTGATTCGCAATCACAAAGCCAAAGAAGTATCGGTCGGCAGCAGCAACCCCAGCGGTTGCCCCTTCCGCCGGCCCTGACCAAAACCTTTTCCCAATGAGAAAAAGAGCCATTCCCGTTCTCAACCTTTCCGATTTCACCCATGGCGATGCCTCCCAACGCCAAAAGTTCGTCGCCGACCTGGGCGATGCCTTCCACCGCATCGGGTTCGTGGGCATTACCGGCCACGGCGTTCCCAAAGACCTCATCCAGGCCTTTTACGATGCCGCCAAGAAATTCTTCGCCCTTCCCGAAGCCGTCAAGAAGAAGTATGAAATCCCCGGGCTGGCCGGGCAGCGAGGCTACACCTCCTTCGGGAAAGAGCACGCCAAACACTCCGAGGTACCCGATTTGAAGGAGTTTTTCCAGATCGGCCAGGAAGTGGAAGGCGATGACCCCATCCGCGAAGAGTACCCCGCCAACGTCCCCGTGGAGGAAGTTCCCGAATTTTTGGAGCTGGGCATCCGCCTCTACAAGGAATTCGAAAAAGCCGGGGCGCACCTGCTGCGCGCCATCGCCCTGCACCTGGATATCGGCGAAGATTACTTCGCCGACAAGATTCGCAACGGCAACAGCATTCTGCGTGCCATCCACTACCCCCCCATCACGCAGGAGCCCGCCTCCGCCATCCGCGCCGAACAACACGAAGACATCAACCTCATCACCCTGCTGGTGGGCGCCTCCGCCGGCGGCCTGCAGCTTTTGACCAAAGACGGCGAGTGGGTGCCCATCCTGCCCGAGGAAGATGAAATCGTCATCAATGTCGGCGACATGCTGCAACGACTGACCAACAACTATTTGCGCAGCACCACCCACCGCGTGGTCAACCCCCCGCGCGAAGAGTGGCACCTCCCCCGCCTGAGCATCCCCTTCTTCCTCCACCCCCGCAGCGACATGGACCTCACCTGCCTGGAGGGCTGTGTGGACGAAGACCATCCCCTGGCCTACGAACCCATCACCGCCGGCGAATACCTCGAAGAACGCCTGCGCGAAATCGGGCTGAAAAATTGAGGGGTACCCCTCGCGCGAGGCAAATTTTGCGGTGGAGCCCTGCACGAGAATTTGGATCGGGCTTAAACCATTCCCCGGCCCGATCATTCTCTTTTAAGAACCTCGCACTCGAAAAAGCCCTAACTTTGCCGTCGCCTCCCGGAGGCAAGCGCCTGATTCTCAAAAAATACCGATTGAACCCACCCCTGAAGCAAGAGGCGTCGGGTGGGAGCACGCGGGGAGGGGCATGCGGGGCAGGCGCCATCATTTCGTAACGGATAAAAACATCGCCATGGCAAACCTGATTTTTGGATTTATCCCCAGTGGGATGGAGCTGGTAATCGTCCTTTTCGTCATCCTGCTCCTTTTCGGAGGCAAAAAAATCCCGGAACTGATGCGGGGCCTCGGCCGGGGCATTCGGGAGTTCAACAACGCCCGCGCCACCATCGAAACCGAGATCAAAGAAGGGATGAAAGAAGCCGACCGCAAGTCCCTGGAGGAAAAGAAGAAACCCGCCGAAGAAGAAAACTGACCCGGTCGCGGAAAGGTCTCGCTCAACGGGGCACTTCCCGCTGCTGTAAATGGCCAGGTGCCTCAGAAGCGTATCGCCCTGCTTCGTAGGAAGGGAGGCATCTTCAGGTGAGCAGAGTGGAATCCCCTTTTTCCCGGATAAGGGGAAAAGGCCAACGCTTCCCGGCTGCCGCGAAAAGGTATTTTCAACAGACTGTCCCTGGGCAGGAATGCCCGATTTCCCCGAACCAGGAAAGCCCGCCATTGCAGATTTCTGAGCAAATCCAGACCCAACCTTTTTCCGAGGCAGGCCAAATGCCGGTTCCTTCCACTGAAAAGCCGAATCCGGACAATAGTCTTGAAACTCCACCCTTCCGCGCCCAGAGGCTTCTCCAAGAGGTCTTCGGCAACCTTGGCCCCATAAGGCCGATAGGATTGCGGCCGATAACTCTTGTTCCAATCGTATTTCTTGTTTTCGGAAAAAAAGAGATGGATGAGCAAGGCGGCAAAGAAAACCGCCGGCAGGATTGGCAACCATCTTCAGGGGGAGGCCTTCTTCAGTTGGGGTGTGGGCCCCGGGAGGGGGGCTGGCCACGGCTCCAAAATAGCAAGTTGGTCGGAATGGAAAAAAAGCAGCGACTTGCCCCAGAAGGGGCAAGTCGCTGCTCTCAGGCCTCAGGTAAGGCTCAGTTCCAGGTGACGACCACCGAGTTTTCCACACCGAAGGGAGAGGGCACGTACTTGTCGGCGGCGTTGTCGTTCTCCCAGTTGGTTCCGTCAATCAGATAACGAAACTGATACTCTTTTCCGGCTTCAAGCTCGACGGTGGCTTTGAAAACCCCGTTCTTTTGCTTCTTCATGGGCACTCCTTTTTGCGGGTCCCAGTCGTTGAAATCCCCCAGGATGGTCACATTTTTGGCTTCGGGGGCCATCTCCACCGGAAGGATGAAGGTGGCTTTGCAAACCGGTTTGCTCTTCAGGAATTGTTTTTTGATCATGGCACTTCACTATTGAATTCCAGCCCGGAAGCGGTGCAAGCGCTCCACTGCCGAACCGGGGATGATTCGTAGAACGGCCCCATCCCGAAAAACCTATGTTTCGGAATGAACCCGGAAGACCGCCTTTTCAAGGGTTTCGATTTCCTGGATAGGGCCCACCTCAAGCAGATTGCGCCTCCGCATACAAAAAAATGGAAGGTGCGGGGTGGCATGGATTTGCAGGCATGCCAAATTTTCGAAGCAGCAAAGGTAAGTCTTTCTCCTCGGGGAATTCGCCAGAAAACCAAGAACTTAGCTCGCTGAACGCAACATCCGGAACAGCGCCTACCCATTCCCAAAATTATTCTACGCACCCCGCCCGCATTTGTTCGCTGAATTCAAAGCCCCACCCATTGCTCGAAATAAAATGTGGCGCGGGGCGGCCGAAAATTTTCAAGCAGCCACGCCCCTGCGTGCCCGAGGCCGTAAATAGTGTTCGAAAGAATCTTCCCGAAGGTTAAACCCGTAATGCAGAGGGTAGTCCAAAACCCGCAAATCACGGCGAATTTGAAAACACCACATGCGGACATATCCGACGAGCGCATTCTGGCCCTGCTTCGGGCCGACCCGTCGAGCGAGCAGGGCTTTCGAATGCTGATGGAAAAATACCAGGAGCGGCTGTACTGGCAGATTCGGCGCCTGGTGTTCGAACACGAAGACGCCAACGACGTGTTGCAAAACTGCCTGCTCAAAATATTCCGCAACATCCGGGGGTTCGAGGGCAAGTCCCAGCTCTATACCTGGCTGTATCGAATCGCCGTGAACGAAGCCATCACGCATTTGAAAAAGAAAAAAAGGCACAACGCCACCTCCCTGGACGACCAGGACCTGGGCCTCAGCAACCGCCTCGAAGCCGACGCTTTCTTCGACGGAGATGAGGCTCAGCGAAAATTGCATGCAGCCATCGCACAATTGCCTGAAAAACAACGCCTCGTGTTCAACCTCCGTTACTTCGACGAAATGGGCTACCAGGAAATGTCCGAGCTGCTCGGCACCTCGGTAGGAGCCCTGAAAGCATCCTTCCACCACGCCGTAAAAAAAGTGGAGCAATTCCTCAAGACGGTGGAAAGCTATTGAAGACCACCCCCAAACTGCAAGACCATGGATAAGCGCAATGAATTGAATAAAGAATTGGAAGAGCTGGCCCCCTTGCTCCGTGAGCTGAAAGCGAAAGGAGACGGCTTCCGCGTGCCGAAAAACTACTTCCGCAACCTGCCGGACGAGGTATTGGAAAAGGCCCGGCAGGAAGGTTTGGTCGCCGCTCCCTGGCCCCGGCGCCTGCTCCGTAGCCTGGAAGTGCTGCTGCGGAACCTGATGCTCCAGCTCCTGGCCCGCCCGGCATGGGCCCTGGCCGGCGTGGCTGCCCTGGTCCTCGCGCTGGGTGTCCTCATCTTCCCCCTCACACCGCCCACCCAAACGGCAAGCCTCGATGAGGTGCCCACCGAGGCCATCGCTCGCTACCTGAATGCCCACATCGAGGAAATTGACGAGTCGTTGCTGCTCAGCACCGATTCGGAACTGGGGGAAAAATTGCCCGCTGCCCCGCAGATCGCCCCCGAAGACCAAATGATCGATCGCTTGCTCGAAGAAGTGGACCTGACCGAAATGGAAGAGTGGTTATGAGACCCTCTTCCCCGACACCGCCGAACCCTTAACCTTGGAAAAAACTTCGAACGATGAAAAAGACAATGGCATGGATGGCCCTTCTGCTCTTGGGTGCTGCCTTTTGCCAGGCCCAGCCCGGCAAAAACCGCATGGAGGAGCGCATCGCTGCTTTCAAGGTGAATTTCTTCACCCAGCAGTTGCAGCTCAGCCCCGAAGAGTCGCAGAAGTTTTGGCCGCTCTACAACCAGTACGAAAAAGACAAACAAAATTTGCGCAATCAGTACCGGCTGGACCAACGCATCGAACTCATGTCGGATGAGGAAGTGGCCGAGTTCATTGACCAACACCTCGAGTTCGAAGAAAAAATGGTCGCCCTGAAAAGAGATTTCTTCAACGAAATCAAGGGGGTCTTGCCCATTCGCAAAGTGGCCATGATCCCGAAAGTGGAGCAGCGCTTCAAGCGAGCCCTCCTGGAAGAAATGCGCAAACGCCGAGACGATCATCCCAATCGGCGAAACTTCAACCGCAACGGGTAAGCCCGATTTCCAGCCCCGACTGTTACCTTTGTCCCGAGGAAGGTGCTCACGGATGAGCACCTTCCTTTTTTCGGGACGGAAGGACACACCATGAGACCGGGGAAAAATGCCGTGGCGCACCTGTTGCTTTTCACCGTAGCCCTGATTTACGGAGCGAATTTCACCATCGCCAAAGTCGTTCTGGATGGAGACTACCTGCAGCCGGCTGCCTTCATCCTTCTGCGGGTTCTTTCGGGCGTGGTCTTGTTTTCCCTTTTTCACCGCTTCTTCATCCGGGAACCGGTGGCTCGCAGGCACCTCCCTCTGCTTCTGCTTTGTGGGATATTCGGAGTGGCGGTCAACCAATTGTTGTTTTTCGAGGGGCTGAAACGGACTTCTCAAATCAACGCCGCCCTCATCATGACCACCACGCCCATTCTGGTTTTGCTCTTCTCCCATTTTCTGAAGGGCGAGGTGTTCACCTGGCGGAAAATGTTCGGGGTGCTGCTCGGCGCTGCGGGAGCCCTGTGGCTGATAACCGGGGGCGGCCGCATTTTGTACGACAGCTCGGCAAATCAGGGAGACTTGTTCGTATTCCTGAATGCTTCGTCCTATGGGCTCTACCTGGTGCTGGTCAAAAAGTTGATGCGCCTCTACCACCCGATCACGGTCGTGAAATGGGTTTTCGCCTTCGGGCTGGTGTTCGTCTTGCCTTTCGGAGCGCCCCTGATGAACAGCACCCCCTGGAGCAGCTTCAACACGACCATTTGGCTGGCCATCGGCTACGTGTTGCTTTTCACCACTTTCCTCACCTACCTGTTGAATGCCCTGGCGCTGAAGCGCGTCAATCCTTCCCTCGTGGGCACCTACATCTACCTCCAACCCCTTTTGGCTACCTTGGTTGCGGTAATCTGGGCCGACGCCGCTCTCCACTCCGATCATTTGCTGGCCGGGGGGCTCATCTTTTCGGGGGTCTATTTTGTCAGCCGATGACTTCCGGGAGGAATTTTTGCCGTGAGGCTCGTACCCCCCCTCTCGATGAACGCACAGAGCGTCTGTCTACCCCGCTTCGGCACAGAAAATTCTCCCCACTTTCCACACTTGGCTAATTTTTAAAGCCTTAAACATTTTGAATAAAAAAATACAACAATTTTTCAATCAACCCTGCATAAGTTGCTAAAAATTAACATGTTATGCGAAACCTGCCACTTCCTTGAGAATGGCTACCGTTCCTTCATTTCGCCCTCAAAAACCAACCTATCAGGGGGGGCGAGGCGTATCTTAGCCTACGAAACCGATAACAAACCTCCCAATCATGAAGAAAATAAGCGATGGACAACCGCGGGACAACATCGAACTGGCGCTCCGGTTCGAAGAGATGCTGGCCAACGGCCGGGTGGGGTTTGAAAAAGAGGATGACTTCTTCGCACTCATCGATTACTACGAGCAAGACATCATGCTGGATCGCGCTCTGGAAGTCGTGGACATCGCCTTGCGGAAATTTGAGTTTCTGCCGGAATTCCATCTGAAAAAAGCGGAATTGCTTCTGAAGCAAAAAAGAGAGAAAGAAGCCCTGGTAGCGCTCGACCGTGCTGAGATGCTCTCGCCCTTCGATTACGAAATCGGGCTGTTGCGCACCCGCATTCTCATCAGCATGGGTTTGGTGGAGGAAGCGCTCCAGTTGCTGGACGAGATGAAAGCGGAAGCGGATGCCGAAATCCTGGGAGACATTTACTTCCACGAAGCCCTGGCTTACGAAGCCTTCGGTGCGTACGAACGCGTTTTCTATGCGCTGAAAGCCGCCGTGATGGAAAACATGGACAATGAGGAAGCCTTGCAAAAGCTCTGGATCGTCACCGAAATCGTGGGCAAGCACAAGGAAAGCCTGGAGTTCCACAAAAAGGTCACGGACGAGCGCCCCTATTCCTACAAAGCCTGGCACAACCTGGGTGCCGCCTACTCCTACTTCGGCCAGTACGAGGAGGCCATCGCAGCATACGAATTCTCCTTCCTGGCCAACGAATCCTTCGAGCAGGGCTATCGCGATTGCGCCGAGTTGTGCTTCGAAATGAAAAAGTACCACAAGGCGCTGAGCATATACCAAGACATCCTGCGCTTCGACAGCGATTCCTCCCTTTTCCTGCGCATCGGGCAATGCCACCTGAACCTCGGACACCACGTCGTAGCACGTACCTTCTTCGAAAAAGCAGCCCAAAAAGACCCCTTCAACGAAGAAGCCTTCTTCTACCTGGGAGAATGCCATCGCAAGGAAGGCAACTGGCGCAAAGCCATCGAATACCTCGAAGAAGCCGTCCAACTGGATGACAAGCGGGAAGAATTCGTGGCCGCCCTGGCGCACTGTTACAATCGCCTGGGCTACCCCGACAAAGCCCAGCCTCTGTTCCAGGCCGCCACGGAAATCGCGCCCGAACAGTGTGAGTACTGGCTCGAATTCGCTTCCTTCTTCCTCGAACAGGAAAAAGCCGCTCAGGCCCTGGAGGTCCTCGAAGAAGCCGAACAAAATGCCGTCGGGATCGAGCTGTTCTATTGTCGCATCGCCTGCCTATTCATCCTCGGCAAACGAGACGAAGCCCTCTACCACCTTTACGACGCCCTGGAGGAAGACTACGAGGCCCATACCTGCCTCCTGCGCTGGATTCCGAACCTCATGGACGACCCCGCCGTCCGCAACGTGTTGGCCAACTACCAGCACCACTGATCGCAATCCCATGTACAACATCATACAGAAGGGGCTTGCCTTCTGACTTATTGATACTATCTTTAAACCAACCCTTCGCTCCTCCCTTGGCGAAGGGTTTTTTTAATTTTTTATAGCACCGATGAATGTGGACGAAAGGTAGAGAAGGAGGATTTGAGGATTTGAGGAACCGAGGATTTGGCGATTTGGCG
>CAZBYX010000022.1:0-22598 GCA_964496055.1 uncultured Saprospiraceae bacterium
CCCTTCGATTTTACGATTTTACAGTTTTACGATTTTACGATTTGACAAGAAATAAGCGCCTCTTCCTCGAACCCTCACTCGAACATTTTTCCATCCGCAAATCACATTCGCCATGAAAAAAATCACGCTTTTCGCTTTGCCCGCTTTTCTGTTCGTCATCCTGGTGCTGACGGGCTGTTTGCAGGACCAGTGCGAGCGCCAGGTCACCTACACCCAAATCACGCCCGTTTACAAGACCATCGATGAAATCCGTTCGGGGGAAGTGGTGAACGAAGCGCCCCGCGAGCTGAAGAACCCCGGGAAGATTTACTTCTACAACGACCTGATTTTCATCAACGAGTTCAAGGAGGGCGTCCACGTGGTGGACAACAGCAACCCCGAAAACCCCCGGAACATCGCCTTCATCCGCATCCCGGGCAATGAAGACATCGCCATCCGCAACGGCATCCTTTACGCCAGCAGCTACATCGACCTGCTGACCATCGACATCGGCAACCCCCAGAACGCCGTGCTCGTCAGCCGCACCCCCAACGTCTTTCCCCCCGACTGGATGGACATCGACCAGGGCATCGTGCTGGTCGGTTACGAAAGCGAGGAAATCACGGAAGTGATGGACTGCGAGTCGCTCAACCTCCTCGAGGAGCGGGACGGCCGCTTCTTCCGGGTGACCGGGGGCCCCTGGATCGAAATGAGTATCGATGTAGCCTTCGATGCTTCCACATCATCGGGGGCGGGGGCGAATTCCGGTACGGGCATCGGCGGCTCCATGGCGCGCTTCACCATCGTAGGGGACTATCTCTATGTGGTGGACGACAGCAAGCTGCACGTTTTCGGCCTGCAACAACCCCTCGCGCCCACCCATGCCAACGAGGTGAACCTCGGCTGGGGCATCGAAACCATCTTCCCCTGGGAGGACAAGCTCTTCATCGGCTCCAACTCGGGCATGTTCATCTTCGACAACAGCGACCCCACCAATCCCGTGCAGCTGGCCGAATTCCGCCACGCCCGCGCCTGCGACCCCGTCTTCGTCGATGGGCACTACGCCTACGTCACCCTGCGCGACGGAAATTTTTGCCAGGGCTTCACCAACCAGCTCGACCTCATCGACATCCAGGACCTGCACAATCCCCGCCTCGTCAAGTCCTTCCCCATGGACAACCCCCACGGCCTGTCCATCCGCGACCAGGTGCTCTACCTCTGTGAGGGCGAGCACGGCCTGAAAGTCTTCGACGTGCGGCAGCCCGAGGAGCTGGACAAACACCGACTCGACCACGAGCAGGGATTTTTCGCCTTCGACGTCATCGCCCTGCCCGGTGACCGGGGGCTGCTGCTCGTCATCGGCGAAGACGGCTTCTACCAGTTCGACGCCTCCAACCCCTCCGACCTCAAACTGCTCAGCACTCTGCCCATTGCACCCTGAGTCATTTCCGATTGAAGTCACTTTCCTGCAGGGGCGGCACCGGCCGTGCCCTGCTTTTTTCAAATCCCGCTGTCATGAGACGACTCCTTCCTCTCCTGTTCCTGCTCGCCCTTCCCCTTTTGGCGAATGCCCAAAAAAGACCCCTTGAATTCACCGTCCTGCTGCGCGACGGGAGTGTGCTGCACCCCCTGCGGGTGGAGGCGGTGGCCCCGGACGAGTACGCCTTCGAGCTCGAAGGCGGCATCCGGGTGGAAGTCCCTGCCGAGCAAATCCGCAACCTGCAAAAACTGCGGGCGCTCGGGCTTTTGGAGGGCTCCGTGGGACCCTGGCAATTCTTTTCCGAGGTGGGGGTGCATTACTTTATGGGGCGGCGCACGTCTCAAGTGTTGAAAAATTACCGCGTGGGTGTGGGTTGGAGTTTGGCGGCGGGTCTGCGTTGGCGAAAGCGCCTGGCACTGACCCTCGGCACCGGCCTCGACGGCTACGAGATTTTCTTCCTGCCTGTGGCCGCCGGCGCCCGGTGGCGCCTGCGTCCGAAAGGAGGCTGGAGCCCCTCGCTGAGCCTGCACGGCGGCTGGAGCTTCCCTCTCGGAGGAGAGGAGGATGATTGGCTGGGCCTCGATTACCGGGGCGGGCCGATGATTCATCCCGCCGTCGGGGTGGAATGGCTGACCCGAAGGGGCAATGTCCTGGCGCTGCACTGGGGGTATCGCTTCCAGCGCTACGAAGTGTACCAAACCTTCGAATGGGACCCCGATTACCTCATGCGCGAGCGCCTGCGATTGCGCAGCGCCGCCCTCCGGTTCTCCATGCGGTTCTAAGCAGCAAACCGATCTTCAATCTCGGCCGAGGGGTGGAATGCTTTCCAGCCCCTAAGCCAAACCAAAATCAGATGCAATGGGAATCTTCTCTTTCTTGAAAAAAGCCGGAGCCGCCATGGCCGGCACCGACGCGCCAACCAAAACCGCAGCCCCCGAACTCACCGATGAACAAAAAGCCGAGGCCCTGCAAAACATGCTGACCCGCAACGGTTTGCACGTGGACGGGCTCTGCCTGCAGGTAGAAGGCGAACGCGTAAAGGTGGAAGGCGAAGTCGAGAGCCAGGAAGTGCGCGAGAAAGTCATCCTCGCCCTGGGCAATGTGCAGGGCATCGCCGAAGTGGAAGACCAGTTGAGTGTCAAGCAGCCCGAACCCGAAGCCCAGTTCTATACCGTCCAGAAAGGCGATTCGCTTTCCAAAATCGCCAAGAAATTTTATGGCGATGCCATGAAGTACCCCGTCATTTTCGAAGCGAATCGCCCCTTGCTCAGCGACCCGGACAAAATTTACCCGGGTCAGGTGCTGCGCATCCCGCCCCTGAATAATTGACCTTGTCCAACCCACACCTTCCACCCCGAACCGAAAAGAGGTTGGCAGGTGAGAGGTGGGGGTTCGGGCGCGAAGCCCTCAAAAAGCCGGACGATCCCTTTGCCCATTGGTGTAAGGATCGTTTCCAAATTTTTTTTCGGCGACACGGAAGCTCTCGGGCCTGCGTGTCGCTTTTTCGTTACACCACGCGGTTGCGGCTTTCCCCTCCGAGGAAGGCTTCGATGTTTTGGAAGGTGATGTCGAGCAGGCGTTGCCGGGCTTCGCGGGTGGCCCAGGCCATGTGGGGAGTGATGAGGCAGTTGGGCGCCCGGAAAAGGGGGTGGTCGGGTGGGGGCGGCTCCACGGAGAGGACGTCCAGGCCGGCGCCGGCGAGGCGGCCTTCCGTCAGGGCCTGGAGCAGGGCAGCCTCGTCCACCAGGCCGCCGCGGGCGGTGTTGATGAGCAGGGCGGAGGGTTTCATCCACGAGAGGGTTCGGGCATTCACCAGGTGATGGGTTTCGGGTGTGAGGGGGGCGTGCAGGGAGAGGACGTCGCTCTGGCGAAACAGCGTTTCCAACTCCACCAGCCGAACCCCTGTCGGGGCGCCCTTGCCCTGGTTTTTCCGATGCGCGATGACCTCCATTCCGAAAGCCTGCCCGATGCGCGCCACCGCCTGCGCGATCTCCCCCAAACCGAACAGACCCAGAATCTTCCCCTGCAATTCGAAAACGGGCTTGACTGTGTAGCACCAGTCGGGGTTGCGCGACCAGCCCCCCTGAACGACGTCGGCATGATGGCGCGCGGGCGCATTGTTCAGCGCCAGCACCAGCGCGAAAACATGCTGCGCCACCGACGGTGCCCCGTAGCCCGGCACGTGGCACACCCCCACACCCGCCGCCCGCGCCGCCTCCAGGTCAATGTTGTTCAGGCCCGTGGCCGTGACGGCCAGCAGACGCAGATGAGGCAGTTTTCTCAACTCCTCCTTCCCGATACGCACTTTGTTGACTACCAGAATCTGTGCCCCCTCCGACCGCGGAATAACCTCCCCGGCAGCCGTGCGGGGGTAAACCCTCACCTTCCCCCAGCGCTCCAGCGGGCGCCAGCTCAGGTCTCCGGGGTTGGCCGTGTGGCCGTCCAGCACCACGATGTTCAGGGGAGGGTCTTGCATGGGCAGGGTGGGTGGAAGGGAAGAGCCATGGTGAATAACCTAAATTCGTAGGGCATTGAATCAGAGCATTTGAGGAAGAAATTGCGCTCAGGGCGCCGTGCCGACGGAAAGACCAATTGAACCGATTTTTTTGGTTTCGGGGGCTTTCCTTTTTCCTCAAGTTCCCCTAACTTGCAGGCACGTTCGCGCGGAAAGCCGCGCGGAAAAAAAACGACCGCACGAGCACAAATATAAGTTTTGACCCAACACGATACATATTGGAGAACGGACTCGAGGTGTGAGTAGGGCGGGCCCCAACCGTTGACTTGTCCGGTTTCCTCCCGTCACCTCCTATCAGGGGCGGCAGGAACGAGGGGATTACCAAAAACACTTCGGCATCTCCATCCATGTCCTTGAGGGGTCAATAACGCCTCTCGTGCTTGTGTGGTTTTTTTTCCTCCTGCAAAAGGCCTGTCGGGCTTCCGCTCCGGCAGGCCTTTTTGCATTTCCGCCCCTCCCGGCCGACATGGCCGTGCCCCCCTGCCCAGTCAAATCCGCGAATCCGCAAGTACTCCTCCCCGTTGCAAGTCCGGCCGCTTTTGTTACCTTTGCTTTCAAATTTAGGTAAGCCTAAAAATATGTTTTGGCTAATTGAATTAAAAGTTTTTGCAATGAGAATGTTTTCCCCTCTCCCTGCGATTGCACTGAGCCTGTTTTGCCTGGGGCTGGTTTCCTGCGAGCCGGCCCTGCCGGATGCCCCTGCGGAAAACGAGGTCCTGGACGGGCCCATGGAAGGGTTGACGGCCAACCAGGTGCAGTTGTTTTTGCTGGGCGACGAAGCTTTCGGGGAGGTTTTCACCCCTGAAACGGGCCTGGGGCCCTTGTTCGTCGCCAATTCCTGTGCCGCTTGCCACGTAGGTGACGGGAAGGGCCACCCCGCCACCATGCTGACCCGCTTCGGACGCTGGGAAGGGGGGGCCTTCGACCCCCTCGTTCATCTGGGAGGGCCGCAATTGCAGCACCGGGCCATTCCGGGGTTCCAGCCGGAGGTGTTGCCGGCGCAAGCTACGGTCTTCACCGGGCTCATTGCGCCGGCGGTAACCGGCCTTGGGTTGCTCGAAGCCGTCCCCGACGCTACCCTGCTGGCTCTGGCCGACCCCGAGGATGCCGACGGTGACGGCATCTCCGGCCGGGCTGCTTATGTTTTCCCGCCCGATTTCTTCGAACCCCAGCCCCATCACGTCCCGGACTCGGCAGGGCGCTACATCGGCCGCTTCGGGAAAAAAGCCGCCGCCATCGACCTGCTGCACCAGACGGTCAATGCCTACAAGCAGGACATCGGCGTCACCAGTGACTTCGACCTGGAAGACCCCTTCAATCCCCAGGTTTCCAACCAACCGGTGGATGCCGTGGACGACCCCGAAATCAGTGCGGCCACCGTGCAGCAGGTGGTGTTCTACCTCCGCACCCTGAAAGCACCCCTGCCCCGCAACGGCGATGACCCCGCAGTGATTCGGGGGCGGGAATTGTTCCTCGACATTGGCTGCGGCGCCTGCCACACACCTACCCTGCGAACGGGGCCCAGCCCCATCGCCCCGCTCTCCGAGGTGGAATTCCACCCCTACACCGACCTGCTGCTCCACGACATGGGGCCGGAGCTGGACGACGGCTACACGGAAGGGGGCGCCTTGCCTTCCGAATGGCGCACCCCGCCGCTCTGGGGGCTGGGGCTGAGCCCCGATGCTCAAGGTGGGCAATATTTCCTGCTGCACGACGGCCGCGCCCGCTCCATCGAGGAAGCCATCCTCTTTCACGGAGGGGAAGGCACCGCCAGCCGGGAGGCTTTCCAAAATCTTTCTCCCGACGACAAGAAACGCCTGCTGGCCTTTCTCGAAAGCCTGTGAGCATGACCCGCAAAGAATTTCTCCGCACGACGGGCCTTTGCTGGCTGGGCATGGCCGCTGCGGGCTGCCGCGGCCTGGTCTATTTCCCGGTGGAAGACCCACAGGGCCGCCCCCGCATTCCCCTCGCCGCCTTCGAGGAGCGCCCCTACCTGGTGGTGCAACTCCTGCGGTTTCGGGAGCCCGTGCTCGTGGTCGCCCTTCCGGAAGGCACTTATGCCGCCTTCCTCATGAAGTGCACCCACCGGGGGTGTGAACTGCAGCCCGTGGGTGAGGAGTTGCACTGCCCCTGCCACGGCAGCACCTTCAATCTTCAAGGGGAGGTGCTCGAAGGCCCTGCCGAACGCCCTCTTCCAACCATCAAAACCCTCAGCGATGAAACGCACCTTTATTTTCTGGTTTGAATGTCTTTTGATTTCGGGCCTGCCCTTTTTGACCCGTGCCCAAACCGACACCCTTCCCCTCACCAACAAGGATGCCCTCTACGACCGCCCCTTCGTCTATGCCGCCCAGGGTGGGGCGTTTTCCGCTTCCATCGGCGGTTACCTGGAAGCCAATACGAATTACTTTTCCGAGGACGGCGTGCGCGAGGGCCTCAGCCTGGAAATGCGGCGGTTTAACATCTTCCTGTTCGCCACCCTCCGCGAGCGCATCCGCTTCATCTCCGAGCTGGAATTCGAACACGGCACCGAGGAAATCGCCCTGGAAACCGCCGTGCTGGACTTCGAGCTGCACCCGGGCTTGGTGCTCCGGGGTGGGGTGGTGTTGGTGCCCCTGGGCTACTTCAACCAAAACCACGACAGCCCGAAGTGGGAGTTCATCGAGCGGCCGCTGGTTTCCACCAACCTCATCCCCTCCACCTACTCCGACCTGGGGTTCGGGCTGCACGGCAAGCTCCCCATGAACGATTGGACCTGGTCGTACGAATTGTACCTCCTGAACGGCTTGCAGGATGGGGTGGTCGCCAACGAGCAGGGCCGCACCTTCCTGGGGGGCGGCAAGAGCGAGCGCCGCTTCGAGGAAGACAACAACGGCAGCCCCGCCCTTTCCGGCCGAATGGCTTTCACGAGGCGGGGGTTGGGGGAAGTGGGTTTGTCCTCCTATTGGGGGTGGTACAACACCTATCGCGCCGACGGACTGACCCTGGACGAGCGCCGCGCCCTCTGGGTCGGAGCCCTGGATTTTTCCTTGCAACTGGGCAAGCTCCGCCTCCTGAGCGAGCTGGCATACGTGCGCTTGAATGTGCCCGAGGCCATGCAGCCATTCTCCGGAGCGGAGCAGTTAGGGGGGCATCTCGACCTGAAATACCCCCTGTGGGAGGGCCGATTGTTCAACTGGGAAGGCGTGGCCCTCTGGGGCGTGCTGCGCGCCGAGGCGGTGGATTACAACCTCGGCCGCTTCGAGGAAATGAACGCCAAAAAGCGGGACGATGTCCTGGCTTTCGTGCCCGGATTGAGCCTGCGCTTCTCCGGGCAAACCCTGCTGCGCTTCAATTACCGCCTCGAACGACACACCGACCTGTTCGGCAATCCGCCCCTCAAGCGCGCCGGCTTTCAGTTCGGGTTGGCATCCTATTTCTGAGGGGGCCAAAAAAAAGTCGCACAACTCGAAGGAGATGTGCGACCACTAGCAATGATAAAATTCCACGAATATGAATAACTCTTGCGGGTTTGGGGTTAGCGCACGAGTTGGACTTTCTTGCTGAGCAAACCGCCGGTGGTGAAGGCTTTCAAAGCGTACACCCCGTTGGGCAGGAAGCCGAGGTCGAGCGTCAGGTGCTTGTCGGAGAGCTTGTCCCGGCGAAGCACTTCCTGACCGGTCATGGAATAGAGCACCACCGCCTCGATGCGGGCTTCGGGGCCGCCGTTGAGGTGGAGGTTGAGGGTTCCGGGGGTGGGGTTGGGGTAAACTTTCAGGTGGGTGTCACTCAGGACGAGGGGCTCTTCCTCGAGGGGCTGGTCCTGGGAGTGGGATGCAAAGGTGAGCACGATGTCGTTGCCGCTCAGGGGGGCGTTCTGGCCGGCACTGTTCATCATGCCGGAATTTTGAAGAGAAATGACCGTGCTGAGGGGTTTGCCGTCGGGGCGGAAGCCGGTGATTTCCTCGACGATGACGAACTCGACCGTGCCGATGATGCCCTGCCCGCTGGCGGCCACCCCGTTGGTGCGGGTGAGGGCGGCGTCAACGGCCCCGTCGAAGGGGGCTTTGATCATCTTCAGCAGGGGGGAGTTGTAGGAAATCCAGCTGTTGTCGTTGAAGGTGATGTTGACTTCTTCGACGATGGCGGGGTCGTAGCCCAGGCGGAAAGCCAGGCCGTAGGCGTCGAGGGCCGGCACGCTGTCATTGCCGAGGTAGAGGTCGCCGACGATGATGTCCCCGGGTTCGATGGAGTCGAGGTTGATGTCGAGGTAGAAGGGCAGGGGGGAGAGGCTGCCGTAGGGTTCGGGTGTGAGGTTGTGATGCATGCCGTAGAACTGCCCGATGGCGGTGCTGTCTTCGGCTTCGATGAGGCCGTCGCCGTCGGTGTCCACGTGTTTGAGGTCGAAGGGCTCGACGGCGAAGGGGTCATCCCAGTCGTTGGCGTACTGGGGGTACCATTCCAGGGCGGCGTTGGGGCGGGGCAGCCCGTCCTCGCCCATGCAGAGGCCGATGGGGAGCAGGTCGTGCACATCCACGACGCCGTCGTAGTTGGTGTCCCCCGTCCAGACGCACTCGCCGCCGGCACACATGGTGTCCGCCGGGGGATTGGGCATGGCATCGACCGTGACGAGGATTTTGACCAGGGGGCAGTTGGCGGTGTCCCCCGCCACACAGTATTCAAATTCGAACTCATCGGGGCCGGTGTAATCCTGGTCCGGGCTGTAAATCAAGAGGTTGTAGCCCGAAACCACCTGTCCGTAAGGCGTGGACACTTCCTGGAACCCCGGATAGAAATCCACCACCCCGTGAGCCGGGCTGCTGATGTTCAGGTACTCGTAGTCTTCGATGGGGATGTTGTAATCGATGACCAGCGGAGTATTCTGGGGCGTATGGATGGGGAAGACCGTTTGGGCGGGTTCCAGGTCGCTGACGACGATGAAGGCCGTTCCGGTTTCGGGGGTGCCGCCCACACCGGGGCTGGCTTGATACTGGAAGTGGTCGATGCCCTGGAAGCCCGCAGGGGGAACGTAGTTGAACAGGCCTTTGGCCAGCACGGTCAGGGTGCCTCCTTCGGCGGTGGTGGTGCCATTGGGCAGGGTGACCTGCTGGAGGTTGTCGCCCCCGATGTCGTTGGCCAAGACGTCGATTTCCACCTCTTCATCGATCGGGGTGAAGGCCACGTCATTTTCGAGGAAGACGTTGGCGGTGGGGGCATCCAGCACTTTGATTTCCACCACGCGTTGGAGGGTGCCGCTGCTGTCTTGAAAGACCACTTTGTCGTTGCCCACGAAGTCCGTATCGGGCACGTACTGGACCACTCCACCGTACTGCAAGGACCCGTTGGAGGGAGGCGTGACGACGGTATCCCCTGCTACGGGCAGGAGTATGACCTGGGGGGTGTTCTTTTTGGTGAAGATGAAGATGGAGTCGTAGGCCGGCGGCTGTGGTGGGCTCACACAAACGCTGGCCGTGGCCAAATCACAATTGCCTGCATCGTCGCAAACCACATAGGTGAATTGCCCCACCCCCTCGAATCCTGCGGTCGGGGTGAAGGTTACCAGCGAGTCCGTAACGGTGACGGTCCCCCCCGAAACGCTGGTCACACTGTTCAGGGTGAGGGTATTGGCGCTGGTGGTGTCATTGTTCAGTACCAACAGGTCCACGCTTTGGTCGGTGGTGGTGGTGGCGTAGTCGTCCTCGGCATGCAAGTAGGAGGGATAGACGGCTACGCGAACGGCCAAAACAGTGGGTATTCCCTGGAAATAACAGGAGAAGCCTTTGTTGAAATAATTGACTTCGAAGTAATCGTATCCGGTGAAACCGGTATTGGGTACGTAAACCGCCTCGTAGTTTTTCCCAATGCCGCAAGAGTTGCTGACGAATTGCAGAGAAGCTTGCCCATTGCCCGGGAAGGTGGCTATGGAGGGTGCGAAATTGAAAAAGTGCTCGAAAGAAACGTGGATGGTATCGGTGGAGAGGGCAAAGGTATCGACAAAAACTACGCCTTGCGAGCTTCCGCGCGGAAGCACCGCCAGCCACAAGAAGCCGAATAGCAGCCACTTGAAAGGCGAGAACATTTTTTGGAGGGATATATTCATGGTTCGTGGATTGTCATCATTGCTCCAAAATCGTGGATGTTGAACGTGCCCCTCTATACGTACCTGTTCTTCACAAGGTACAATGTTATATCAAAAAAAATCAAATTTCAAGAACAAATTGGGGCGCTTGTGAAAGATTGGAATTGGGCAGCTCGATTCGGCGAAGTGTGCAACCGATTGTTTTTCAGGAAGATGCGGGGAAAGTGTTTCAAAAAAGCCCAGAAATTGTGAACTTGCTGACACCAAAGCCTGGGCGCTTCCGTTTGTAGGGCAATCGGTCTTGGGGAGATGGGATGTGCTAATGTACAAATTCATCGCCAAATGCAGAACAGCAAACTGTATTCCATACTTGCAAATTTTAGCAAATATGACCTCAATCGTCTGAAAAAATACCTCGCTTCCCCCTATTTCAATCGGAACGAGCGGGCTCTGCGCCTTTTCGAGCTGCTCTGTGCCGGATTGACCGCCAGCAATGGGGTGGAGCTGACGAAGGAAAGCCTTTGGAAGGAGCTCTATGGCACCGAGCCCTACGACGACGTGCGTTTCCGCAAGCAAGTCTCCGATCTGCTCAAGCTGGTGGAGGGGTTTTTGGCTCAGGAAGAATACGAGCGCAACGGGCACCAGAAGTCCATCTACCTGCTGGAGGCCGTGGGCAAACGCAAGCTCGCCAAACTGGTCAACTCCGCCCTGCGCTCCGCGCACGCGTTGGCTCAAAAGGATATCTTCCGGACCTCCAAGTACTACTTCTACCAGTACGAGGTCGAGAAAAACTTCTACGAATTGACCCAATACGACCTGAAGCGCTCTTCGGTCAGCAACCTGGAGTCCATCGTCAACCACCTCGATCAGTTCTACATTGCCGAGAAGCTCCGCTTCTACTGTTCCATGCTCAGCCGCCAGTACGAAATCTCCCACACCTATCGCGCCCCCCTGATGCAGGAAATCATTGCCTTCCTCCAAAGGCAGAATGGCGAGCTGGCTCCTCCCATTCGCATCTACTTCGAAGTCTACCGTATGCTGACCGACTTCGACCGCGAAGAGCACTATTTCAACCTCAAATCCTCCATCACCCAATACATCGACCGGTTTCCGCCCGAAGAAGCCAACAACATTTTCACCTACGCCCTGAACTACTGCACCCGGAAAATCAACAAGGGCGAAAAGGGATTTCTGGAAGAGTATTTCGAGCTCTACAAAGACCTCCTGGAGCGCGGGCTGCTCTTCGATGAAGGCATACTCGACCCCATTCACTTCAAGAACATCGTGGTGGTGGGTTTGCGTTTGGGCAAGTTCGAATGGACGGAGAAGTTCATCCACGAATACAAAACCTACCTGCCGGAATCCTCCCGCGAAAACCTCGTCACCTTCAATTTGGCGCAGGTGTACCTCTACCAGAAAAAGTACGACGAGGTCATCCGCTTGCTCCAATCCGTTGAGTACGAAGACGTTTACCTCAACATCAACTCCAAAGTGATGTTGTTGGCGGTGTATTACGAGCTGGACGAGCTGGAGCCCCTCTTTTCCCTGATCGAAAGCTCCCGCATTTACCTCAGCCGGCACAAGGAAATCGCCGTGACCAAACGCAAGAGCTTTCTCAATCTGCTCAAGTACGTGCGCAAACTGGCCCGCATCCAGCCGGGTGACAGACCCGCCCTCGAAAAGCTGAAGCAGGAAATTTTGGAGGTGCGCAACATCGCCAGCCTCAACTGGTTGCTCGAAAAAATCGAAGAGCTGCAATGAAAAAGCCCCGTCGTACGCACAACGGGGCGGCATAACTTACTGATACTATAGACAAAAAGACAACTCTTCAGGCTTTCGGGGCAAGGTGGAAGCCCAAAATCCCAGGCTTGGATGAATTAGAAGGAACCACCTATCCCAGGAGGGTAAATTTGCTGGTTCCGGCAATCGTGTTCAAGGGTTGCGGGAAAGCTTGACGACAGGAAGGCAGGGTAGATTTCATAGTGAAGCAGGTTCAGGTCTCTGATAAGGCCAGCGCACTAAAGTAGGAAGAACTCTCCGCTCCCCCAAACAATTCCCCCCCTCTTTTTCCTGGCGGGAAGTCCTTCAATTATTTGCTGATTTGTCCCCTAATGAACTGAACGAGTGGGAGTTAAGAGTTTACGGGTTTGGAATATTTTTCTTTTGCCCCTCATTCAAATCTTTGACTTTCAAATAAGTTAAACCCCTAAAAATTTTCCCGGAATGGGGGCAACTTTCCGGTTTTCGTGAATTGGTGACATTCTCCCGAACGAGACCGGCCCCATCCGGAAGGGGTGCCCAGTTTCCGGGGGTTTCCCCTTCTCCCTCGCCCCAACCCCTCTGTGTCTGTTGTTCTTTCTTCCCGATGCTCGTCAAGGGGCAAGCATCCGATGCAGGAGCGGAGCACGCAAATCGGGGTCGGACGGGCAGGCGGCGGCGGAGCCTGCCGACTATTTCTATTTTTGCGCGGAATTCACAGCAGCTATGTCGGAAGGAAACGGCGGCAAATCGAGCGTGCCGGGCACCCGGCCCAATTACCTGTATGCGGTGATCAGCGTTGCGCTGGTGCTGTTCCTCATCGGTCTGTTTGGTTTGTTGCTGTTGGTGGGCAATGCCTTGATGAAGCATTCCCGGGAGAGTGTGGAAATCATGGTGGAGGTGAAGCCCGAGGCGGAATTGGAAGAGCTGGAAGCGCTGCAGGATGCACTGGAGCGCATGCCCGAAATCAAGGAAGGCAGCCTGCGCATGGTGAGCAAGGAGGAGGGCGCCCGCCTGATGAAAGAAGCCTTCGGCGAGGATTTCTCTAAGCTGGGATTGACCAACCCCCTCTACGATGTTTTCCTCTTTCACCTGAAAGCCGAATGGCTGGACCCCGCTTTCCTTCAGGGGCTGCGGGAGCGCCTGCGCCGCGAATTTCCAGTGCAGGACCTTTATTACCAGGAAACCCTCATCCAACAGCTGGGGCAAAACCTGCGCAAAGTGACCTGGATGATGTTGTTGGTGGGTGCTTTTTTCCTGTTGGTGGCCGTCACCTTGATTCACAATACCATCCGGCTGGACTTGTATTCCAGGCGCTTCCTGATCAAAAACATGGAGCTGGTAGGCGCCTCCTGGGAGTTCATCAGCCGGCCTTTTTTGCTCAAGAGCCTGTGGTACGGGTTGCTCAGCGGGGTGCTGGCCTTGCTGATGTTGGGCGGGGTGTGTGGTTTGGCGGGGCGTCAGGTGCCCGAGTTGCAGGGGGCGGTTTCGGTGCCGGGGCTTTTGCTCCTGGCAGGACTGTTACTTTTGCTGGGTATTCTCATCTCTTTTTTCAGCACCTTCTACGTCGTTCGGAGGTATTTGCAGTTGCGCGTGGATGACCTCTATTGACGTGGCGGGGAAAACCCTCATTCGAAATGAGTAAAAGCAAATCCAAGACGCGAAAAAAAGTGGTGGTTACCACCGGCGGCAGCGAGCGCAAAGCCCCCCGCAGTTCGCCGCGCAGCCGCCCTGCCAGCCGGGCGCCCGAGGTGGAGATGATTTTCAAAAAGCCCTTTTTCATCTGGGTTGGCATCGGTCTTGCCCTCATTGCCGTGGGGTTCGTGCTCATGGGCGGCGGCGCCATGCCTTCCCCGGATGTGTGGGATGAAAGCCTCATCTACAGCCCCCGAAGGACGGTCGTGGCCCCCCTGTTCATTTTGGCCGGACTGGCGGTGGAAGTGTATGCCGTGTTGAAAAAGTAGCCCTTCCCCGAACCCTTCCCCCCTCCCGCCCGTGAAGGGTGGGGGAGAAGCGTGTGCCGGGGGGAGGCGGTGGGGCAAGGAGCTCCCTCGAGGGGGGGCTGCCTTTCTCACTCACTTGAAGCACTGAAAAATGGAAGAGATCATTCGGGCGGTGGTTTTGGGCATCGTCCAGGGATTGACGGAGTTCTTGCCCGTCAGCAGCAGCGGCCATCTGGAGTTGGCCAAGTATTTCCTCCAGGACGACAGCCTGGCCCACGAGAGCATGCTCATGACCGTGGTCTTGCACGGAGCCACCGCTTTCGCCACCCTGGTGGTGTACCGCAAGGAGGTGCTCGAAATCGTTCAGGGGCTGTTTCAGTTCCGCAACAACGAGGAGTTTCGCTATTCTTTGAAAATATTGCTGAGCATGGTGCCGGCCGCCGTGGTCGGCTTGATGTTCGAAAAGGAAATGGAGGTGTTGTTCGAGCGTCAAATCCTGCTCGTCGGGCTGATGCTCATCGTCACGGGGCTCTTGTTGTATCTGGCCGACCGCGCCCGGCGCACCGAAAAGAGCGTCGGTTTTTGGGATGCCTTCCTCATCGGGCTGGCGCAGGCCGTCGCCATTTTGCCCGGCATTTCGCGTTCCGGGGCTACGATTTCCACCTCCGTCTTGTTGGGCATCGACCGGGAGCGCGCCGCCCGCTTTTCTTTTCTCATGGTGGTGCCCCTCATTCTGGGCAAGATGGCCAAGGACGTCATGGACGGCGCCTTCCAGCAGCCGGAGGTCAACCTGGTGGCGCTGGTGGCAGGATTTGCAGCCGCTTTCCTCACCGGCTGGTTCGCCTGCCAGTGGATGGTGCGGCTGGTGAAGCAAAGTCAATTACGCTATTTCTCTGTATATTGCTTTCTGGTTGCAGCCTTTGCAATCGGAGCGTATTTTTTCCAGGCCTGAAGCCGCCCGAGGGGCCGCGCCCCACGAAATCGGGGGTGGCACCCCCCCCCAAGGACCCGGGCCCCGAGGTGGTTTTCATTGCAACATGCCGCGTGAATTTGACAGGGTGCCTCGCATTCTCAAACTCACGGGGTTCAAGTGGAGAAAATGAACCAGGACGATCCCCTTCCTCGACGGCGCTACGATTTTCTCGCCGGCGCCTTTCTGTTAGTGGACAAGCCCCAGGGATGGACCTCCTTCGACGTGGTGAACAAGATTCGCCACAAAATCAAGAAGCGCCTGCGCTTGAAAAAGCTCAAAGTCGGCCACGCCGGCACGCTGGATCCCATGGCTACGGGCCTGCTCATCATCTGCACCGGCAAGTTCACCAAGAAGCTGGCCGAGTTTCAAAACCTGCCCAAGGAATACACCGGCCGCCTGCGCCTGGGGGCTTCCACCCCTTCCTACGACGCCGAGACCGAACCCGATGCCTTCTTCCCCGTCGAACACATCACCCCGGAATTGCTCGAGGAGAAGCGACAGCTGTTCCTCGGCGAGCAAGACCAGGTGCCCCCCCTCTTTTCGGCCATCAAGGTGGACGGGCAGCCGCTCTACAAGCGAGCCCGCCGGGGGGAGTCCGTGGAGTTGAAGCCGCGCCGGGTGCTCATCGAATCTTTCGACTTGACGCACATCGCCCTGCCCGAGGTGGAGTTCCGCGTTCGGTGCAGCAAGGGCACCTACATCCGGTCTTTGGTTCATGACTTCGGCAAGGCCCTGGGCAGCGGCGCCTACCTGACGGCCCTGCGCCGCACCGCCATCGGCCCTCACCGCGTGGAGGATGCCTGGAACCTGGACGAGCTCATCGAACACATCGAGGCGCACTACGGAACGCTTTCCCTGAGTCAGCCGTGACCCTGCGCTATCGCACCATCGCCGCCCCTTCCGAAGGGCTGTTCCGCGACCGGGGCAGCAAGTTTTTGGCCTATGCCTTTCCCGTCCTCGAGGAAAGCGCCTGCAAGGAACATCTGCTGGCGCTCAAGAAAGCCCACCCCAAAGCCCGCCACCATTGCTACGCCTATCGGCTCGGATTCGACGGAGCCCTTTTTCGCGCCAACGACGACGGCGAGCCCTCCGGCACCGCCGGCCGCCCCATCCTGGGGCAAATCGACCATTTCGAATTGACCAACGTCCTGGTGGTCGTGGTGCGCTATTTCGGCGGCACCCTGCTGGGCACTTCCGGGCTGATTCGCGCCTATCGGGAAAGCACGCGGCAAGCCCTGGAGAAGGCCGCCATCGAAGAGCGCGAGGTGCTGGAGTGTTTCCGCCTCCAGTTCGAGTACGAAAAGATGAGCCCGGTAATGGAAGGCTTGAAAAAAGCAGGTGCCGAGATTCTCTCCACCGATTACGGTTTGGAAGCCGCCCTGGAATTCGCCGTTCCCCGCGCCCGGGCCCCCGAAACCCTGACTCTGCTCAAGGCCGCGGTGGCAGGAGTGAGCCGCGAGGAGGCCGAAACGTTGGAGCGGGTGCCGGGGCTGGTTTGGGAGGCGCTGGGTGCGCGGTGAGGCGGTTTGGGGGGGTCATTGGCCGAACAGACCCACTTCCACCAACTCGCAGATGATGTGGCCCAACAGCAGGTGGCATTCCTGAATGCGGGGGGTGTCGGTGCTGGGCACTTTGAGCAGATAATCGGCGTGGGCGGCCATCTTGCCACCTGACTCCCCGCTCATACCCACCACCTTGAGCCCCCGTTGGCGGGCGGTTTCCATGGCGTGCAGGATGTTTTTCGACTTCCCGCTGGTGGACAGGGCGAACAGGACGTCGCCCTCCTTGCCCGTTGCGATGACGGCCCGTGCGAAGACGTCTTCGAAGCCATAGTCGTTGCCGACGGCCGTGAGGAAGGAAACGTTGGTGTGCAGGGCTTCGGCCGGCAGGGGGTCGCGGTCCCAATAGAAGCGGCCGGAGAGTTCGGCCGCCAGGTGTTGGGCGTCGGCGGCGCTGCCACCGTTGCCGCAAAAGAGAATCTTGCCCCCGTTCTGGATGGTCTCCACACAGGTTTGGGCCACCCGTTCCAGGGTGAGCACCAGGGCTTCGTCTTGCAGCAGGGCCTGATGCACGCGGATGCTGTCCTGAATGATGATGGCGATGCGTGGATTCATGGGCGGGGGCGGGTTATTCGAGGGGGGCGTTCCAGTTTTCCCGAATGAAAGCGACCAGCTCCTGGCGAGGCACCTGGGTCTGCACCCGTCGGTTGAACTCGCGCTTGTCTTCGATTTGTCCGGCGAGGTGGGCGCCCAGCCGGAGGTTTTTCACCGTCACGATGCCCTGGGCGGCTTCGTCGCTGCCGAGAAGCACCACCAGGGGGCAGTTTTTCTCGTCGGCGTACTTGAGCTGCTTTTTCAGCTTGCGGAAGCCTTTGTAGAAGCCGTAGTACACTTCGGCGGGGATGCCGGCCCGGCGCAAGTCCCGGGCGATGTTCTGGTATTCGCCGGCCAGCTCGTCGTCGAAGTAGGCGATGAGGACGGGGCCCGTGGCTTCGGCGTATTGCTGTTGGGTGAGGCGCAGGAGCTCGGCCAGGCGGTCCACCCCGATGGAGGCGCCGGTGGCGGGCACCTGAATGTTCAACAACTGCTCCACCAGGCCGTCGTAGCGCCCCCCGCCGCAGATGGAGCCCACCTTGCGCTCTCTGCCTTTCGCATCCTTGAAGGTTTGCAAGGATTCCACCTCGAAGACGGGGCCGGTATAGTAAGCCATGCCGCGCACGAGGCTCAGGTCAAACATCACCCGCTCCGACCCAAACCCCTGCGCGCTCAATAGGGCATCGATTTTTTCCAGCTCGGCGATGCCTTCCCGGGCGATGGGGTTTTGCAGGCCGAGGCCGTCCAAATGAGCGAGAACCTCGGAGCGGGGGGCTTCCCGCGGGAGTCCTTTGATGAAGGCGGCCATCCGGTCGATGAGTTCTTCGGGCAGCCCCAGGCCGGGGATTTCGGCCCCCGAGCTGTCGGTGCGGCCGGGCCCCAATTCGAGCAGCACCGCTTCCCAGCCCACTTTGTCCAGTTTGTCGATGACGCGCAGGATGGCTTGCTCCTGGTCTTCCTCCTGCACGCCGTTTTCCTGCAGGAAGCCCTTGAGGATCTTGCGGTTGTTGACCCGCACGATGAAGCTGTCGGGGGGCAGGCCGATGGCTTCGAGGGCTTCGCAGAGAATCATGCAGGCTTCGGCGTCGGTGGCGACGTCGTCGGAGCCGACGGTGTCGAAGTCCAGTTGCCAAAATTCGCGGAAGCGGCCGGGGGTGAGTTTGACTTCGTAGCGGAAAACGGGTCCGAACTGGAAGCGCCGAAACAGCGGGGTGCGGCCGGCTTCGAGGCGGTTTTTGAGGTAGTCCATCCAGAGCCCTTCGGCGTAGAGCCGGGCCAGGGGGGCGGTCAGGTCGTAGCGCAGGGCCAGGGGGTGGTGGGTCATGACCACCTGCCCGAATTCGTCGCGCATTTCCTGGCCGTTGGGCAGGAGGACGGGCTCCTCTTCGGGGTTGGGGAAGGCATAGACCCCCTGCTCGACGCTGTCGGCGTCGGGCATGTATTTGCCGAGGGTGTCGGCGTATTCGAGGACGGGGGTGTCCCAGTGTTCGAAACCGTAGGCTTGATAGACTTTGCGCGCGGTGTCGATGATGTGCCAGCGCAGGGCGTTGAGGCCGGGGTCGATGTCGCGGAAACCCTTGATTTTTCTGGGCACGATGCCCCGAGGTTGCTTGGTCATAGGCGGGAGGTGGGTGCGGCGCCGAAGCGCCCGGGCGGAAAAAGAAAAAGCATTATTCAGGGATGTGAATAATGCTTTTGTCCCGTTGAGCAGACTCGAACTGCTGACCTCCTGATCCACAGTCAGGCGCTCTAACCAGCTGAGCTACAACGGGGTCGGGTGGTTGGGGCTGAGCAGGCAGCCCCGGTGCTCGAAAGCGCCCGCAAAGGTAAGAAAGCCCGGTGGCAGATGCAATTATTCCATCCAAAAGTTGAGGGTGGGGGGCGGGAGGCCCGCCCCGAATCCTCATTGCTCGGTCAGGGGGTCGGCCCGCAGCTCGAATTCCCGTTCCACGGGGTTGAGGGGGGTGGCTACGGGGTTGCCGCTCCCATCCACGAGGGTCAGGCGGATTTTGTTCTTGCCCATGGGCAGACCCTCGATGTAGTAGGGCTGCCACTGGTCAATGGTGAAGCTCTCCTCGTCGTTGATGTCCACTTTCACCTTGTAGTTGTCGCCCAGTTCCACATTCACCAGATAGAAATCGAGCATGACCTTGTCGGTTTGTTCCTTGCCGACGTAGGTGCCTTTGGGGCGGCTGTAGAACAGCATCGGCTCGGTGATGGGTTCCTGAGCCTGAATGGTTTTGTCTTTCACTTTCACCTTCAGGGCCACGTGCGCATCCGGGGTTTTGATGCTTTCGTGGTAAGAGCGGCTGAGAAAGGCCAGCAAATAATGCTCCCCATCGGGTATGTCGTACTCGAATTCGGGGGTGTACTTGGCCGCGTAGGGCTGGTTGTCCACGATGAGGTGGATGTGCTGCCCTTTGTCCGAGTTGGCACACATTTTCTGGGGGGCGTCCGGGGTTTGGACGCCGAGCTGATAGCTTTCCCCTCCGATGACGAAGGTGAACTTGCCGTTCTCGTAGCTCATGGATTCAATCTTGGCGTCTGGGAATTCCACCGAGGGGGAGAACGGCGTCAGCGTGTACTTCGTTTCGGTGGCGGCTGCTTCCTCCGTTTCGGTGGAAGTTTCCTCGCCACTTCCGGTTGAGTTGCAAGCCCAGAAGAAAGCGGTCGTCAGGGCCAGGGCCAGATACAGCAGATGTTTTTTCGTTTTCATCGCTCGAAGATTTTTAGTTCATTCGGAAATCCGACAAAGAAGGGTGATGTGAGAATTTGCGGGCAGGGACGATCACTCAGGCGGGCACAAGCGCGAATGCCCGAGAGTTGAATCCAAATTGCTCTAATTTTGTTCACGCTAAGAGACGGGAAATCGAAAAAACGGCGGCGGAGCCGCGGCAAGTCAAATCCAAACCTCCCATGCAAACAATCGAGTGGAAAATCGAAGGCATGACCTGCACCAACTGTGCAGCGAATATAGCCCGATATTTAGAAAGCCAGGGCTTGAAAGAGGTGGATGTCGATTTCTCGACATCCACCTTGCGTTTTCACTGTGAAGAGGAGCGCCTTTTGCCACGCATCCGGGCCGAGCTTAAGAAGATGGGCTATGCGGTGGTCGAGGACGAAAAGGCTCGAGCCGGTCGGGACCCTTACATCCGTAGGATATTGTTCTGTGCGCTGTTCACCCTGCCGTTGCTGGTGCCCCATCTGGTGATGAGCCTCGGCGGGGGCGTTCCCGCCTGGCTGATGAACGGGTATGTCCAGTTGGCATTGGCCCTGCCGGTTTACGTCGTGGGTGTGCTGCAATTCGGTCGCAGTTCCTGGGCGGCGGTGCGGCGGGGTACCACCCACATGGACGTGCTCATTTTCCTGGGCAGCACCGCGGCATTCGTTTACAGCCTCATCGGTCTGTATCTGCAGGAGCCGGACTACTTCTTCTTCGAAACCTCCGCCACCATCATCACCCTCGTTTTGGTGGGCAACTGGCTGGAATGGCGCTCGGTGAAGCAGACCACCACCGCCATCGAGGAACTGAGCAAACTGCAAGTGGAAACGGTGCGCAAAATCACCCCATCCGGCGCCGTGGTCACCCTGCCTCAGTCCCAGGTCCTTCCCGGTGACCGCCTTCAGGTGAACGAAGGTGACCGCATCCCCGTGGATGGGGTGGTGCTGCAGGGGCAAGCCACGGTGGACGAGTCCATGCTGACGGGGGAGAGCCTGCCCGTTCGAAAGGAGGCGGGAGACGAGGTGGTGAGCGGTTCCCTGTTGGTGAGCGGAAATGTGTTGATGAAAGCCACCGCCGTCGGCAAGGATACCACCCTGAGCCGCATGATCGAGCTGGTCAAATCCGCCCAGCGCGACAAGCCCTCGATCCAGCGCCTGGCCGATCGGGTGAGCGCCGTCTTTGTGCCGGCCGTCTTGCTCATCGCCCTGCTCACCTTTGCGGGTGGGGTGGGGGTGTTCGGTTTGAGTGTGCAGCAAGCCCTGCTGAACAGCATCGCGGTGCTGGTCATCTCCTGCCCCTGTGCCATGGGGCTGGCCACCCCCACCGCCGTCATGGTGGGTGTGGGGCGCATGGCGCGCAACGGCATCCTCGTCAAGGGGGGGAGCAGTGTGGAAGTGTTCTCCCGCATCCGAACCATGGTCTTCGACAAAACCGGAACCCTGACCACCGGGCGCTTCCGCCTGCGCCGCTTCGAAACCCTCAACGGAATGGATGCCGAAATCCCCTCCATCATCTACCAACTCGAACGGCACTCCTCCCACCCCTTGGCCAAATCCCTGGTGGATGAACTGGAGCGCCGCCCCGATTTCCAGCTGGACTCAGAGCACCGTTTCGTGCGGGTTCAGGAGATCAAGGGTATGGGGGTCGAGGGGGAAGAGGCTTCGGGGGCGGTTTTTCGCCTGGGCTCGGCCCGCTTCGTCGGCATCGAAGATGAGGAACGCCCCGAACACTTGTTCCTCAGCCGCGACGGGCAACTCGTGGCCGCCCTGGAATTGGAAGACGAATTGCGCCCCGACGCCCGCTCCGCCATCGAGGCCCTGAAGGAACTGGGCATCCGGCCCGTCCTGCTCAGCGGCGACAGAAAGGAGAAAACCGAAGCCCTGGCCCGCCAGCTGGGCATCGAGGAGTTCTATGCCGAGCAAAAACCCGAAGAAAAACTTGCCCTCATCGAGCGGCTGTCCGAGCAAGCGCCCACCGCCATGGTCGGCGACGGCATCAACGACGCCCCCGCCCTGGCGCGCGCCACCATCGGCGTATCCTTGAGCAGTGCCAGCCGGGTGGCCATCCAATCGGCGCAAATCGTCTTGCTGGAAGGCAGCCTTCTGCGCCTGGTCAAAGCCCTCAAGATTTGCCGCAAAACGGTTCAGACCATCCGCCAAAACCTCTTCTGGGCCTTCGCTTACAACGTCGTCGCCATCCCCGTAGCGGCTATGGGCTACCTCAACCCCATGTGGGGGGCTTTGTTCATGGCCTTCTCCGACGTGGTCGTCATCGGCAATTCCATCCGCCTGAAAGTGCGCAAACTGACGTAGGGAAGGGCTGTTCCTGCGGGCCGGCGCCCCGTGGAAAAAACGCCAATCGGACGATCGCGACGGGGGTTGTTCGTTGATCGTTGATCGTTGTTGGTTGTTCGTTGGGTTTGGGTTTGGGTTTGGGGGAGCTGTCAGAATCAGGATTGCCAAGATGGGCAGGATTTACATGATGGGCGGGGAGGAGCGGGCTGGAGACAATTTATTTCAACTTGTCTCCACCTATTTCCATTTGTTTCTGTGTCTTTCCCATCGTGCACCCGTGAAACCCCAAAACCCCGAAACCTCGACACCATTCAATTTTACGGTTTTACAGTTTTACGATTTTACAATTGAGTGAGGATTCGAGGATTCGAAGATCTGAGGATTTGACGTGGGGGTGTGGGTTTGGGGGAGCCGTCAGAATCAGGATTGCCAAGATGGGCAGGATTTACATGATGGGCGGGGAGGAGCGGGCTGGAGACAAGTTATTTCAACTTGTCTCCACCTATTTCTATGTGTTTCAATCCCACACCCCACACCTCAAACCACCCATCGTAAACCCATCGTAAACCCATCGTAAGCCAACTGTGAACCCATTGCAAACCCACCCCAATTATTTTCCATTTGTCTCCACCTATTTCCATATGTTTCGACGTCTTTCCCATCGCACCCCCCTGAGACCCTGAGACCCTGAGACCGTGAAACCCTGAGACCCTGAGACCGTGAAACCCTGAGACCCTGGGACCTTTTATTTCAACCTGTCTCCACCTATTTCCACTTGTTTCA
>CAZBYX010000023.1:0-22572 GCA_964496055.1 uncultured Saprospiraceae bacterium
CAACGAACAACCCTCCTAACCCGCGCCCTTTCCTGTAAAATCGTAAAATCGAAGGGAGAGTTTGAGGTCTGGGTTGGTTTGAACCGCAGTGTGAACCATACGGTCAAGCCAGAGTGCACACGGAGTAAACAGAACCCTCCCCACACCCGCTCCCCCGCACCCAACTGCCTACTGCCCACTGCCTACTGCCCACTGCCTACTGCCTACTGCCTACTGCCTACTGCAAACTGCCTACTGCCCACTGCCTACTGCCTACTGCCTACTGCAAACTGCGCTTTCCTGCGGCATCAGCTGCGAAATCTGCGGTTCCAGCGCCCCCAAGAGAACGGCTTTCCTCCCTGCGGTTCAGGGATAGGGCTTCCCGTAACGGATGCAGACGTTTTTGGGTTCGGTGAAGAAACGGAGGGCTTCGAAGCCCCCTTCGCGGCCGAGGCCGGAGTTTTTGACGCCCCCGAAGGGGGTGCGCAGGTCGCGCAGGAGCCAGCAATTGACCCAGACGATGCCGGCCTCGAGCTTTTCGGCCATGCGGTGGGCGCGGTCGAGGTTGCGGGTCCAGAGGGTGGCGGAAAGGCCGTAGGCGGTACCGTTGGCCAGGGCGAGGGCTTCTTCTTCGGTGTCGAAGGGCTGGATGGTGACGACGGGTCCGAAGATTTCCTCCTGGTTGGTGCGGCAGCCGATGTCGAGGCCTTCGATGACGGCGGGGCTGAGGTAGAATCCACCCCGGAGTTCGCCGTTCAGGGAGAGGGGCTCGCCGCCACAGAGGAGGGTTCCGCCTTCTTCGCGGGCCTGGCGCAGGCAGCCGAGGATTTTTTCGAAATGCTGCCTGGAGACCACGGCCCCCTGCCGGGTGTCTTCGGCGAAGGGGTCGCCGACTCGGATGCCCTGCGCCCGCCGGACGAGCTCATCGCGAAAGCGCTCGTAGAGCGGCCGCTCGACGTAAACGCGCGAGCCGCAGAGGCAGATCTGGCCGTTGTTGGCGAAGGAAGAGCGCAGGGTGGTTTTCATCATTTCCTCGAAGTCGCAGTCGGCGAAGATGATGTTGGGGTTCTTGCCGCCCATTTCCAAGGACAGCTTCTTGAATTTGGGCGCGGCGACGGCGGCGATGTGCGCCCCCGTGCGGGTGCCGCCGGTGAAGGAGATGGCCTCGATGTCGGGGTGCTCGACGATGGCCTGCCCCACACGGGGACCCAGGCCGTGCAGGATGTTGAGGACGCCGTCGGGCAGGCCCGCTTCGCGGCAGAGGTGTGCCAGCAGGTAGGCCGTCATGGGGGTCATTTCGCTGGGCTTGGCCACCACGCAGTTGCCGGCGGCTAGGGCGGGGGCAATCTTCCAGGTGAAGAGGTAGAGCGGGAGGTTCCAGGGGGAGATGCAGCCCACCACGCCGAGGGGCTGCCGCAGGGTGTAATTGACGGCGAACCCCTCCATGGGGTGTGCCTCGCTGGCGAAGTGCAGGATGGCGGTGGCGAAGAATCGGAAGTTGGCTTCGGCGCGGGGGATGTCCACGCTTTTCGACAGCCAGAGGGGTTTGCCGGAATCGCGGCTCTCGGCGGCGGCCAGCTCGTCGCGGTGCCGGCCGATGAGCTCGGCTATGCGGTTCAGGATGCGGTAGCGCTCCTGAAGGCCGCAGCTCGACCATTGGGGGAAGGCGCGCCGGGCGGCTTCCACGGCCCGCTGGACGTCTTCGGCGCCGCTGTCGGGCAAAGTGGAATAGACTTTTCCCGTTGCGGGGTTGACGTTTTCGAGCCGCCCCCCATCGGCGGCGTCCTGGAATTGCCCCCCGATGAAGTTCTGGATGGTATCCGGCGGCGAGGCTATCGGGTTCGGTTTGTCCGGCATGGTTCGTTCAATTATAGGCTCGGTGATTCAGGTTGAATGCATTTCAGGGCAGCCAGACGCTCTTCGGTTTCTCGGTTCCTCCTTTCAAAACCGCAGCACATACGCAGTTTCTCACCCAACGTTCTTTCTGGTGCCAACCTATTTCAGGACAAGACATCGGTTCCTCAAATCCTCGGTTCCTCGATTACTCAAATCCTCCTTCTCCATCATTCGTCCTCATTCACCGGCGCTATAGGAGGTGGAGCGTATGAGGTGGGGGTGTGGACAAGGCGCCTCCCACCCGCACCCATCGAAACCCCAACCCGTCCCTGGTCATTCCGCGCGCCTATGACCCCTTAAAGTTTCAATTCGTCGTCGAGGTCGGGGATGGGGTCCACGCGGATTTGCTTTTTGGTCTGGAGGCGGTTTTTCTGGCGTTCGAGCACGAGCTTGGCCAGGGCCAGGGGGGCGGGTTCGGGCCAGGCGGGGGAGAGCACGCGCTGAATGTGGTGCTCTTCCACGTCGTTGCGGTAGAGCAGGCTGAGGAGGTACTCCATCTGGTGCTCGAGCATGTAGGCGATGCGCTCGGAAAGCGCCTCGAGCACCTGCTCTTCCGAGAGGTCTTCGGGGGGTGTTTCCACCTCGAAGCTGCGCAGCAGAAGCGCCCGGGATGGATTGTGAGACTCGTTTTCCATGATTTCGACGGCTTGCATGCGGAAAGGAGGCGAGGCAAAACGCTTGGCCGTTCCCTTTCTTACCTTGACCTTTGCCCCTCCGGGGGAGAAAAGCGACGCGCTTCGCCCCCGAAGCCAAGCCCAAAAATAACAGAGAGATGGCAACAACCACGGAGCGGGTGATACAATTCGACCATAAGGGGCTCGACGAGGCGCTCCTGCTGCAGTTGTACGAGCGCATGCTGCGCCCCCGGATGATCGAGGAAAAGATGTTGGTGCTGCTGCGGCAGGGCAAAATCAGCAAGTGGTTCAGCGGCATCGGCCAGGAGGCGATTGCCGTGGGGGCTACCAGCGCCCTGCACGACGACGAGCTGATTTTCCCCATGCACCGCAACCTGGGGGTGTTCACCACGCGGGGCATCCCGCTGGTGCGGCTGTTCTGTCAGTGGCAGGGCAAAGCCAAAGGCTTCACCAAGGGGCGCGACCGCAGCTTTCACTTCGGGGCGCCGGAATACCACATCGTGGGCATGATCAGCCACCTGGGGCCGCAACTGAGTCTGGCGGCGGGGGTGGCGCTGGCGCACCGGCTGCGTGAGGAAGGCAAAGTCTCGCTCGCCTTTACGGGGGAGGGCGGCACCAGTGAGGGGGAATTTCACGAGGCCCTGAACGTGGCCTCCGTCTGGAAGCTGCCCGTCATTTTTCTCATCGAAAACAACGGCTACGGCCTTTCCACCCCCACCTCCGAGCAATACGCCTGCAAGCAACTGGCCGACCGCGCCCGCGGCTACGGCATGAAGTCCGTCGTTCTGGACGGGAACAACGTCCTGGAGGTCTTCACCACCCTGCGCGACCTGGCCGAGCAAATGCGCCGCAAACCCGAACCCGTCCTCGTCGAGTGCATGACCTTCCGCATGCGGGGCCACGAGGAAGCCTCGGGCACGAAGTACGTGCCCAAAGCCCTGATGGAGGAATGGGCCGCCAAAGACCCCGTGCAGAACTACGAAGCCTTCCTGCTCGAGGAAGGTCTGCTCACCCCCGAACGAAAGCAAGCCCTGCGCAACCGCATCAAGAAGGAAATCGAGGCGGCTCTGGCCGAAGCCTTCGAAGAGCCCCCCGTAGAAGCGGACCCCGGCCGGGAACTCGCCGACGTCTATGCGCCCTTTGCCGGCAAGCCCGTGAAACCCACAGGGGCCGCCCGGGATCTCCGCTTCGTCGATGCCCTGAGCGAGGGCCTGCGCGAAGCCATGGAGCGGCACCCCGGGCTCGTGCTCATGGGGCAGGACATCGCCGAATACGGGGGGGTGTTCAAAATCACGGAGGGGCTGGTGGAGCGCTACGGGCGCGAGCGGGTGCGCAACACGCCCCTTTGCGAAAGCGCCATCGTGGGCATCGCCCTGGGCCTGACCCTGAAAGGCTTCAAGGCCATGGTGGAGATGCAGTTCGCCGATTTCGTCACCTGCGGTTTCAATCAGATCGTCAACAACCTGGCGAAAGTGCACTACCGCTGGGGCCACGCTGCCGACGTGGTCATCCGCATGCCTACGGGGGCCGGGGTGGGGGCGGGGCCTTTCCACTCACAAAGCAACGAAGCCTGGTTCACCCACACCCCGGGGCTCAAGGTGGTGTACCCCTCCAACCCCCACGACGCCAAAGGCCTGCTGCTGGCCGGCTTCGAAGACCCCAACCCCGTGATGTTCTTCGAGCACAAGGCCCTGTACCGGAGCGTTTCGGGGCCGGTGCCCGAAGGCTACTTCACCGAGGAAATCGGCAAGGCGGGGGTGGTGCGTTCCGGCAAGGAGGCCAGCATCATCACCTATGGGATGGGGGTTCACTGGGCACAGCGGGTGGTCGAAGCCCTCGGCGCCGATGTGGAAATCATCGACCTGCGCACCCTGGTGCCCCTCGATTTCGACACGGTGGAAGCCTCGGTGCAAAAGACCGGCAAGGTGCTCCTGCTGCACGAAGACACCCTGACGGGGGGCTTCGGGGGCGAACTGGCCGCCCTCATCGCCGAACGCTGCTTCGAGTACCTGGACGCGCCCCTCGTCCGCGTCGCCAGTCTCGATACGCCGGTGCCCTTCGCCGCCCCCCTCGAAAAGCAATTCCTGGCGGAAAGCCGACTGGCCGAGCGCCTGGAATTTCTTTTGCGATATTGAGCCCCACACAAGTGGAAACAAGTGGAGACAAATGGAGACAGGGAAATAAGTAGGCGGGAATCCCATCGTAAACCAACTGCAAACCCATTGCGAACCCTTGAAACCATGACACCCCGAAACCTCTTTTGCCGTTTGGCGACACCCTCTTGTGGGAGTGGAGAGTTTAGAGTGGAGAGTTTAGAGTGGAAAGTTTAGAGTTGGGTGGGGGTTTGGGTCTGGGGGCGTTGGAACCGCAGATTTCGCAGATGATGCCGCAGGAAAGCGCAGTGGGCAGTGGGCAGTGGGCAGTTGGGAGCGGGTGTGGGGAGGGTTCTGTTTCCTCCGTGTGCACTCTGGCTTGACCGTATGGTTCACACTGCGGTTCAAACCAACCCAAACCCAAACCCCACACCCTCCCTTCGATTTTACGATTTCACAGTTTTACGATTTTACAGGAAAGGGCGCGGGTTAGGAGGGTTGTTCGTTGTTCGTTGGGTGTGGGTGTGGGGACAATTTATTTCCATTTGTCTCCACGTATTTCCAGGTATTTCAACCCCCTTCGCCCCCACCTCAAGCACAAGCCCACACCACCAACCGTAAACCCATTGCGAACCCATTGTAAACCTATCGTAAACCAACCCTGATTTCATGGAAAAACCAACTCGGATCGGCATTGTGGGCAGCGGCGCCATGGGCTCCGGCATTGCTCAGGTGGCGGCCACGGCCGGCCACGAAGTTTTGCTTTACGATCAGAGCCCCGAAGCGCTGGAGCGCGCCCGGGCGGGTTTGGGCAAGATCATGAATCGCCTGGTGGAGAAAGGCCGCCTGAGCCGGGAAGCGGCCGACGGCATTCTGGGGCGGGTGCGGCCGGTGGAATCGTTGGGAGCTTTTCGAGGCTGTGGTTTCGTGCTCGAAGCCATCGTGGAGAATCTGGAGGCCAAGCAAGCCCTTTTCCGGCAATTGGAGGAGCTGCTGCCCGAGGATGCCCTGCTCGCCACCAACACCTCCTCGCTATCCATCACCTCCATCGCGGGGGCCTGCCGGCGCCCCGAGCGCGTGGTGGGGGTGCATTTCTTCAACCCCGCCCCGCTGATGAAGCTTGTGGAAATCACCCCCGCCCTGCAAACCGCCCCCGAAGCGCTGGAACGGGCCCGGGCGCTGGTCGATTCCTGGGGCAAGGTGACCGTGCTGGCAAAGGACACCCCCGGCTTCATCGTCAATCGGGTGGCGCGACCCTTCTACGGGGAGGCGCTGCGCATCTACGAGGAAGGCCTGGCCGACCCCGCCACCATCGACTGGGCCATGACCGAAATCGGCGGCTTCCGCATGGGACCCTTCACCCTGATGGATTTCATCGGGCACGACGTCAACTACACCGTCACGGAGACGGTCTTCCAGGCCTTCCACTACGACGGGCGCTACAAGCCCTCCTTCGCCCAGAAACGACTGGTGGAAGCAGGCTACCTGGGCCGCAAGACCGGCCGCGGCTTCTACGACTACTCGGAGGGGGCCCCCAAACCCGAACCCACCCGCGACCGCACCCTCGGCGAACACATCGTCTGGCGCATCGTCGTCATGCTCATCAACGAAGCCGCCGACGCCCTCTACCTCGGCATCGCCAGCCGGGACGACCTGGACAAAGCCATGACCCTGGGCGTCAATTACCCCAAAGGCCTGTTGCAATGGGCCGACGAGGCGGGCATCGCCCGGTGCGTCGAAACCCTCGACCGCCTCTTCGACGAGTACCGCGAGGAGCGCTACCGCTGCAGCCCCCTCTTGCGGCGCATGCTGCGGGAAGGGAAAACTTTCTACGGCGAAGCAGGCTCCCTTTGAGGCGGGCGGTTTATCTTGCGACAAGGAAAAATCTTCACCGAAAAAACCCTCCAAATGAAACGCCTTCCCCTCTTGCTGTGCTTTTCCCTGTCGTGCTGCTGGCTCCCCGCCCAATCCACCCTCATCGGTTCCTTCGAGCACGACGGCTTGCTGCGGGAATACCTGCTCTACGTGCCCGCCATGTACGACGGCTCGGAGCCGGTGCCGCTGGTGCTCAACTTCCACGGCTACACCAGCAACGCCCTCGAACAGATGTTCTACGGCGACTTCCGCCCCATTGCCGACACGGCGGGCTTTCTGCTCGTCCACCCGCAGGGCACTTTGTTCAACGGCAACGCCCACTGGAATGTGGGAGGGTGGACCGTCGGCAGTACCGTGGACGACGTGGGCTTCACCAAGGCTCTGATCGATACCCTGGCCGTACACTACAACATCGACCTGGAACGGGTCTATGCCACGGGCATGTCCAACGGGGGGTACATGAGCTTTCTGCTGGCCTGCCAGCTCAGCGACCGCATTGCGGCCATCGCTTCGGTGACGGGGTCCATGACCCCGGAAACCTGGAACGATTGTGCGCCCCTGCGCCCCGTACCGGTGTTGCAAATCCACGGCGATTCGGATGGCGTGGTCCCCTACGGAGGCGCCCCCTGGACCAAGCCCATCGAGGAAGTCATTCAGTTCTGGGTGGACTTCGACCACTGCCTGCCGACCCCCACCGTCTTTTCCCTGCCCGATGTGGTGAGCACCGACGGAAGCTACGTCGAGCGCTTCCTCTACGATGGCGGCGATGCGGGCAGCACCGTGGAGCACTTCAAGGTTTACGGCGGCGGCCACACCTGGCCCGGCAGCGGCATCAACCTCCCCGGCACCAACCAAGACTTCGACGCCTCCGCGGAAATCTGGCGCTTCTTCTCCCAATACGACCTGAACGGCTCCATCAACGACCCCACCACCAGCACCCGTGACCCTTCCGCCCCACCCGCCACCCTCACCGCCTTCCCCAACCCCACCTCCGGCCCCCTCTCCGTCCGCTATTCGGCGCAGGCCCAAACTCCCTGCACGGTGTTCGACGCCCGGGGAAGGAAGGTACGCACCCGGCCTTTCAACGGGCCGGCCGCCACCCTGGATTTGACCGGTCTTCCCCAAGGTGCCTACTTCCTGCACGTGGATGGGCAGGTGCTCAAAATCATCAAAACCGAAGGAAACTGAGTCGAGAAGGGAAGAAAAAGGGGGGCGAAATCGGAAAAAGCCTGCAAGTGTCACCCCCAAAAGAAAAGCCCTTGTAAATCAAGCATTTACAAGGGCTTTGTTCCATCATTTGCGGTCCGGACGGGACTCGAACCCGCGACCTCCGGCGTGACAGGCCGGCATTCTAACCAACTGAACTACCGGACCGGCTGTAAGGGAAAACCCTGCATCCAGGGTGTTTTCAAAAGCGAGTGCAAATGTAGGTCAGAAATCATTTTTCCGCAACCGTGGTTGAAAAAAAATCTCAAAATTAGAGCCCCTGAGGGGGTATTGCTAATTTTGTATGCTTATTTCGGAACGCCACCCCCCATCAGCCGGCGCTCAGCCCAGGAATGCGGGAGGTTCCCAAAAAAAGTCGATATGGTTTTCCTCGAATTCGAAAAACCGCTGGAGAGTCTGTACGAGCAGTTGGAAAAGATCAAGCAGGTGGGCGAACAGGGCGACCTGGACGTAAGCCCCATGATTCGGGAACTGGAGCAGAAAATCCGGCAGAAGAAGAAGGAGATTTACGAAAACCTGACGGGCTGGCAGAAGGTGCAGCTCTCCCGCCACCCCGAGCGCCCCTACACCCTGTTCTACATCCGGCAGATGTGCAAAAAGTTCATCGAGTTGCACGGGGACCGCTGCTTCCGCGACGACAAGGCCATCGTCGGGGGCATCGGCAATCTGGACGGGCGCAGCGTCGTCCTCATCGGGCACCAGAAGGGGGTGAACACCAAGATGCGGCAGTATCGCAACTTCGGCATGGCCTACCCCGAGGGCTACCGCAAGGCCTTGCGGCTGATGAAGCTGGCCGAGCGTTTCGGCTTTCCCGTGGTCACCCTCATCGACACGCCGGGCGCCTACCCGGGCATCGAAGCGGAAGAGCGGGGCCAAGCCGAAGCCATCGCACGCAACCTCTTCGAAATGGCCCAACTGCGCGTGCCCATCGTTTGCATCGTCATCGGGGAGGGGGCCAGCGGCGGCGCCATCGGCATCGGCGTCGGCGACCGGGTGTACATGCTCGAAAACACCTGGTACTCGGTCATTTCGCCCGAGTCTTGCTCCTCCATCCTCTGGCGCAGCTGGGATTACAAGGAACAAGCCGCCGAAGCCCTCAAACTCACCGCCGACCACATGTACGAGTTCGGCCTCATCGACGGCATCATCAAGGAGCCGCTGGGCGGGGCCCATTCCCAACCCGAAGAAATGGCGAAAATCCTCAAGCGCCACATCAAGAAAACCCTGCAGGAATTGATGCCCCTGGACCCGGAGGAGCGCATCCAGCAGCGCATCGAAAAGTACGCCTCCATGGGCGTTTACGATGTTCTGGAAAAAGCCGCCACGGCAGCTTCCAAGACCTCGGTCAACTCCTGAACCCACCCACCCCCCTAAAACCCCCCGGATGAGAGTTCTTCACGGCATACGAAAGTGGTCTCACGCGCGGGCGCTGCGCAAGGTATTGCAGCGCTCGAGGCAGCGACGCGGCAGCGTCGATTGGGAGCAGGCCCGCCGGGTGGGGCTGTTGGGGGTGGTCGAATCGGAAAGGGACCTGAACGAGCTGCTGGAAGTGAAGAAAAGCCTGAAAAAACTGGGCAAGCAGGCAGAGCTGTTGTGCTTCGTGCCGGAAAAGGCCCCGGTGGAATTGCCTGCTTCCGTCAAAGGGTTTTCGAGCAAGGAGCTCGATTGGGCTCTGCGCCCCAAGGCCCCGGCGGTGGCGGAATTCGTGGAAAAGCCCTTCCACATCTTGCTGAGCTTTTCCCGCGCCGCCTCCATCCCGCTGCAGTACGTGGCCGCCCTGTCGCGGGCTTCCTTCCGCGTAGGGACGAACGCAGAGCTTGCCGGTGTTTCCGAGCTGATCGTCGAAGCCCGCGAAGACCAATCCCAGGACTATCTGCAGGTCTTCCGGGAGATGGTTCCTTTGCTGCAAATTATGAGGAATACGCATGAACGCACCACTTAAAGGCACGGGTGTGGCTCTCGTCACCCCTTTCCGGGACGGAAAGGTTGATTTCAAAGCGCTGGGCGCTCTGGTGAATCACGTGCTGGAGGGGGGCGTGGATTTTCTCGTTTCCCTGGGCACCACGGGTGAGGCCGTGACCCTGAGCCTGGAAGAATGCCGCCAGGTCCTCGATTTCACCCTGGCCGAAAGCGGAGGCAAGGTGCCCGTGGTGGCGGGCATGTTCGGCGGCAACAACACCGAAGCGTTGAAGGAACGCATCCGCCGCTTCGACTTCCAGGGCATCAGCGCCATCATGTCGAGCTGCCCGGCCTATCTGAAACCCAGCCAGGAGGGGCTCTATCGCCACTACCTCGAAATAGCGGAAGTCTCCCCACTGCCCATCATCCTGTACAACGTTCCCGGCCGAACGGGCTGCAACCTCCGAGCCGAGACCACCCTGCGTCTGGCGCGGGCCTCCGAGCGATTCATCGCCGTCAAGGAAGCCTCCGGCGACCTGGTCCAGGCAATGAAAATCCTCAAGGACCGCCCGGAAGGGTTTGCGGTCTTGTCGGGAGACGACGTCCTCACCCTGCCCCTGATTGCCGCCGGCGCTGAGGGTGCCATTTCGGTCATTGCCAACGCCTTCCCCCACGAGTTTTCCGCCCTGGTGCGCGCCGCCCTCGAAGGCGACTTGCCCCGCGCCCGCCAGCTCAACGAATACCTGCTCGACCTCCACCCCTGGCTCTATGTGGAAGGCAACCCGGCTGGCATCAAAAAAGCGCTCCAACTGCTGGGCTTCTGTAGCCCCGAGGTGCGCTTGCCGCTGGCGGAAATGTCGGAAAAAAACGCCGCCGGTCTGGCCGCCGAGTTGAAAAAGATGCGACCCCGCCACCGCAGACCCCATCCCCGCTCGGTCACACCCTAACCCCGATAGCTGTCGCGGAACATGCGGGTCAGAACGAGCGGCACGACGAGAAGGGTGACGAACACCAGCAGGAATCCCACCCAGAGAAAGAGTTTTCCGAACACGGTTTGCCCGAAGGTTTTCCCTTTCGGGGCTTTCCACGATTCCCCCTGAACGGCCGCTGAAGGACGAGTGCTCCTCCCGCCGGGAGCCCTCGTGACGGCGGGTTTCCCCGCTTCGGCGATGTAGTCTAGGATGGCGGCGATCTGTGCATCCTCGAGGAAAGGCTGATCGGGCATGACGACCTGATTGTAGGCGTTGAACAACTCGACGGCCTCGGGGTCGCCGGCCTGCACCAGGCTTTGGGAAGAGCGAATCCAGCGGAAGAGCCAGTCCCGGCTGTGGCGTTGGTGAACGTCTTTCAAATCGGGGCCGATGAGCTTTCCCTTGCCGACGGTATGGCAAGCCCCGCAAATGTTGCGGAACAGCTCTTTGCCATCGGTCATACCCGCGAATGGATTGGGCAAGGGTTCGGGTTCTGAGGAAAGGGTGGGGTGCTCCCCCCGCGAAGGCATGGCCCGGGTTTCGGCTTCCACCCTCTTGGCATTTGAGGTACCGGTGGAAGGGGCCGCCGCCCCATTGCCCCCGGCTACCGATTCCTCACCGGAGGGCTCGCCGTAGAGCTCGCCCAGCTTCCGAACGTAGTTGACCAGAGACCAGCGCTGCTCCTCGCTCAGGGAGTTCTTGAAGGTGAGCATGGGCGGGTTCCCTTCGGAAATTTTCCAAAAGAGCGCCCCGTCGGATTGACGCTGCACGCGCCGGGAGGTCAGGTCGGCGGGCTTTTTGGCCAGAGACGGCGCATTGATTCCATCGCCTTTGCCCTGATTGCCATGGCAAACGAAGCAAATGGTCTTGAACAGTTGCTCGCCCACGGCGGTGGCCGCGGCATCTCCTTTCAGGGGGTTCTGCAGGGCATCCGCCGAAGGAGGCGCCACCCAGGGGTCATTTTGGGCGCGCAAGGCCCCACTCAACAACACGAAAAAGCCGAGGCCCCGGAACAGCCTGCGCGCCCGGGAAGGAATGGTGCGTTTCATGCGTACTCGTTTAGACGGTGAGGCAGAAAGGGGGCAAGAGGCAAGATTACAGGAGGGCAGCACCGAGCAGGTGAGAGGTGCTGCGCCTCCTGCCGAATGGAATCTGACTAAATGCACAAAGGTGATGAGGAGGGCCAAGAGAGCCGAAGCCCTCCCCGCCACTCGTGCATCCAGGAATCAGGTGCACGATTTGGGGGGAAATGCTCCGAAGGTGTTACCCCGCAGGCGGAAGCCGCAGGGCAACACACCTCGAAGACATTTATTAAAAACCCACCCAAATCAATCTTTGGTCGGGGTCAACCTTTCAGGGGCGGGAAGGTGAAATCCACCGTCGTGGTTTCACCGGCTTTCACTTCCACTTCCTTTTCCAGCTCGCCCAATTTCTCGTGCCATACTTTCAGGGTGTAGGTTCCGGGCGGAACGTCCTCGAGGCGAAAGTTTCCATCCTCCCCGGTCACCTGGTAGTAAGGGTGCTCGACCACGTGGATGTAGGCTTTCATCCAGCCGTGCACATCGCAGAGGACTTCGATGACCTCCGGCTCCGTGAAGGTGACGGTATCGACTGGAGCGGGGGCGTTGGGCACGTAAATCTGGACCTTGTTCACCACATCGTTGAAGAAGGAGACGGTTCGGACGTTGTGCAGGGTGTGGTCGTGGTTGTGGATGGCGAAGGGTTGCCCCACCCCCGCCAAAACCACGTGGGGGCGATACACACACATTTCCTGGACCAGAGCACGCTCTCCGGGCAAGGCGTCCAAGCCCTTCCCCCCCTGAATTTCGGAGGCGATGCCCACCACGGCCCAGGCCAGCTCCCCGTTCGGCCCGGCCAGCAGGCTTTCGTCCACGAGTTCCTCGGAGCCGCAGGTGGTTTCGTCTTTGATGAAATTGAGGGTTCGATGCACGGCGCCCCCGGCATACAGCACCCGACCGACGATGGCGCCTGCTTCGCCGGTTTGGGCCGCGGAATAATCAACGGTGGAGAAACCGAGCAATAGGGCTAACAAGAATTTGCAACGCATTGGTGGATGGGTTTTGGAATCGAGAAAGAAGGGGCGGCCCCGCCGGGAAAAACAACAGGATGGCGCTTTTTCCGGTCATTCGCCGGGGGGCCGGCCCCGGTTCAAAGTCAAAGGCGCGGGCGGTGGGCTCAGCGCGTAGGAATGGTGACGCTGGCCGCATGGACGGGAGCCGCTCCTTTCGAGGTACCCATGACGAACTTGGGCTTGGGCACCCCGTCCTGGTCGGAATCCATCATTTTCTTCTTCATCGCCATGGCTTTCTGGGGGTCTTTTTTCTCCAGCTCCATCATTTTCTTTTGCATTTCGGCGGCCTGTCGGGCATCGGGGATCATTTCGCCGGTCATGTTGATTTCGGCGATTTGCAGGCCTGCCTTGTTCGAGACGTTGAAGAAGAATTCGTCGAGTCGGTTGGCCACGGGTGCCCGGTCGTTGGCATTGCGGGCGATGGCCAGTTCGCGCAGGGCCCCCAGGGTGGCGCCGTAGTTCATGCCGTCGAATTTGCTTTGGGTGGCGCCGACGTAGGCCCGGTACACGCCTGCGCCTTCGTGCCAGAGGTTGTTCTGCATGAACTCGAAGGTGCGTTCGGCGGCGTCGAGGTACTTTTTGTCTTTGGTGATTTGGTAAGCGGCCAGCCAGGCACGCATGGCCATGGCTTGCGACAGCAGCGATTTGGCGCTCTTGTCGGCCTGGCCGCTGAGATCGAAGCCATTGGCCACCGAGCCGTCCGAATCCTGGTGTTGGAGCAGGAAATCGGCCTGGGCCAGGAGCATCTTCCTGGCTCCCTGCCGAATCATGTCCACGTCGTGCAGGCGGTGATACACGTTGGCCAGTGCCACGACGGCCATGCCGGCGTTGGCAGTGGTAATGTGCTTGCCCTGCCCTTGGCCGGGTTTCCAGCTGTCCACGAAAGTGCCTTTGGAGCCGTTGAAATGCAGGGCCATGATGTTCTTGAAGTTCACGGCCGTCATGCCTTTGGACAGCTTGTGCGGGTCTTCTTTGGGAAAGATGGTCTTGCCCTGCTTGAGGGCGGCTTTGATTTCGGCTTCGGACTTGTCTTTGGCAATCCATTTCGGGTCGCCGAACAAAGCATCGAAGGCATCTTTCACGGTGGGGTCGGTGATGTAGTAAAACTCGCTGAGCCCCCAGAGCAGAGAGGCCACGTCGAACAGGTCGCTGCTGTTGTCGGTGACGAGGAACTTCTTCGGCCAATCGGGTGCCTTACCGGGCACCATCATGTTCATCATGGGTTTGGCCATGCTCTTGAAACGGACCTCGTAGCGGTGCGGGTAGTACAGGGGGCCTTTTTTCGGGTCGTAGTTCATGGGGTCCACGCTGCCCAGTTTGCCGGTTTGGGGGTTGTAGGCCAGGGTTTCTTTCAGGGCGAAGGCTTTGTTCAAGGCCAGGGCAATGAGCATGGACCCGCGAAAGCCATGGGCTCCGTCGTGGGCGCCGGTACCGACGTAGGTGATGCCGCCGGAGCTGCGGTTTTCGTGGAAGAAGTCCCGCGCCCAGAGGATTTGTTTCATCAGGGTTTGGCCCCAGGCGCCGGGGTTCATGCTTTTGTCGAAGGTGGCGGGGTCCCAGCGCAGGGTGCCCCAGTCCTGCAGGTTGGGGTCGTGGACGAAGGTGGGCGTCCCGGCGGAAAATTCCAGGTAAATGGGGTAGGCGCCGGGCGGTGGGCCGTAACCTTTGAACACGGGGTTGTCCAGTTGGGCGGCGCCGGACTTGGCTTTGAATTGAGCGACCTTGTGCAACAAGAACTTGCGCTGGCGCATGGGCAACATCCCTTTCGACCAGGGCATGCCCTTGTCTTCTTTGGCGTGTTTTTCAAACAGCGGGCTGGATACGACGTGCACCCCCATCCCGGAGCGGAACAGGAGGTTGCCGAGGTTGTACAGGCTGTACCAATACATCTCGCTTTGGTGCTTCAGACCCAGCTCCACCATTCCGTCGGGCACCTCGCAGGCAAAGGTGAGCCATTCTTCATTGGCGGCGTACATGGCCGATTTGGTTTCGAAGCGCAGCTCCCGCTGCTGCCCCGCAAGCCAAGGGCCCAGGAGTAGCAGGCTGAAGATGGTCAAGGTGAGTTTTTTCATGGCTGATGATTTTTTTTTCAGATGGAGGAATAAGTGCGAAGGCCGCCTTGTCCGTTGGGCAAGATTCCATTCCTTCGCAACCCTCGAATCGAGAGGTTGCCATATCACCTTTGCTGCTTGTAGTCAGTGGGTTGGGGAGTGAACCGGATCTTTTCAGCCCGCGCGGGAAACGACCGGCCTGCTCATGGGAACAATTGCGGATTCCTGAGTGCGATTTACAACCGAACGGCAGGCGCGGCTGTCCGAGCACGGACAGGTGCAAAATTCCCCCTGTCTGCATTGGGACACTTGCCCCAATGCCGGAAGAATCAGCCGGTTACGAGAAGGGAAAAAACGGAGAGGTCACCCCTATTTCAGGGAGACCTTGGTGCCTAAATGGAGGGAAAGGGTGTAGATTTTGTCCTGGTTGGGGCCGATGCCCTTTTTGGAAAGGAAGTACTGATAATTGGGCTGCAGGAACACACTCCACCGCGGATGGAGGAAGCGTTCCACCCCCAGCCCGATGTTGCCCGTCAGGAAGGCATTGTCCCGGAAGCTGCCCCCCTCGAGCAGGCCGTGCGGGAAGTCTTTCTCTTCCTTCAACGAGCCGAAACTTTCGTCGGGAATGGAGAAAGCCTGCACCCGGCGGGTTTGCACGACTTCATACACCGGGGTGAGAACGAGGTTCAAACTCAAACCGCCCACCCCGTACACCTTCCATTTGGGCTGGTCGAGGAAGTGGAAGTGCACATGGAGGGGCACCTGGAGCAGGTCCATCTGGATGCTCTTGAACTTTTCCAAAACGAAATACCCCTGCTGGTCCTGGTAGGTGTGGTCGGGGGTTTTGGGAATGTAGCGTTTGAAAGAATAAATACCCCCGCTTTGGAATTCCCAGCGGCCGGTTTTGAAACTGACGGTCAGCCCGCCCCCATAACCCACGGCGAAGGTGGTGTCGCGCCCGATGAGGGTGTCGAAGACGAGCTCCGGCGGGGAATAGACGATGTTGAAATCCGAGGAAGCGAACATGCTGAAGCGCCAAAGCTTTTCGCGGGGCGGGGTGGGCGGTTCGAGGGGGAGGCTGGGCACCCCGGAAGTTTGCGGCAGGGAGTGGAGCGCCAACAGAGGAAGGCCCTCCCCGGGTTGGAGGATGGAGGGGCGGAGGTTGGTCGAAGCAGAAGCATTCGGCAAACGACTTGCCAGGTCCACTCCATCGAGCGGGGAGAAGCTCCCCAGGGGCTGCACTTCGGCCATCGGCACCGACGCGAGGCTCCCCTGCTGACGAGAATCCCGCTCGGCAAGCAACCGATTGGCGGAAGGGGAAGCAGCGAGCGCTTCCATCGGAGCATCGGTACGGGGAGGCGGCGGAAGAGGTGCCTCCGCTGGGGCGGCGACCGGCCCGGCAGGAGCGGGTGTAAGGAGCGTCCGCCCCTCGGGGGTGCCGGCTTGTTCGGGGGCGGTGCCTCGGCCGAAGGGGAAGAAATTGATGAAGGTGAGCAACAACAAGAGCATGAGCACCGCCTCCATCACCTTGTAGCGATAGAGCTTGCCCCGCAGGGAGAAGGTCTCGTCCAGCATTTCGGAGAAGCGCACCCAATGGCCGGGGTTATAGGGCGCTTCGTACCGTTCGAGGGATTGCCGGACCAACTCCTCTACCGGCAGGGTATCGGGCTGGGAGGGCTGCTCCGCCGCGGTCAATTTTTCTTCGAAGGCGGCCCAGGCATCTTTCGGGGTGGGGACGCTCAAATCCTGGAGTCCGAGGCGCGCCACTTCGTCCACGGGGATATCTTCCTCTTGCGCACCGGACAGGATGTCCTCCGCAAGCAGGCGTTGCTCGAACAACTCCCAGTGGGATTCCCGGAAGGCGGGTTCCAGGTTTTCGAGCGCGCGGCGCAATTGTTCGTCGAAGTTACTCCAGGTTTCCATACTCGGCGTTGCTCCTGATCAGCTTCTCTTTCAGTTTCAGGCGGGCCTTCACGAGGTTGGACCTCGAGGTGCTTTCCGTAATGCCCAGGATGTCGGCGATTTCCTTGTGCGAATAGCCGTCGATGACGTAGAGGTTGAACACCGCCCGATAGGCGGGGGAGAGCTCCTGGACGGCTTTGAGGATTTCCTCCTCCGTCAGGTTGCTCACCGCATCGGCGCCCTGAAAGCTCAGGTCGTAGGCTTGCTCGATGTCCTCGGTGCGTCGTCGCACGGCCTTGCGGTAAAAATCAATGGCCGTATTGACCATGATGCGGCGAATCCAGGCACTGAGGGAGGTGCCGGGTTCGTACTTGCCGATGTTGCGAAAGACCTTGATGAAGCCTTCGTGCAGGATGTCGAGGGCTTCGTCCGAGTTGCCGGCATAGCGCAGGCAGACGCCCATCATCTTGCCGTAGTACTCCTCATAGATGAGCCGCTGGGCCCAGCGCTCTTGGCGCAGGCAGGCCAGCAGCAGGTCTTTCTCACTCAATCCGACCGGTAAAGCGATATCCATGTATGGGCAATTGAGTGAAACCGGATTGCTCCGCGTTTCACCTCCCCGTTCCCGCAGGTACGAGGCTGCAAGGAGAACGGCGGAGGTTGGCAATTAGCTGCGAAATGGAAGGTTGAAGTTAAAGATTCCCCCCGACTCGCCGTAGGTGCCTGCCCGGAAGATGTCGGCCCCACAACAGGGAAGGAGCCCGGGCGGGGGCTCAGGCGGCGGGTTGGGTTTGGGGGATTCGGGGGTTCATCATCCGAAACCAGAGGGGCGGCACCAGTGCCACCAACATGCTGGCGGGGTAGCCCAGGGGCAGTTGCGGGCTTTCCTCGAAATGGCGCAAAATCTGGTACTTTCGGCTGGCCTTGTAGTGGTGGTCGCTGTGGCGGGTCAATTCGTAGAGCATGATGCGGCCCATCTCGTGGTTGGAGTTCCAGGAATGCCAGGGCTGCACCTTTTCATAGCGGCCGTTCGGCAGGCGGCGGCGACGCAAGCCGTAGTGCTCGATGTAGTTGACGGTCTCGAGCAGCAGCACCCCCAGCAGGCCGACCAGCACCGCCGAAGCCGCCGCCTCCAACCCCAAAACCCAGGCGATGCCTCCCACGTACAGCGCTTGAATCAGGAGGTACCAGAGCATCTGGTTGTGCAGGCTCCAAAAGGGCTTTCCCTTTTTGCTCAGGCGGCTGCGCTCCAGCGCCCAGGCATGCAGGTAGCTCCCGGTGATGGAGCGCAGCCAGAAGGCATAGACCGACTCGCCCAGGCGGGCGGAGGCCGGATCCCGGTCGGTGGCCACCCAGCGATGGTGGCCGCGGTTGTGCTCCAGGGTGAAGTGCAGGTACAGGGCGGGCAACAGGAGGAGCTTGGCCGCCGCCTGGGGCAGGGCGCCCGCCCGATGCCCCAGCTCGTGCGCCACGTTGATGCCGATGGTCCCGATGAGGAGACCCGTCGCCAGAGTCATACCCAGCCACTCCTCCCCCGCCAAACCGCCCCCGCTCACGAGCCGCAGGTACTTCACCAGCAGCCACCAGAGCAAGGGCACGTTCAGATAAAGCAGCACATCGAAAAAGAGCATGGATGCTTTCCGGCGCTCCGCCTCCGGGCTCAGGTTCGCCGTCGAGGCGGGAAGCACCAGCTCCAAAAGCGGAATCAACCCAAAGCCGAATAGCACCGCGGTGAAACTCCACCCGCCCCCCCAGTTCAGGGACATCCACACCGTCAGCGGCAGCAGGTAAGCCAACAGGTATCGCGCATCTCTGAGCATGGCATTTCTTTTTACTTTTGCACGCCTCAAATCGGAGCAAGTGCTCCTGCATTCCTCCCCCAATTTCCAGAAAAATTTCGAAATGAGCGCGCAGACCTATCGCCTTCGTGTGAAAAAACGCATCCAGGAAACCCCCGATGCGGTGACCCTGGTGTTCGAGGTTCCCGAAGCGCACCGGGCCGCCTTCCGATACAAACCCGGCCAATACCTCACCCTGTGCTTCGAACTGGACGGCCAGGCCCTCCGGCGCTGCTATTCCATGAGCAGCAGCCCCCTGGAACCCGACCTGGCCGTCACCGTCAAGCGCCTGGAGGGTGGTCGGGTTTCCTGCCACATCCACGACCACGTGAAAGAAGGCGACGAGGTCGAGGTCTTGCCCCCTGAGGGCCGCTTCTGCCCGGAGCTCCACGAAGACCAGAAGAAAAACTACTACCTCTTTGGTGCCGGCAGCGGCATCACCCCCCTGATGTCCATCCTGAAAACCGTCGTCGAGGTGGAGCCCCAAAGTGTGGTGTACCTGCTCTACGGCAGCCGCAACGAAGAATCCATCATCTTTCGCGAAGAGCTGGACCGCCTCCAGCAGCGCTACGAAGGGCAACTCTTCGTGGAACACACCCTGAGCCGCCCGAAGACCATCAAGCCCAAAGGCATCCGGGGGCTTTTCTCCAAAGGCACCCCCACCTGGCCCGGCAAGATCGGCCGCATCGACGTGGCCGCCGTACAGCGCTTCCTCGAAGAGCACCCCCCGCTCCACCCCGTGTCCGAGTACTACATCTGCGGCCCCGGCGACATGATCGACAACGTGCAGCAAGCCTTGCTGGGCCTGGGTATCGACAAAAAGTACATCCACAAAGAAATTTTCCTCAACGAAGGGCAAGGGCAACCCTCCTCGAAATCCTCCCTCGGACTGGACCGGCCCGCCCGCCTCATCGCCCACCTCGACGGCCAAACCATCGAAACGGAAGTGCAGCCCGGAAAAACCGTGCTCCAAACCCTGCTCGAGCAGGGCCACGACCCGCCCTACAGCTGCACGGCCGGCGCCTGCGCCACCTGCATGGCCAAGGTGTTGAAGGGGAAAGTCGTCATGGAAGCCTGCTTTGCCCTCGAAGACGACGAAGTGGAAAAGGGCTACATCCTCACCTGCCAGTCGCACCCCGAAACCGAAGAGCTGGAAGTGACCTACGACGTCTGATTCCCGCAATCACAGTACCGAAGCGGCTGCCCCGGCCTGTCGAGGTGTGTGGTTGGGGTGCCGGGGGCGGGGCATGCTTTCCCCAAACCTCTTTCCCGCCAACCCGAACCGCTCCCTCCTTTCTATCGGCTCTTGACGAGCTTGAGGAAGCGCACTTCCGCATCGGTTTGCAGGCGTAGCAGGTAGAGGCCGGGGCTCAGGTTGCCCAGGTCCAGTTCCAATTGGAGGAAATGGCTCGCGGGCATTTCCCGATGCAGGAAGCGCCGGCCGTTCAGGTCGAAAAGTTCGAGCGCCAGCTCCTGCGATTGTTCCATGGCGATTTCGAGAAAGACCCGCCCCGGGGTGGGGTTGGGCGCCAGCAGGATGCGCCGGAAAGCGGAAGCCTCCTCCACGGCGGTGGCGATGACGCCCACCTCGAAGGAGCGCTCATCGGTGCAACCCTCCGCATCGGTGACGGTGACGGAATACACCCCCGGGCTCAGGTTGGTGACCTTGTTGCCCTCCGGGGTGGGGGCGCTCCACTGATACAGGTAGGGCGGGGTGCCGAACAGCGGATTGACCTCGATGGCGCCGTTGGAGGGATTGTTGCCCGAGGCGTTCGTCACGTTGGCGTTGAACAAGCCCAGATTGGGGGGGCAGCCGGGCAGGTTGATGTTGTCGTAGTCCACCCAGAAGTTGTTGCCCTGCCCGCCCCAGGTGGCCAGCCAGCGAATGTTGATGTACTGCCCGGCGTAGGCGCTCAGGTCCACGCTCATGGTGGCCATGTCCAGGCTGACGACGTGGTTGAAGGAATTGATGAGCAGGACGGTCTCGAAGCTCTCCCCGCAATCGGTGCTGACCTGCACCTCGATTTGGTCGCCGGGGGCGAGGTTCGTGGCCACGTCTCCAACGGGGGAATTGACGATGCGATAATCGAAGTGCAGCATGTCCCCTTCCTCGATGGGGCCGATGCGGTGGGTGGTCACCACGAAGGAGCTGTCGAAGCCCACGAAATCGAAGCCCAGGTCGTCGGCCAATACGGCGCTCGAGTTGAAGTGGTCGAAGGCCGCGAAGATGGGGAAGGCTTCGTCGCTGGTCCAGCGGTCGGGGAACTGCAGGTCTTCGAAGTCTTCTTTGAGGGGTTTGGGCAAGGCGGTGACGAAGTCGTAGCGGGCGCTGTCGTTGTGGGGGTTGGTATCGTCTTCGAATTCCGTCCAGGCCTCGATGATGTAGTAGCCCGGGGTGGAGAAATTGTAGGTGGTTTCGAATTCGATGGAGAAGAGGCTGTCATTGCCCAGGACGTTGGTGAACAACCCGTCGCTGGGCACCGGGATGGCGGCCTTGACCTTGTTCACCGCGTAGAAATAATTGAAGAGGGTCTGGGGGTTTTGGCCGTAGTTGGCCAGGGTGACGGTGACGACTTCGTTTTCGTACTCACACTTTTCGCCTTCCACGGGGGTGGTGATGGCGAAGACGCCGAGGTCGTTCAGGCGGATGGTTTTGAAGCTGAGGGGCCCGAAGAACTTGCTGGTGTCGGCGCTGCAGCTGCGGGCGATGTAGAGGTCGTACCAGGTGTTTTCCTGCAAGCCCTGGAGCTGGGCTTTGGTGGAGCCCTGCGGCACGGTGAGGGTGCTGCCCGTGCCGCGCCGAAAGCCGAGGGGCCCGAATTCCAGCAGGTAGTTGCCCGAGCTCTGAGGGTAGGGCACCCAGCGCACCTCGGCGTTGGTGGCGTTGATGTCGTACAGGAAGGCATCGAGGGGCGGGTTGCAGGTGGTGCAAGCCACGAAATCGAAGACCTGCCCTTCTTCCGGGGGCGGGCCGCTGCTGAAAATGAGGTTGCCGGCAGGGTCGGTGATGCGGAAGCTGTTGTCGAGGTTGAAAAAGCCCGAGACGTAAACGACCTTGACGAAGGCGTTTTCGGGGATACCCACCTCGAATTCCTGGGTGAAGGCTCCGACGGCCATGGTGAAGGACTGAATCTGCCCGTCGATGTCGAGCTGGAGCTCGGCGCCGTTCCAGCCGTTGGCGCTGACGCTTTCCAGAGTCAGGGTGTAGAAGCAGGTGTCTCCGAGGGGCCCGGGGTCGAAGGGGGTGGTGAAGGTGAGCGGGCCGGCGGGAGCGCTGATGCTGTCCTGCCCGCAGATGTTTTTCACCCACACGTCGTAGCTGACGCAGGCGTTCAGGTCGAAGAGGGTGTCCAGGGGTTCGAAATTTTCGATCTGACGACCGAAACCCAGGGGGAACCCCTGCGGCCCGTACTCCAGCTGGAAGGAGCGGGCATCCAGCGGGACCGCCCAATCCAGGACGGCGGAGGAGTCGGTGAGGGCGAGGGTGGCCAGGGTTCCGGGGTCCACCGCCGTGCAGAGCACGAGGGTCTGAAAGGTGACGGGCCCCAGGGGATCGCTCACCTCGCCGTCGCATTCCGTCCGCAGGTAGAGGTCGTACTGGGTGTCCTGTTTCAGGCCGGTCAGGGTGAAGGTCGTGTCAGTGGTGTTTTTCACGAAGCCGAAACCCGGCGTGAAGCCCGCCTTCCCGTATTCGATGCGATACCCCACGGCATTGGGGACGCTGCCCCAGGTAAAGGTGGCGGTCAGGGCCGTGATTTCGTCCACGGCCAGGCTGGGGGGCGGGTCGCAAACCAGCAAGTCCTCCTGGGAGGGAAGCCCAAAGGGCGTTCCTGCAAAGGATGAAGCCGAGACCAAAAGAGCGGCGAAAGCAATAAGGAATCCGGCGGGAAATCGGGTAAAGCTGCTTCTCATCGATGGGCTTTTTTCAGGAATTGAACGGAAGGGAACCCGGAAAGATGCATCCAAAAAGGAACGGGCGAAAGAGGTTTCAAGGCTGCTTCTGGCGCACTCCCACCCTCGCTGCACGGCTCCCGAACGGGTCTTGCCAAATGTAGAGCAAAAAAACTGAACACCTTGAAAAAAAAGGTCATTTGTCAGCTGTCGGAGGATGCCG
>CAZBYX010000024.1:0-22047 GCA_964496055.1 uncultured Saprospiraceae bacterium
CCCACACCCCCACTCCCCCCAACTCACAACCCCAAACTCACAACGATCAACGAACAACGATCAACGAACAGCCCATCGATTTCCCCGGGGGGCACGTGTGAAAAAAGAACGCCCCCCAATTGGAGGGCGTCTCTCATGAGGCATCGGTGTATGAACTAACGACCTACAGGTTTACACGGGTTTTGGTGAAGATGCCCGGGTCTTCGGCCGGGGCGTTGGAGTTGGAGTTGAGTTCGTCGTCGGAGTAGGGCATGCGTTCGGGGTGCTGGGAGGCGGCGGGAGTGTTGAGGGGGATGGGGACGGCGATGTCCTGGTCGGATTTGCGCAGGCGGCGCGCATCGTTGAAGGGCATGAAAGTGAGGAAGCCGGAGACGAAGCGCTCCTCGATGATTTCGCGCAACAGGGCGCGGGTGGCGTCCATGCCGTCGGGGTTTTCGATGCCGCCGGGCTGGAAGTCTTCGGGGGTGTAGGGCTCGTAGAGGAAGGTGGAGTCCCGGAAGTTGGCGTTGAGGAATTCGCCGGTGTTGAGCCAGGCGCGCAGCTCGTTGAGGCTTTCGAGGGCGCCGTCGAAGTCGCCGCTGCGAGCTTTGCATTCGGCCAGGATGAGGAGGTTTTCCTGATAGCTGACCAGGGTGTGGGGCTCGAACTGCTCGATGATGCCCAGGTTGGCCTTGCCGCTGGACTCGTCGATAGTGTAGTAGCCGAAGCGGGCCCATTCGTTGGTTTTGGCGTTGCCCCGGTAGTTGGGGTCGTTCGGGTTGAGCAATTGCATCAGGTAGCTGTTGCCGGTGCCGATATCGCCGGCGCGGGAGCCTTCCAGGATGGTCCAGAAGAGGTTTTTGTCCCCTTCGGAGACCGAGGCGTCGCCCCGGGGGATGTATTTGAGGGTGCCGTCCGGGGAGCTGATGCCGTTCTGGGCTTCGGCCAGGGCTTTGGCGTAGTCCTTCATTTGCAGGAAGTAGCGGGCCTTGAGGGTGTAGGCGGTCTCGAGCCATTTTTGGGCGTCGCCGCCGAAGTAGATGTCTTCGCTGAGGGCGCGGCTGGGCGCGCCCGACAAGTCGTTGGCGGCGTCGTCCAGCAGAGCGATGAGGTTCTGGAAGACGGAGATCTGGTCGTCGAAGCGGGGGTCTTCGATGCCAGGGTCGTTGATTTCGCTGTAGGGCACGTCGCCGAAGAGGGAGGCCGCCGTGCCGACGGCGTGGGCTTCGAGCACTTTGGAGATGCCACTCAGCAGGCGGTCTTCGGGTGCGGCGGTGCGAATGTGTCGCACATTGGTGACCACCCCGATGTAGATGCGGCTCCAGGTCGTGACGGATTCAGCCGTCGAAATGGAGTAGCCGTAGATGTTGGAATAGAGCGAGGTGAAGCCGGTGAGCTGCCCGCTCCACAAACCCGCCACCCGGTTGAGGTGCCCGGCCTGCGCCACGGAGTTGGCCAGCATGGCGCCGGTGAGGAAGAGCCGGGGCTCGATGTCCTCGATGGTGATCTCGTTTGGGTTTTCGTTGATGTCGTCCACCAGGCTTTCGCAAGACACCAACGCCAGAGCGAGCAAGAGAATGAAGGATTGCGATATGCTGCGCATGATGTTTTCGATTTTGAAGGTTAGTCGGAAAAGGTTACCTGTCGCCAAACCGCCTCAGTAATTGATGGCGATGGAGAAGAGGAAGGAGCGGGTGCTGGGGTTGGTGAAATATTCCAACCCGAAGCCGTTGCTCACCCCCACCTGATTGGTCTCGGGGTCCACCCCGGTGATTTCGTCCCAGAGGAAGAAGTTGCGGGCCGTGGCCCTGAAGACGATGCTGCTCAGGCGGGTCTTCTGTTTGAAGTTGGGGGTGTTGAGCACGTAACTGAGCGACAGCTCGCGCAGGCGCGTGAAGGTGGCATCCACGATGGAGAAGTTGTAGGCCTGGTTGTCGCCGAAGCCCCCGCCGATACCGGTGCGGTACCAGCTTTCGTCCAGGAGCACGGGCCCGCCTCCGAAATCGGCGATTTTGCCCCGAACGGTGGTGCCGGCCGGGATGAGGTCGCCCGCATAATTGAACAGGTCTTGCTCCAGGGTGATGCGGTCGGCGGTTTCGAGGGTGGTGCCGAAGCGGCGCAAGACCCACAGCGTACGAGGCGAATACTCTCCGCCCTGGCTGTGCTCGAACAGGACGTTCAGCGCCAGAGACTTCCAGGCGATGTTCAGCCCCAGGCCGGCGCGCCAGTCGGGGTTGGGGTCACCCAGGACGATGGGGCTGGGCGTGATTTGCGGAAAGCCGTTGTCGTCGAGGATGAAGTTGCCGTTCTCGTCGGTCTGGGAGCCGGTACCATACAGAACGCCGAGCGAGTAGCCCTGGACGGCGCGGGAGCTCACCGAAGCGCCCGGCGTCAGGTCGATGGTTTCGGTGCCGGCCAGGCTGGTGACGGTGTTTTTGTTGCGGCTGAAGTTGCCGTTCAAGCCGATTTTCCAGTCGTTTTTGCGCAAGATGTTCCAGGAAGTCTCCAGCTCGAAGCCCTTGTTCTCCATGCTTCCGGCGTTGGCGATTTCGGTGTCGAAACCCGAGGAGGGCGTCAGCTCCACCCCGAAGATGAGTCCGTCGATTTCGTTTTGGTAGTAGGTCATGGCCAGGGAGAGGGCATCGTTGAACAGGCGCAGGTCCAGACCGACTTCCCACTCGGTTTTGATTTCGGGTTCGAGCTCGGGGTTGCCCCGGTCATCGTCGATGCGGAAGCCCCCGCCGAAGAGGGCGATGTTGACCGGGTCGCTGTAGGTGCTGTAGGTGAAGCTTCCCTCGGCGAGGGTTTGGGCGCGGTGGGCCGGGGGCTGCACCCCCACCTTGCCCCAGCTGCCGCGCACTTTTCCGAAGCTCAGGAAACTGGAAGTGGAAATGGACTCGGTGAATTGCCAGGCCAGGTCCACGGCCGGGTAGAAGAAGGTTCCCTGGGCGGTGGAAGATGCCTCCAGAGCCCCGGAAACATTCAGGAACAGCTGGTCGTACAGGTTGAAGCCCAGGATGCCGTAGCCCCGATTGGAGCGGATGAAGCGCTTGGTGTTGTCCCAGGTGGAATTTTCGGCTGCCGTGTTCAGGTCGGCGGTGGCTTTCTTGGCATTGACCAGGAAGCCGGTGACGGTGGCGGTGTTGAAGCGGCGCTGGCGGTCGTTGATGTTCCAGCCCAGGGTGGCGTCCAGGTCCAGGTTGGAGTTGATTTTGAAATTGGCTTTCCCGATGGCGTCGAAGTTCAGCTCGCGCTCGGCGATGATGTCTTCGGTGAAGATGCCGGGGTTGCGATCGCCCGCCGAGCCGATGGGGAACAAATAGACCCGCTTGTCCTCGTAGTTGTCCACCCCGCCCCGCAAAGTGAGCTGCAGCCAGTTCAGGGGGGTGATGTTCATTTCCGTGGACATGATGAAGCGGTTGACGTTCGTGGTGGAAGTTTGCTCGTTGATGGTCCACAGGGGGTTGTTGTAGATGGGGTTGGTGCTGGGCCCACCCAGATAGCGCCGGTAGGCGCGGTGGCGGCCCGGGAAGGCGTTGCCGTCGTCATCCACGTAGGTGCCCTTGTAATCGCGGATGTCGAAGTCGGGCGGGGTGCGCAGCAAGCCCAGCTGCAAGCCGGCCGTGTTGCTGCTCTGCTGGATGCGGTTGGAGGCGGTGTTCGTATAACCCGCCTTGGAGGTGATGCTCAGCCAGTCCGTCAGGATGAAGCGGTTGTTCAGACGCAGGTTGGTGCGGTCGTAATAGGAGTTGCGGATGATGCCGTCCTGGTCCAGCCGACCGAGGCTGAAAAAATAAGTGGCGCGTTCGCTGCCCCCACTGATGGACAGGTCGTGCTGCCAGAACCCTCCGGTTTGGAACACGGCATCCCAGTTGGAATCCACGAAGGTTTCGCGCGAATTTTTCTCCTCGATGGGGTAATAGACGGTGCCGTCTTCGGCGATGAAGTGCTCGCCGCTCTTGTCCACGACATCCTCGCCGCCCGGGCGCTCGGGAATGTAGTCGCCCCAGGATTCCGCACGGGTGGGGCTATAGCTGCCGCTGCGCCCCTGCCCCCACACCGTTTGCATGGGGATGCGCTCGCTCACCTCGTCGAAGCTGAGCGTGGACTTGTAGCTGATGTTGAGCTTGCCGGGGCGGCCGTTCTTGGTCGTGATGACGATGACCCCGTTGGCGGCACGGGAGCCCCACAGGGCCGCTGCCGAGGCGCCCTTTAATATTTGCACGCTCTCCACGTCGTTGGGGTTCAGGTCGTTGAGGCGGGACTGCTGGCTCACCCCGCCCGTTCGGCCGCCGGTGGCGTTGTTGCCCCCGCCATAGAGGGTGGAGTTGCTGACGGGAATCCCGTCCAGGATGATGAGGGGGTTGGAGGAGCCCGAAATGGTGTTCGCTCCCCGGATGCGGATAATGGTGCCCGCGCCGGGGTCGCCGTTGGTGCGGGCAATCTGCACGTTGGAAGCCTTGGCTCCCAGGGCGTTCAGGAAGGTCGCCTCCCCGGAACGCACGATGTCTTCCGAATGCACCGCGGAATAGGTGCTGCCCATTTCATCTCGCCGCTCGCGGAAACCCAAAGCCGTGACGACGATCTCGTCCAGAATTTCCACATCCTCGCGGATGACCACATCGATGACCTCGCGATCGCCCACCGCCTCGCGCACCGGCTCATACCCGGTGAAGCTGAACAAGAGCGTGGCGTTCGGGTTGGTCAATTCCAGTGTGTACTTCCCGTCCAGGTCGGTGACGGTGCCGTTGGTGGTTCCTTCTTCCAGGACGTTCACCCCGATCATGGGCAAGCCGTCGCTGTTGGTGACCGTCCCGCTGACGGTCTTCTGTGCCCACATGGCCGCATGCCCTACGAGCACGCCCAGAATGAGCAAGGTAAATCTTCGAATCATACGATTGGTGAGGTTTTGATGAGTAATAGCGGCCACCCGCGCGAAAGAGGGGAACCTCCTTCCCCGGGTGCCTTTGGGAAGAGAGAGGCGAAAGCGCGTTTCATACTCGCCTGCCAACGGAAAATTTCCGGTGCCCCGATGGAATCGGGGCCGAAGAATCCTCACCCAAACCGCCGGGCCGCCAAACCCGAAGGCGGTTGGGGCAGGAAGGGAGGGCGGGGCTCAGAAGCGGTAGGAAGCCCGGGAAAGGGCTTTCAAATCGGGGAAGGGGTGGGGCGGCTCGAGGTAGCGGGCTAGGAAGCGATAGACCTTCAGGCGCACCTCGCGGGCAGAGCGGGTGTCGATGCGGTCGAAGGCGTGGCCGCCGGGCATGTCTTCGTAAATCTGATACTCGAAGGACTTGCCGGCCGCTTTCAAAGCCTTGATGAGGTACTTCACCTCGGTGCTGGTGACATCCGCGTCCGAGGTGTTGGTGTGGATGAGCAGGGGCGTTTGCAGTTTGTGCGCATTCCAGGTCGGGGAGCGGCGCTTGTATTCTTCCAGGTCTTCGTGTGCCGAGCGTCCGATGTGGTAATCCACTTCGTAGAGGGCGCGGTAGCGGTCGGTTTTGTTGCCCATGCGCACGATGAGGTCGCTGACGGGCACCCCCGCATAGCCCACCTGATAGGCCTCCGGGTAGTTGAACAGGTTCATCAAGGTGATGAGCCCCCCGTGGCTCCAGCCCAGGATGCCGACGCGCCCGGGGTCGGCGATGGAGTAGTTTTCCAGCAGGAAATCGCGGCAGGCTTTGGCATCGGCCACCTCCAGACCTCCATAGTCGATGGTCTGGTAGAAGCGCTTGCCGTAGCCGGTGCTCCCGCGGTATTCGGGGGCGATGACCAGATAGCCCTGCGCCACCAGCTCCCGCACGATGTGGTGGTATTGGCTGGCTTTGAAATTGCTGTGCACGCCCCCATGCGGAAAGACCAGCACGGGGTAGCGCCGCCCCTCCTGCACCGACCGGGGAATGAACACGTATGCCTTGAAGCGCAGCGGGCTCTCTTTCCACTTCGGGTCGTTCGAACCCACGCTGATTTTCTTCTCCTTGCCCACCGGTGGGCCCGTCAGTTCCACCTTGTCCACGTAGGCCACATCGCCGACGGTTTGGTACCAGAGCAAATCGTCCACTGCCTTGTCCAGTTGGTCGAATTCGTGGCGCAGGTCGGAAATCCTGCGCTGCAAGTCTTCGGAAGCGGGTGGAGGGGCGGCCGGGGCCTGAGCCCCGGCGGGCAGGGTGGCCCACACCCACACCGCCAAACAACTTGCCAGGGATTGGAATCGCATAGGGTTCCGTTTTTTTGGTCCGCGCTCCTTCGCGGAGGGCTGAGCCTGGAGCGCATTTGGATAGGGGAACATTCAGCCGACCCCATCTCGAGGGCATTTTCGGAAGTGGGCTTTTCCACAAGAGAGCGCCCCACCCCCGAAGATACTCATCCGCCCGGGAAAAAATTCACTCGAAAGCCCACAGCGCCCGGTCGAGCAAGTGCCCTCCCTGGCGCTGGATGGCGATTTCCATTTGGACGGGGTTGGAGGTTCGCTCGCTGATGGGATAGAGGTAGCGCCGGGGGATGACTTTGGAGGGGTTGAAGCTGGTGTGGGCGTCGGGTGGGGGTTGGAGGCGGGGAAAGCCCGTTCGGCGGTAGTCCACCCAGGCTTCGGAGGGGTTTTGACCGAAGAGGGCGATGTACTTCTGGGTGATGAGCACCTCGAGCGCTTCGTCGGGCGGGGTGGGCAGGGCGGGGAGGCGTTCGTCCAGGTAGGTGCGGGCCGAATCCGGGGGGAAGCCTAATTGTTCGAAGTGGGCGCTTACGGCCTGGCGCAGCGCGGTATAGGCGGCTTCGGTTTCCCCCAGCCGCAGGCGGGCTTCGGCTTCGAGGAAGCGCACTTCCGCCAGGGAGATGAGCGGCAGGGGCGCTTCGAAGCGCCCCCAGTACAGGTCGGGGTTTTCCAGCTCGAACAGCAGGGGCAGGTCGTCGCGGAAGACGGCATAGCGGCGCAGGCGGGGGTCGTTCAGTTCCTGGAGCTTTTGGAGGAGGAAATCGCCGAGGACGAGTTGGTCGGGGCGCTCGAAGTTGTACAGGGGCAGGGGGTTGGCTTCGGCGGCGTTGGCGGCGAAGGGGAAGTCGGGCTGGAGCTCGGCGCTTTGGAAGGCGCCGCTCTGGAGGGCATGCAAGGCCTGCAGGGCGGCATCGGGGCGGCGCCGGCTGAGGTGCAGGTGGTAGCGAGCCTGCAGGGCCCGGGCCGTGGCGGCCCAGGCCGCCGCGTTCCCCTGGAAGATGAGGTCGTCTTCGGCGGGGGGGCTTTCCGAAGGCGCCTCGGCCAGTAAGTCGAGTGCTTCGGCCAAGAGCTCCTGGATGGAAAGATAGATGTCTTCCTGGGTATCGTAGGCAGGCTGGGGATTGTCCAGGCCCTGGAAGGCCTGCCGAAAGGGCACGTCGCCCCAGTAGCTGGTGGCCAGCCCCAGATTGACCGCCAGCAGGATGTTCGCCAGCGCCCGGTAGTGGGGCCGCCCCTGCTCCAGGGCCTGCTCCCGCAAAAAGTGGCAATCCTTCATGGCGCCCGCATAGAGGCCGCTGCGCCAGAAGACGTCGAGGGTGCGTTCATCGATGAGGTACTGTGAGTAGCCCTCGGGCTGGGCATCCACCCCCTTGAAGTGTTGAATGACCGTTCCGGTGACCCGCCCGCCGATGGACGCCAGGTTGCGCGCCGTTTGGGCCTGGGCCCCGGGCAGCACTTCCCGCAATTCGGCGTCCGTACTGCGGGTGGGGTCGAGGTTGGTGTCCCCGAAATCGCAGCCCGCAACAGCGAGCACGACCCAAACCCAGAGGTAGCAGGTGCGCATGGTGGTCAAAAATTCACTTCGAGGCTGAAGTTCCAGCTTTTGGTGTTGGGCATGTTGAAGTAGTCCCATCCGAGGATATTGGAGTCGCCCCTCAGGTTGGTCTCCGGGTCGATGCCCGAGTAGGGCGTGAACAGCAAGAGGTTGTAGCCCGCCAGGGAAAACCGCAGGTTCGGGGCTTGGCGGAACCACCGGCGGGGTTGCCAGACCCAGCTCAGTTTGAGCTCCCGCAGCCGCACCCAGGAACCCGGCTCGATGTGGGCTTCCGCCAGGCCGATGAACCCGTAGCGTCGCCAGTAGATGCCGCTCATGCCGTTGGCCGGGTTGGCCAGGTCCACCGGCCGGGTGTTCGGCTCGCCGTTTTCCGTCACCCCTTCGAAGACGTAGCCCCGCAGCTCCCGCAGCTCGCCGCTCTCTTTCGAGATGCCCAGGTAACTCATCACGCCCCGGGTGCCGTTCCAGATGTCGCCGCCGGAGCGGATGTCCACCAGGGCGGAGAGGGTGAAGCCTTTCCAGGTCCAGGCTTGGCGCAGCCCCATCAGCCAGTCGGGGGTGGGGTCGCCCAAGACGCGATGTTCCGGACTGACCAGCGGGAACCCATCCGCCCCGATGATGCGGCGCCCCGCCGCATCGCGCTGGAAGGCCGTCCCGACCAGCACCCCGTAGGGCTGCCCCTCCAGAATCATGGTGGAAACATTGGTGAACGAAGCCAGGACGATGCCCGCTTGACTTTCGGGAAGTTTGCGCACGATGGAGCGGAAGCGCGTGAACTGTCCCCCCACCTCCCACCGAAAATCCTTGCGCCGCAGGGGAACGCCCCCGAAACTCAGCTCCCAACCCGTATTCTCGATGGTGCCTGCATTGCGCGGCGCCCGCAGAAAGCCGGTGGCGGCCGAAAGTTGGGCATCCACGATTTGGTCCCGGCTCAGGGTGCGGTACCAGGTGAGGTCCAGCAGGAGGCGCCCTCGGAAAAAGCGCAGGTCGGCCCCGAGCTCCAGCGCCGTGAGGGTTTCGGGTTTGAGGTGGGGGTTGCCCAGGGTGCCCTGCTGCTCGAGGGCGCGCACCCCGAAGGCGGGAAATTCGATACCGGGCAGGAGGTTGTCCCCACCTGCTACGGTGCGGTCGAAGTAGGTGTCGGTCAGGTAGGTTTGGGCATCGTTGCCCACCCGGCTCCAGGAGGCGCGCAACTTCCCGTAGGAAAGGCCCGGGGAGTCGGTCCAGCCCAGTAGCTCGGAGAACTCGAAGCCCACACTGATGCTGGGATAGAAGAAGGCGTTGTTCTGGGGCGGCAGGGTCGAGCTCCAGTCGTTGCGGCCCGTGAGGTTGAGGTAGAGCATCTGGCGATAGCGCAGCAAGACGTCGAAGAAAACCCCCGCAATTTTTTTGCGCAGCAGGCTTTCCCGGGAAGAGACGGTCTGGGCATTGTTCAGGGTGAACAGCCCGGGCTCGGCCAGGCCCTTGCCTTCGGTTTCGAGCACGCGGAAAACGGAAGCGAAATAGTTGTGCCCGAGGGTGGCTTTCAGCATCCAGTCGGGGTGGGTCTTCCATTCGGCGCTCAGCAGGAGGTCGGAGTTGAAATGGCGGGAGCGGATGTCCCAGAAATTGACCTGCCCGTCGCGATGAGTGCCGGAATGGATGTCGAAGGCGTCGCGGCGGTCGTCGCGGTAGGAATCGAAGCCGGCGCCGAGGCTGAGGCCCAACCAGGGGGCGAGGCGATAATCGGCCTTGAGGCTTTGCACCAGGCGCTGGACTTCGTCCTCGAAGGGGTTGTGATTGACCGACCAGAAGGGGTTGTCGTAGCGGCCGTTGCCGCGGTAGCTGCGCTGTTTGCCGTCGGGCAGGGTGTAGGTGGCGGGGTCATTGGCGGCGGCATAGCCGCTTTTTCCGTTGCCGATGTCGAAGGTGTTGGGGTTGCGGAACAGGCCGAGCGGCACCCCCGAAAACATACTTCCCCGCTTGAGCCGATACCCACCCGAAGCGAGGAGATTGGAGTGGAGGTGCAGGGTGAGGGCTTCGGCCGGGCGCAGGGTGAAGCCGCTTTTGAGGGAATGGCGCCGAAAGGTGGAACGCGGCTCGATGCCCTTTTCGAAAAAATGGCCGTAGGAAAGGTAGTAGTCCACCCAGCGGCTCCCGCCGGAGATGGAGAGAAAGTTGTCGGTGCTCTGCCCCGTGACGAAGAAGGTGGCGTAGGGGTCGTAGCGCCGGGCCGGCAGGCCGTTGCCCTGCCCTTTGGGCACCAGGCGGCCGTTTGGGTCGTAGGGATAGGTGGGGTCGCCGTCGAATTCCAGGGCACGCAGGGGCGGCCCGTAACTGGAGCTGACGCTGGTTTCGGGGCCCATGTAGCGGGCTTCGCCGTCCACGTATTTCCCCTGCGCATAGGTGGTCTGGCGGGGGGGCAGTTTGTTGGGGCGGGCAAGCCCGTAAGCCGAATAAAATCGCACGCGGGGGCGGCCCGGTTCCCCTTTGCGCGAGCTCAGCACGATGGCGCCGTTGGCCGCGCGGATGCCGTAGAGCGCCGTAGCCGCCGCCCCCTTCAGGATGCTGATGCTTTCGATGTCGTGGGGGTTCAAATCGATGAGGCGGTTCGACACGTCCACCCCCTGGGAGGAGTTGCCGAAGGTGCTGTTGTCCAGGGGCATGCCGTCGAGGACGAAGAGGGGCTTGTTGCTGCCGTTGACCGAGCGCTGCCCCCGAATGAAAATGCCGGCCGAGGCCCCCGGCGAGCCGGAAGCCGAATTGACCCACAAACCCGCCACCTGCGCCGTCAGGGCATTCACCAGGTTGGGCTCATTGGTGGGAGCAACGGCCGAAACTTTCAAATTGTCGATGGCATAGGCCAGGTTGCGCTTGTTGGCGGCAATGCCCACTGCCGTGACGATGATTTCCTCCAGTTCCGAAGCGCGGGGCTTCATGTGTATGAGCACCCGGCCCGACGGACCAGGAACCACTTCCTGCGTTTCGAAGCCCAGATAGCTCACCTCCAGGGGCGGGCAATCCCGGGGCACCGTCAGGGCAAAGCGTCCCTGCTCATCGGTCGTCGTGCCCTGGGCGGTGCCCTTCAAGCGAATGGTGCTGCCCACCAGCGGCTGCCCCTGCTCCGCATCCAGCACCACCCCCTCCACCGTGCGCATCACCTCGACCGCCTTGCCGGCCCCCAGTTTCTTTTCAGGGGGTGGGGCCGCCCTCCTCTTCCGACGGGGCTTGATGACGTAATTGGAGCGTCCCACCCGCCGAAAGCGCAATCCGGTGGCGGGCAAAGTTTCCTTCAAATAGGCGCGCACGTCGGCCGGCAACGACCGCGGCGCCACTACGTACACCCCCTCGAGATGCGCCGGCTCGTACAGAATGGAAACCCCGGGCCGGGCATTCAGGCGGCTCAGCACCTCCACCAGAGGAACCGACTCCTGGGCCCAGCCCGCCGTAGCCCCTCGGAGAAGCCCTCCGAGAAGCAAACAGAGCGCCCAGGAGGGCGGCCGCGGCACCATGCTCCAAAGGACTTGCATAAGGCCAAGGGGGTTATGGGCTTTCGTACACCGGTTGGCATACACGGCGTGGTGGCGTTTAGTCGACATGACCGTTGTATGCTTTGTTCTCATCAGTTTTCATTCTTTTCTTTCGTAAATATATTCTATTAAACTTTGCAGATCTTTCATGTAAACAAGACCTTCATTAATTGTGTATTTCACTTCGAGTTTAGAAATTGTGGTTGAATTGTTCATCTCATAAACCGAATAAAATGTTTTCCCACCTATTACGAGGCTATCAAGGTAATTCAGATGAGAATTGTTTGAGTCCAAAATGTAATAAAACAGTTCATCTCCCTCGCCAAATGAGTTTGAAAAATATTCTCCTAATGAAACGACAAGAATTTCTTGTGATTGACGAGTTGGAATTTCAGGAAGTACAAAAAGGCTAACTTTTATTGGCTCTGAAATCACCGCATTATTAATTAGTGAATAAGTTATAATTTGTGAAGTTCCCTTAGTTGTTTGGCTTTGAACAGTATCTACTTCACAAGGAAATCCTACTTGATATGAGCCAATCGTATCTTTCTCAATTACACTAAAAGAAACTTCATCACCAGCCAATGTTTTAAAAATTATTCTATCAGCGTTAATGTAGTTGCTTACATATGTTTTTGCAGAATCACTAAGGACGTAATTTTCGCCTTCTATGGCTATTTCACATGGGTTGTTTTCTTTTTCACATCCATAAAAAAGAAATGCCAGAATTCCGATTAAGATTATATACTTCATTTCTCCGGTTGTCATTATGCTATTTTTTTCTAATTGATGAGAACTCTCCTCCGTCCGCTTCCCATCGAGCCCGGTTGATAGGATTCCCTGGTGTCTTCATCGCTCGCTTTCAGCGGCAGGCGAAACGATGAGATGGTCGTTTTGGAGCTGAAACTCGACGTCCAGCAAATAGGACAGGGATTCGAACAAGACCTGCCGGCTTTCGATGGACACCTCCCCCGAAGCCCGGCGCTCCAGCAGGGTGGAATCGGTGACCACGCAGGTCAAGCCGTAGGTCGCGCCGATGCGTTTCAGTATTTCGCCGAAGGGGGTGCCCCGGCCGAAAGACCAGCGCCCCCGCGTCCAGGCCGTCCAGTACGGGTTGAGGCCCTCCTGCACCACGAATGCCCCGCGCCCTTCATCGTACCAGGCGGTCTGCCCGGCTGAAAGGACTTTGGGTGGGGTGTCGGCCCGCTCCAGACTTACCTGCCCTTCCACCAGACTGAGCACGGGGTGCTTCCTTTTTCCATTGAGGTTGAAAGCCGTGCCCAGCACCCGCACCCGCAAATCCTTGACCTGGACTTCGAAGTGCATACCCGCGGGCTGTTTTTCCACCTGGAAAAATCCTTCCCCTTCCAACTCGACCCGCCGCACCTTTAACCCGGCCCAATCCCTTTGAAAGCGGGCCCGGGAGTGGGTGTTGAGGGTGAGCAGGGAGCCGTCGGGCAACTCCACCGTTTGGGGGCGTTCCAGGGTTTGCACTTCCCGGTATTCGGGTTCCTGCAAAAGGGGCCACAGGGCCTTGGCGCAGATGAGGGCTCCGATTACGAGCGCCGCCACGGCCACCCGACGCCGCCAGCGGCGGATCGGGGGGCGCCGGGGTTTGCCCTCCAGGGTGTTTTTCAGGCGCTTCCAGTTCCGCTCGATGTCGGGGGTGGGCACACTCTTCTTCCGAAAGGGCAAGCCCAGCAGGAGCCTTCGGGCGGCTTCGGCGGCCCCGCGTTCTTCGGGGTGAGTCTGCAGGTGGTGCTCCCAGCGAGCCGCAGCCCCCGGGTCCGTTCCTTTGGCCCACCCCTCGAAGCTGGGGTCGGCCAGAAATTTTTTCACGAGTCGTGTATGCTTCATCGTCAATGTTCAGAGAGCCCATGCGGGCCGGGATACTCAACGGCGGCTCAAATTTTTCGAAATTGAGCCGCTTCCATCAATTGGCGCAGCTTGCTGATGGCTCGGAACACGTGGTTGACCACCGATTGGTAATTCAGGGCCAACAGCTCGGCGATTTCTTCGTAGTCGAGGTTGTTGTAGTATTTCAGGAAGATGATTTCCGCCTGCCGCGGAGAGAGCTCTTGCAAGGCCTGGCGCACCTTTCGAACCTGGGGCGGGGGCACGGCGCCCAATTCCAGCTCTTCCGGAGCGATGCGCATGGTGGGGGGCGTGGCGGAGGGGTCGAGGGCTTCCTCGCGGCTGTTTTTGCGCAAGAGCAGCAGGCACTGGTTGCGGACCGCCTTCAGCAGGTAGAATTTCACCGACTCAACCTGCCCCAGCGCCGCCCGGTGCTGCCAGATGTAAACGAAGGTATCGTGGATGGCATCTTCGGCCGACTCCTGGAGGCCGGTCAGTTTCAGGGCATAGTGGTACAAATCGGCGTAGAGGCTTCGGTAAAGGTGCTCCAACGCTTCGAGGTCGTCCCTGCACATTCGGACCCACAGCTCGGCGTATCGTTCTTTTTCCGACGCCATACCAGCACAAGGTAAAAACTCCGGCAGGGATGTCGGTGCCTTTCCGGGTTTTTTCTCGTTATCATGCCGGGAGGCAAACAATAATTCCGCGGCGGCGGCGGTTTGATGAGCACCGGCGCCCGGCGCGCCTTCCCCTTTTCGTCCCCATCGCTTTTTTTTTCATCTCCAGGACTCACCAAACCGCTTACCTATTAGGAGCACCACTACGCTTGTTTTTCAACCGCTTAAAAATCAAGCACTATGCTCCGAACCTGCTTTCTGTTCCTGCTCGCCCTCGGGTTGGGAGGGGGCACCCTGCGCGCCGGCTGCATCAAAGGGGACTGCCGCAACGGCTACGGCACCTTCGTCTATCCCGGGGGAGCGAAATACGTGGGCGAGTTTCGGGAGGGCAAGGCCCACGGCAAGGGCATCCTCTACTTCGCCAACGGAAACAAGTACATCGGCTACTGGGCCGAGAACCACCGCCACGGCAGCGGGCGCTTCCTCTTCGCCGAGGGGCACGAGTACATCGGCGAAATCCAGTGGGACAAATTCCACGGCAAAGGGGTGATGCGCTACGCCAACGGCGACCGCTACGAGGGCGACTGGGCCGACAACCAGCCCAACGGCCTGGGCAAGTACTTCTTCCACACCGGGGAGCGCTACGAGGGCGAGTTCCGGCAGGGGCGCTTTCACGGCAAGGGAACCTTCTTCTACGCCGACGGCTCGCGCTACGAGGGGCAGTGGCTAAACAGCAAGCGCCACGGCTCCGGCACCCTCACCTTTTCCGACGGCACCTCCTGGTCGGGCCAGTGGGTGGAAGACAGGCGCCTCACCCAAACCGCCTCCCCCCCTCTTCCCTCGGAAGCCGCACCCGCCTCCCTGCCCGCCCTGCCCAATTGCAACGAAACCTACTGCGCCGACGGCCAGGGCTTCTACGTCTATGCCGACGGCTCCCAATATGTCGGGGAATTTCACATGGGCGTTCCCGAAGGCAAGGCCGTGGTTCATTACGCCAACGGCAACCGCTACGAAGGCTACTGGAAAAACCACGCCCCCCATGGCGAAGGGGTGCTCTATCTGGCCGACGGGAAAGTGGTGGGGGCCGTCTGGGAAAACGGCAAACTGGTGCGCGAACTGCCACCCCCCGAAGAACCCATGCCCAAAGCCTACGTAGGACCCCTGAAAGATGAGGCGGTGCGTATCTGGGCCGTCATCGTCGGGGTGGCCAATTATCAGCACATGCCCGCCCTGCGCTACACCGACGACGACGCCTACAAGTTCTACGCCCACCTCAAAAGCCCCGAAGGCGGCGCCCTGCCCGACGAGCAGCTCCGCATCCTGGTGGACGAAAACGCCACCCGCCAGAACATCCTCGAAACCATGCGCGAGGTCTTCCTCCGCGCCGACGAAAACGACGTCGTCATCTTCTACTTCTCGGGGCACGGCCTGCCCGGCGCCTTCATCCCCGTCGATTACGACGGCTACCACCACCGCCTGCTGCACGAGGAAATCAAAAAAATCCTTCAGGACACCCGCGCCCGCCACAAGCTCGTCATCGGGGATGCCTGCCACTCCGGCAGCCTCCTGGCCCTGGAAGGCATGGACTTGCTCGCCGCCCGTGGGCCCGTGGACCAAACCCTGCACCGCTTCTACAGCGCTTTCGAAAATGCCCGCGGCGGCCTGGCCCTGCTCATGTCATCCAAGGAGGAGGAGGTCAGCCTCGAGGACAGCGGTCTGCGTTCCGGCATCTTCAGCTACTACCTCATCCGGGGGCTGCGCGGAGAAGCCGACGCCGACGGCGACGCCATCGTCAGCATCGGCGAGCTCTACGATTTCCTTTACGAAAAGGTGCGCAACTACACCGCCAACGCCCAGACCCCCGCCCTGACCGGAGACTTCGACCGACGCATGCCGGTGGCGGTGGTGCGCCGGGATTATAGCGCCGGTGAATGAAGACGAATGATGGGAAGGAGGATTTGAGGATTTGAGGAACCGAGGATATGACGATTTGGCGATTTGACAGCTTCCCTTCACGTTCGTCACGTTGTCACGTCGTCACGCATGAAATCCATTCAACCTGAATCACCGGAGCTATAAGTCTTACCCCCGAAAGCCAGCAACAGGTGCCAGTGTGCCAGGCAGTCGGCGAGCAGGGGTTCGAGACGGGGTGTATGAAAGGGCAGTTGCTCCATCGGGGGCGGCGGGGAGGGGAGGGGTAAGTCGGGTTGGGGGTGTCCGCGCAGGGCCGCCCGCACGAACCCTTGCCCGGCTTCGGAGTGGGCAAAATCGGACTGGGGCCAGATGAATTGCAACACGTCTTGCAGGGTTTGGGCCGGCTGCGTCAGCAGGCGGCCGTGTTCCACGGCGAGCCCCTGGCAGGTGCGCAACAATTCCAGCTTGCCGTGCAGGCGGCGTTCCACCTGGCGACAGGCGGCTTCGACGCGCTTGGCTGAGACCTCTTCCTGCCGGCGATACCAGCGCCGCAAAACGATGAAGGGGTGTTCCACCACCAGCACCGGCTTGAGCACCGTCCCGGCTTGCTGCATCCGGCTCAGCCTGCGCGCCAGACGTCCCCCATCGCTGCCGTACTGACGGGGCTCCACCCGCTCCAGCTCGAAGGGCGGCAAATCGCAGCTCCAGCTGCGGGGCACCTTCCGGGCCGGGATGGTTACCCAGCGGCCGGGGGCCTGCTCCACCCGGCGAACGTGCGCTTCGCCGGGGTTGGCGGCGGGCGTCCAGCGGGGCCCTGTCAAGCCCAACTGGCGATGCAGCAGGGGGCGCTCGCTCAACTCCAGCCCCGGATGGCAGCGCAACAGCGTGGCCAGCCAGTCTCCCGCCGTCTCCGCACAGGCGATGACCAATACCGCCCGAGGCGGGGCTTCCGCCCCCGCCTTGGGGCGCACCCACAGGCGGTTCAGCGCCCTGCGAACCCGCCCGTCTAACCCGGACTTTACCTTGTTCATGGGAAAATAATTTGAGGTTCAGGAATCAACGAATGAGAAAAAACACCATTCCTTACCTCAAGGATTTTGCCAATCCCGCCCGCGCAAGTGAATTGTTGGCCGCTTTCGAGGGAACGGCCCTCCCGACCAGGGGAGTTGCAACGACCAGGTAGAAAGCAGGAGGGGCGGGCAAGAGATTCCGGGAAAGTCCAGGAGGGCAAAAGTGCGGGGAAGGGGCGTTGTTCACCAGAGCGAGAGGTTTGTTCGTTGGGGTGGAGGGCTGCTTTTTGGGGGCGCATGGCAAATCCTCGCTACCTTTAAGGGCCTTCAAAACGAAGCGAATGGAACCATTCTACTTTGTGTTGTGCCAGGGCTTGGTCGTGTTGTTGGTGGGGGTCTTGGTCGTCCTGGTGTATCAGGGGGTGCGAACCGGGCTTGGCCGTTTGAAGTTGGGGGCCCATCACGGGCGCCGGATAGCGGGCTGGGTGATTTTGGCGCTGGGGTGTTGGTTGGCGGTGCTGGCCTTGCTTTCCGGGAATGGTTTTTTCGAGGACTTCACCCAGTTGCCGCCGCCGCCGTTTTGGGCGGCCTTGCCGCCGCTGGTGCTCATCGGGTTGTTGTTGCGCTCGCGGCTCTTTCGACTGCTGCTGCGGGTGATGCCCTACCGCTGGCTCATCGGGGTGCAGAGCTTCCGACTGGTGATGGAGTTGGTGCTGTGGCTGGGCTTCGTCGGGGGGTTCGTGCCTTGGCAACTCACTTTCAAAGGCTTCAACCAGGACATCATCGTGGGGCTGACGGCGCCGCTGGCCGCGGCGCTTTTTTTCCGGCAGCGGCAATTGTTGAAATTCGAAGCCATCCTGTGGAACCTGTTCGGCTTGCTCTTGCTGGTAAACGCGGTCGTCATCGCCGTGCTCAGCACGCCTTCCGAGTTGCGGGTCTTCCTCAACGAGCCGAGCACCGCCTTCGTGGCTCGCTGGCCCTTCATCTGGATTCCAGGGTTCATCGTGCCCTTTGCCATCGCCATGCACGTTTTCTCGCTGGCGCAGCTCCTCCCCGCCCCTGACCGCCGCAGGGTTTTCCGATTTCCGAGAGGGGGCAAGACGAGCTGAACCGCTCACAGGATGCTGTCGAGCAACAGGCAGCCGGCCAGCCCCACCACCGAGATGATGGTCTCCATCAGCGTCCAGGAGCGGAAAGTTTGCCCGATGCTGAGGTTGAAGTACTCCTTGAACAGCCAGAAGCCCGTGTCGTTGACCTGGGAGCAGGTCAGGCTGCCGGCACCGGTGGCCAGAACGAGCAATTCGGGGCTGACGGCGGTCTGACTGACCAGCGGGGCCGCAATGCCCGCCGCCGTCAGAGCGGCCACCGTAGCCGAGCCCAGACTGATGCGCAAGGCGGCGGCAATGGTCCAGGCCATCACCAAAGGCGACACGGCCCGCTCGCGAAACAAACCCACCACGTAGTCGCTGATGCCGCTGTCCACCAGAACCTGCTTGAAGGCCCCGCCCCCCGCGATGATGAGCATAATCATGGCGATGGCTTTCACCGCCCCGGTCAGGTTCTCCATCACCTGCCGAAACGAACGCCCCCGGCGCACTCCCAGGGTGTAGGCGCCCACCAAAACCGCCGCCAGCAAGGCGATGACGGGATGCCCCAAAAAGCCCATGACCCCCCGCACCCAATGTCCTTCCTCCAGCAACAGGTCCGCCAAAGCTGCCCCCGCCATCAGAAAGACGGGAATGAGCCCCGTGAGCACGCAGGTCCAGAAGCCCGGAGGATGGGGCGCCTGCTCCTCCAACCGATACAGATGCGCGGGCACTTCCACCCGTAGGCGCTTCAGCGTCCGGGCGAAGAAAGGCCCCGCCACAATGACCGTGGGCACCGCCAGCAACAACCCGTAGAGCAGGGTCCGGTTGATGTCCGCTCCGTAGAACTCGACGATGGCGGTGGGGGCGGGGTGGGGGGGCAGAAAGCCGTGCGTGACCGACAGGGCCGAAATCATGGGAATGCCCACGTACAGCAAAGGGAAGCCCGTGCTGCGCGCCACCGCGAAAATGATGGGGATGAGCATGAGGAACCCCACCGTGTAGAACAGCGGGATGCCCACGAGGAAGCCCGTCAGCAACATGGCCCACTGGATGTTCTTCTCCCCGAAGAGTTGGCGCAAGCGGGTGGTGATGACCAGGGCAGCGCCGCTGTCCGCGATGAGCTCGCCCAGCATGGCCCCCAGCCCCAGAATGAGCGCCAGATACCCCAGCGTGCTGCCCACCCCCCGCTGAATGGACTCCACCACCTCCAGCAATGGCATGCCGATGGCCCAGCCCACCCCCAGCGCCACCAGCAGCAGCGCCAGAAAGGCGTTGAACCGAAAAACCATGATGAGCACCAGCAACAGAGCGATTCCGAGGGCGACGATGAGCAAAGGCATGGACGGGCGTTTTGAATGCGTGGAACCAATCGCCCCAAGGTAAGGGGAAATGCTTTTTTCCCAGTTCGGGATATAGCGCCGATGAATGAGGACGAATGATGGAGAAGGAGGATTTGAGGAGCCGAGGAACCGAGGATATGATGTCTTGTCCTGAAATGTATTCAGCCTGAATCGCCGGAGCTATAATGCCGGAGAACCGCCTCGCGAAAGGCTTGAAAGCGTTCGGCATACAGAGCCTTAGATTGGGGGCGGGGGTGGAAGGTAGCGTGCACCCGGCGGGCAAAGGGCAGGCTGCGCAGCTCGGCCGTTTCGTCGAGAGCCTTTCGTGCCAAAAGCGCCGCCCCGAGGGCGGTCTCTGCGCCCCCCTCGGCGACGAGCACCGGCAAACCCAGCACATCGGCCGCCAACTGCACCCATTGGGGAGCCTGGGTGAACCCGCCGTTGGCCAACACCCGTTCAAACCGCACGCCCAAACCCCTCATGTCCTCCAGAATCAGGCGGAGGTTGAAGAGCTGCCCCTCGAGCACGGCGCGCCCCTGCAGGGCCGCATCGTGGTGCGGGCGCAAGCCCAGAAAGGCGGCGCTGGCCGTTTCGTCCCAAAGGGGGGCGCGTTCGCCGAAGAGGTAGGGCAGGAAAAGCAGTCCTTCGGCGCCGGGCGGGGCCTGGAAAATTTCTTGCAGGACCCGTGATTTCTTTCGGGCTGAGGTCTTTGCCCACCAATCGAGCAGGTTCCCCCCGTTGTTGGAAGCCCCCCCGCAAACGAAAAAGCCCTCGGTCAGGCGGTAGTTGAACAGCCGGCCTGCGGGGTGGGGCAAGGGTTGGGGGGTGGTGAAGCGCAAGGCGGCACTCGTGCCGATGCTGAGCACGGCTTCGGTGGGCTCCAGTGCCCGGGCGCCGAGGTTGGCCAGGCACCCGTCGCTGCCGCCCAACACGACGGGCAACCCCCGTGGCAACCCGTAGCGGCGCGCGGCGGCTTCCGGCAGGCCGCCGAGCACCGTTTCGGCGGGGGCCGGTTCGGGGAGGTTTTCGGGGCTGAGGCCGGCGAGTTCCAGAGCAGGGGGTATCCATTCCAGCTTTTGCGCATCGAAGAGGGCCGAAGCGCTGGCCACCGAATGGTCTTCCATCCATCGGCCGAACAGGCGATGCACCAGGAAGCTCTTCAGCGAACCCCAGCGATGAACCGCCGCATACCGCTCGGGCGCTTCCCGGCGCCACCACATCAGGCGGCACAGCGGCGCCATGGAATGGATGGGCGTGCCGCCCCGCCGATAGATTTCCAGCCCCAGCGGGCGGGCGCGCAACTGCCGCGCCAGGGCGGCGGCCCGCGTGTCCGCCCAGATGGAAAGGGGCATGCAGGGGCGCCCTGCGGCATCCACGCCCAGCAGGCTGTGCATGGGGGTGCTCAAGGTCAGAGCCCGGGGCTCGGGCAATTTCGCCTCTTTCAGCAGGGCTGCCAGGGCCCCCAGCGCCGCCCCCACCACCTCCTCGGGGTCCTGCTCCCGGAATCCGGGGCGGGGGGAGTGGGTCGGGTAAGGCGCCCGGCGCAAGGCCAACAGGCGCCCCTCGAGGTCGAAGGCGGCGGCTTTGGTGCTCGTCGTCCCGATGTCCAGTCCCAGGTAACAGCCCACGCTTTTTTGGAGGGCAAGATAAGCAGGGGCGGCGGCGCGTGGTTCGCTTTTCCGGGCAAGTTCCCTAACTTCCCCCTTCGCTTCCCATCAACCTTCATCGAAAACTCCGCCCCGTCCATGAAAAACGCCCCCGACCTGCTGCTGCAAACCATCCGTCAGCTCATCGAGGAAAACGAAATCGACGCCGCTTTCGAGCACCTCGGCAAGATGCTCGATGCCTTCGGGCTGGACAGCCTCCAAAACGACCTGGCCCTGGTGCGAGGCAACTTCAAAGCTGCCGAAAAGGACTTCAAAATCGGCATCCTCTCCGTCGATTACTTCAACCAGGCCCGCGCCAGGGCCCGCTATGCCCTGCTGGAGCTGGCCAAAGACGTGCCCAAAAAACTGGAGCTGAAGCAAAAGCTGGAAAACTGGGACTTCGGCGGCATCACCCTCGATGAGAAAGGGCTCGAAAAGGTCATCGGCAACCGCGAGAACCTCTTCAAAATCAGCTGGCTGCAACAAGCCCTCCAGGCGGCCCGCAGCGTCGGCCGCATCACGGTGAACACCCCCCGGGGCCAGGCCTTCGGCACGGGCTTCCTCGTCGAGGGGGGGTACCTGTTCACCAACCACCACGTATTGCCCGACGCCGACGCCGCCGCCCAGGCCCTGGTGGAATTCAACTTCGAGGAAGACAGCTTCGGGCGCATCCTCCAGAGCTATACCTACCGCTTCGACCCCTCCGACTTCCGCAGCGATGAAGCCCTCGACTTCGCCCGCGTGAAAGTGGACGAATCCTCCGGCGAAGAACCCCTCAGCAAGTGGGGCTTCCTCGAAATCGACACCCAGAACATCCCGCAGGTCAACGACCCCGTCACCATCATCCAGCACCCGCAAGGGGGCACCAAACAAATCGCCCTGACCGCCAACGAGGTCATCAGCGTCTGGGGCTACCGCCTCTTCTACAAAGCCGACACCAAGCCCGGCTCCAGCGGCTCCCCCGTCTTCAACGAAGACTGGAAGGTCGTCGCCCTCCACCACGCCGGCAAGCTCCTCGAAGACGGCGGCCTGCCCATCAACGAACAGGGCGACCGCGCCAGCGCCAATCGCGGTATCCTCTTCTCCTTCATCCAGCAAGCCTTGGAAGGGTGATCGTTGTTCGTTGATCGTTGATCGTTGTTCGTTGGGTTTGGGATTGGGCTTGGGGGGGGGATTGCTTACACCGAGAAGCACGGAGAAGGCTCGGAGTTCCACGGAGGGCTGTCCAGTTAAATCGTAAAACTGTAAAACCGTAAAATCGAAGGGTGGGGGGTGAGGGGGGGGGTGAGGGAAAGACATCGAAACAAATGGAAATAGGTGGAGA
>CAZBYX010000025.1:0-22007 GCA_964496055.1 uncultured Saprospiraceae bacterium
GTGTTTGTTTCTTGCTTTCGGGGCAACGCCGTCGGTCGTTGACCAAGGAATCAAGGTGGAGTGCGTGCCGGCACCCCCTCGCTCAATATTCGTCCTCGTTGAACAGGAAGTCGTCCTTGCGAGGATAATCGGGCCAGATGTCCTCGATGGACTCGTAGACTTCTCCCTCATCCTCCATCTGTTGGAGGTTCTCGATGACTTCCAGAGGAGCTCCCGAGCGGATGGCATAGTCGATGAGCTCATCGCGGGTTGCCGGCCACGGAGCATCCTCCAGGTGATAAGCCAATTCTAAGGTCCAATACATATTCCTCCGATTTTGTGTTTGGTTTTCAACAATTTGAGGCCAAGGAACGGTTCACGGAACACGCGCCGTGAAATAAAATTCGGGAAACAAAACAGAAAGTAATAGGATTTTGGAAAAATTGTCAGCGCCTACAAAATTTTTGAAAATTTTGCGGCAAATGTAATAAACAAAACGATTCAGCGCAACAAAATTCGGAGCGCCGAATTGCCCGACCAAAAACCAGACCGAAACCACCGGGCTGAACCAAATTCCTTGCCCCACCCCTCCCCCCGAAGGTGGGGGTGGGAGGTTTGAGGAAGGGGGCTCGCCGCCTCGAATGGGTTCGGGGCGTCGGAACGGCCAAGCCGCAGGTGGGTTTTCCCAACGGCGCTCGCTGTTCCCGGGAGTCCGCACCGGCTAAACGCCCGAACTCAATTTTGGTTTGCAGCCTGAATGCGACGCACGAAGGCGTTGGCGGTTCCCGGGTTGACCGGTTGCATTTCATAGGTTTCGCCGTCGGGCATCTTGACGATGAGGTCGCTTTCTTTCATGGCCAGCAGCTCGTCCATGAAGCGGGTGTTGTTGGACACCATGCTCAACACCCCCTGCTTGTAGCCGAAGAAATAGTACAACCCGCTGGGCGATTTCAAATAGACGTAGAGCCGGTCGTCTTCGTTGGTGGGCATGCGGAATTCGAGGTAGCCGTCCACCTGGCTGTTGATGCTTTCGCCGCCAATGCTCACCAGGGGCAGCTTCAGCCGGGTGGTCAGGAAGCTCTGGTAGTCCGGGTACCACTTCAGGGGGGTTTTGCCGAAGAAGAAGGTGAAATCGTTGTGTGGTTTGGGCAAGACGAGGCTCCCGAAATTCAAGTCCGAGATGGCTTTGCGGGTGGCTTCGGTGTTGGGGAAGAGCTCCGCGAGGGCTTTCTTGTAGAAGTTGAGGTCGTTCAGAAATGGAATAGGGCGGGCATCGAAGGTGCTGGACTTGAAGTCGGTGGCCATGATTTGGAGCAACTTTTCAGGGAGGATGATTTTGATGCCGCTGAGCACTTCCAGCGCCACTTCGGAGTCCATGCTGCGGGTACCCAGCAGGGTGTCGATGGTCACTTCGCCGAAGGTGGTGCGCGCCTGCCCGGCAGCCGCCACGCTGACGTATTCCAGCCCCGAACCGATGTTGAAGCGCCCCTCCATATTGATTTTACCGCTGCGGTTGTCGAAGGTGAGCAAATTGCCGACCCGACTATCGGTGAACACCTTGGCCGAATCCCCCAGAATGAATTGGTCTTTTTCCTCGTCGTACAACAGATAGCCTTTGGAGATGGGCAGCAGGGGGCGGTCTTTGCGGAAAAACAGGGGTTGCATGATGCGCGGATAGGTGCGGGCGGACTCCTTGCTGAGGAACAGACCCGTTTCGAGGGGCTGCCCCTCGTAATTTTTGGGCGAATCGAAGGGGATGATGAGGTCGTTTTTGTCGGCTTCGCAGTTCATGCTGAACCAGTGCTTGGCGGGCAGCTTGTCCGATTCGAGGCGGGCGAAGCCGTCGAAATGCAGGCGGGGCTTGTCGGCGCTAAGGCTGATGGTGCCCATGAAACGGGTCTTGTGGTCGATGAAGAAGTTGTGTTCGGGGGTGATTTCACCGGTGGCGCGCGTAACGGAAGCCTTTTCCGAACGGCTGCCCTCCCCCACCCGGGTACCGACGATGTCGGAGAATTCGATTTCCTGTTTGTGGGGCCCGACGTTGTACTCGTAGAACCCGCTGGCGCGGTATTCTTTCTTGCCCAGGATTTTGACCTTCGCCCGATTGATGACGTGGTAACGGTTGATGGTGTCAGCGACGATTTTGGCGTTCTCCAACTCCTGAATGACGGCGCCGGGTTCCACCTCCACCTTGCCGTCGGCCGGGTAAATGAAGGCATCGGAAGCGACGATGAAGGGCACGCCTCCGATTTGCAGATGGTAGGACTCCAGGTCGTAGGAGGCACTCTCCCCGGCGAAGAGGAGGGAGTCCTGGTCGGGGTGGACGGAGAGGAACTGCCCCAGCGCCCCGGGCTCCGAGTGGAAGACGATGCGGCCTTTGTCCATGTCCCAGTCGAACTGGTTGAAGGAGGTCTCGTACTGGTTGTAGGGCAGGACGGTTTGGAGGTAGGTTTCGTGGGCCTGGAACTTGCCGCGCTTTTGGGCGAAATCAATGTCGGCCTGCAAGTTGAAGGACTCCAGCGCCATGGCGTCCGGGTCGTCGGATTTGATTTTGAGGTTGGCCGTGTCGGCGCGGACGGAGAAGCGGCCGAAGCTGAGCAGCTTGGAGCCCAGGCGGGCCTGCTCCCAGTCCAGCACCCCCTTGCCCTTCAACCCACCCGGGGTGAGGACGAGCGTGCCTTCGAGGAAGTGGGTGCCCGTATTGAACATTTCGAAGGGCTTGTCTTCGGGGGTGATGTACATGCTGTCGCGGTAGGGGCGCCAGTCCATGGTCACCTGTTCCCCGTGAACGCGGGGCACTTCCACCCCCTCGATGAGGCCTTCTTCCAGGTCGAATTGTTCGGCGCTGCCGGTGGCGCGGTTCACCTGGAAGACGAGGTCGCGCGAGGCGATGTCGGCACCGAGGTAGCTAAGCACGCCGTTGCCGAACAACCCCCGGTTGCTCAGGCTGATTTCGCCCTCGTAATTGCCCTTGCCCTGGTAGGTGGGCACGCCCCCCTGGGGCGTTTGGGTCTCGAAACCGAGGGACTCGTCCTCCTGCAGGCGGACGGTTTCGGGGAAGGGGGGAAAGATGTCGGCACTGAAGAGTTGGCCCTTGAAGTGTACGTCTTCCCGGGTGAACTGGTCCAGGGAGTTGAAGCTGAAGGGGTCGAGGCGGAAGTAGAACGAATCGCGGGGATAAGCCGCGGCCATGGTGTCGTTCACGTCGTAGTGGATGAAGGCGTGCGACTTGCCCTGGAGGGAGGGAAACATGGGGATGTCCTGCCGGCCGGACTTGTTGTCGGGGGCGTCGATGAGCAAGACCCCGGAGAAGTTTTCGATGCGGGAACCGATGGAGAGGGCTTCGGGGCGGCCGCGTTGGTCCACCACCCCGGTGGGGACGAAGATGTCGAAAAAGCGGATGGAGTCCATTTCGATGCTGAAGTCGCGGTACTTGAAGTGGAAGTCCTTGCCGCTGAGGGTGGTGAAGCCGGCGAAGACCCGGCCGCTGAAGTCCATGTTGCGGTCGGGCTTGATTTTGACCAGATTGTCGAAGGGGCGCACCCCCACCCGCTGGCGGGCGCTGTACTGGTAGCTGCTCACCCCCGTGATGGCGATGGTGCTGTCCTTCAGGTTCAGCACGGCGTTCGTGTTTTTGGCCTGCGACTCGACGCGCAGCACGTCGTAGTCGGTTTTTTCCTGGCTGGCGTCGGCGTAGTGGAAAATCTTGTCCTTGACCTGGACTTCCTCCCGCTCGGCGTCGTAATTGATGAAGCCCTTGGACACGAGGTGGTAGAGCAGGGGTTTGATGTTTTCGACCGAGAAGCGGGGGTTGAGGCGTTGGGCCAGGTAGTTGGCATCCAGCTGGTTGTAGCCCACCTCCTCGGCCGCGACCTTGATGAGCGCGATGGGGTTGGTGCTGCTGATGTTCTGAATGCGGCGGTAGTCCGATAGCTCGAAGTATTTGAGGGATTCGAAAACGGCGGGGGTGAGGTTGGCCGAGAGCCCCAGGTCTTTTTTCCCGAAGAGGATGGAGTCGGCGGGGATGCGGTATTCGATTTCGTCCACGTCGATATTGACCTGATGGAGGGAATTGAAGAAGGGGTTGCGGTCGCTGCCGCGTTGGCCGCGGGAGAGCAGGAGGCGCCGGCTGGGTATTTCGAAGCGGATGTTCACCGAGGGGTGGTAGATGCTGTCTTGCCCCAGGTAGATGGTGGCGTTCACCTTTTCGGCCACGATGCGCTCCTCCCGGCGGATGGTGAAGAGCTCGGAGCTGCCCTTGAAGACCAGGCGCCCGTCCTCGGCGATGGTCAGGCGGGCGGGTTGGTTTTTGGTGCCGAAGCCGTAGATGGTGGTGCCATGAAGGCGAAAGCCCCCGAAATACTGGATGCCCTCACCGAGGTTTTCCACTTCCAGCCAGGCATCGGCCGACTCGAAGCGGGGGTAGGAGCCTTCGGTGGCGCTGTTGGAAGAGACCACCTTGTCGCTGAAGCGCCCCTTGACCGATCGATTCCCGAAGAACAAGGGATAGTGGAGGGTGGCTTCGGGCACCTCGTAGAGGCTTTTGTTCACCTCCAACTCGAAGGGCCCCAGCTCGACGAACACCTCCGGGCCGAGGCCCAGGCGTTCCCAGGTCACTTTGCCGCCCTGCCCGCGAAACACCCCTTCGACGGGAAAGAAGCGCCCGCTGGTCTCTTGGATGAGGATGGTGTCTTGCCGGCGGAAGGCGATGAGGTCGAGCTTTTCAAAGGCGATGAGGGGTTGCCCTTGCTCGAAGAGCCACTCGGCTCCGGGGCTGCGCACCAGCCAGGAGGTGCCGCTGCTGCGGAAGTTCAGGGCGTTGAACTCGAAGAAATCCATGCTGAATTTGAGGAAGGCGTCGAAGGGTTTGAAGCGGCGGTTTTGGATGTTGGCCAGCAGGCTGTCGAGCATGTCGTGCCAGCGGGTGAAGCGTTGCTCCCCGTTCTCCGCGTTTTTGACCAGCTGCAGGGCCCGGAGGTAGTTGTAGAAGTAGGGATTGGCGGTCATGCGCAGGCCCAGCATGGCGTTGCAAGTGGCGTGGATGCGCTGCGTCTCGTCGGGTGTGAAACGCCCACCCTGCCAGCTTTTCTGGAAGCTCTTGTAGAGGTCCTCCATCTTTTTTTGCTTGCCCGCCGTGAGGTAGTCCCCCAATTGGGCGAGGAATTCCTGCGGGTTCTCGGAAAAGGCTTCGAGCCGCTGGGCATGCCCTTGCAGGTGCCCCAAAAAGATGAGCAGAACGAGTGTCCAGATGGCTTTCATGCGCGATGATTGTTGTGACAAGACCAAAATGGGAGGCGCCCCCGGAAAAAGGCTTCCGCACCGGCCCGCACTCCCGCAGGTGGGGCGGTGTGAGCGCGGGCAAGCGCCCTACCCCCTCCTCCCCCAAACCACCTCCCTTCACACCCCCTCCAACCCACACCCCAAACCCAAACCCAACTCTCCACTCTCCACTCTAAACTCTCCACTCTAAACTCCAATCCCCCACCTTTCATTTTGTTCGAGGCTCAACTTGAAAACAAAGGGCGCCTCAGGCGGGGGCCTGAAAAAGAAGTGCCAACCACTCGTTGCGGTGCAAGGTGCGTTTCAGCTCCCAGGAGGGGGGTGCATGCTCCAGCAGGAGGGCTTGGTCGGAGCGGAGAAAGCCGGAGAGCAGAGCCTGCCCCCCGGGCCGAAGCCGTTGATTCAATTCAGGCAGGGCTTCGAGGATGACGCCGCGGTTGATGTTGGCCAGGATGCGGTCGTAGGTGTTCGGGGGCAAGTCGGCCAGGGTGCCCGAGAAGATTTGGATGTCGGGGGTATGGTTGGTTTGGCAGTTTTCGCGGGTGTTTTCCACGGCGGCGGGGTCGTTGTCGAGGGCATGGACGGGGTGGGCGCCGAGTTTGCGGGCCAGGATGGCCAGCACGCCGGTACCGCAGCCGAAATCGAGGACGGATTTGCCCTCCCAGCTCAGGCCCTCCATCAGTTCCAGCATCATGTGGGTGGTTTCGTGGTGGCCGGTGCCGAAGGCCATGCGCGGGTCGATGAGGAGCTGGTGGCGCACCCCCTCGATGAGCGGGTGGAAGGAAGCGCGCACGGCCACGAAATCTCCTACTCGCGCGGGCTGGAAGGAACGCTCCCATTCGGCGTTCCAGTTGCGGGCTTCCAGGCGGTCGAAGCGGCAGCGGCAGGGGACCAGGCGGCTCAAGGCTTCGAGCCGGCGCTTCAGCTCGGGGGTGAACTGGCTTTCGGGCAGGGCGGCTTCGAGGCCGGTGTCCGTCTCGAGGAAGGAATCGAAGGGAAGGTCGGCGCAGAGGGCGAGCAGGCGCTCGCGCTGTTCGGGGTCGGTTTCCAGTTGGATGAGCAGGTAGTGCATGGCGGCGGGGCTAACGGCGCTCCTTCCAGTACTTGAGCGTGGAAGGGGCGACGCCGACGGTCTCAGGGATGCGAACATAGGGAAAAGCCTGCTTCAAGCCCATTTTGACCATGGCCAGATGATGGACGGCATGGTCGTAGGCGTACATGAGTTCCCGCCCGACGGAGCTTTGCACCACGGGGCGCTCGTCCCAGTCTTCGGGGGAGTAGTCGGCCACCACGCTCAGGGTGCTGGACTCCGACAGGGATTCCAGGTCGTTGAGGATGGTGTGGAAGGCCTGGCGGGCGGCGGCGGTTTGGGTTTCGATGGCGGGGTCGCGGTGGCGGCGGGCATAGTCCACCGTTCCGCGGGAATGGCCCTGGAGCAGGCAATGGTAGAAATCGAAGATGTGACGGATGTGCTGCCCCACGGTGGAGCCATTGAAGAGCTCCAGGGGGCGGTGGTAGTCTTCATCCCGGATTTGTTCCAGCAAACCCAGAATTTGGTTCAGGATGTCCCGAGTGCCTTGTTTGCTGTCCATAATCGCTGCAGGTTGAATGGCGAAGGGTTATCGGGTCGGGGTTTGCAAGTGCGGGCAGGGGAAGAGGGGGTTCAAAGGTAGCGTTCCACTTTTTCGATATCGGCTTCGATGAGTTTGAGCAGGGTTTGCAGGGTGGCCTCGAAGTTCTTTTTGGTGGTTTCGATTTTGTTCATCTCGGTTTCCATCAGGGCGTCGGCTTTCTGGAGGGTTTCTTTGGCTTTCCGAATTTGCTCCTGCAGTTGGCGCACCTGTTCTTCCCACTGTTCGACCTGTTTTTGGAGCTTGACCATTTCCTCCTGCCGGGAGCGGACGCGCTTGTCGAGTTGCTTTTTCAGGGCCTGGTCGAATTTGGCCTTTTCGCTTTCGAGCACGCGGCGGTAGTGGGCGGCACTTTTCAACAGGTTTTCTTTCGACAGGCCCATGGTGGCGGCGGTGGCGAAGGCACTCTTGAAGGCGGTGGCTTCGTCCATGTTCAGGTCAAACAGGGCCCCCAGGGATTTTTTGAATTCCAGGTAGTCGAAGCCGGGCAGGTTGTTTTTGTCGAGGGCGGCGGTCAGGATGGCGGCGGATTTTTCATCCAGCCCGGAGACATCGCCGAAAATGCGCTTGAGGTCTTGTTGCATCGCGAGGAGGAGCTTGGTGTGGTACCCCGGCAAAGATAGAAAAAGTTGATGCCCGTGAGCAGTGCCTTCGACGGGCGCTCCCTTCAGGGGGTCGGGCAATGTTCCGCACCCGACAACGCGCCCCAACCACCCACCTCCCCCCCACCGATCCTTTGCCGGCTTTGGCAATCGCCCGGCCGCTTCCCTCAGCGAGTTTGTCAATTGCCTTGCAACTCGTTTCGCAGGAGGCCCCAAATGGAAAACCGGGTTTGGCGGTTCTGGAGGAGGGGCGTAACTTCAAGCGTTCATTTTACTCACCTTTCAATCAAAACCCACGCTTCTGGTTGGAAATTTACTCAGTCCCTAAACAAGACTTTTCCGTATGAAAAAGACACCCGTTCTACACCTGATTCTCCTGCTGCTGGCCCTTCCGCTGGGAGCCCAGCAATCCTACGAAGTGCTGTTGAAAAGCGGCAAGGTTCTGTTCGAGGAAAATGCCCCGACGTACACACAGGAAGCCTTCATCAGCGCGCAGGAAGCCGTGGATGGCAAATACTACCGCTTCCTGCAGTTTTACGAGCTGCCCGACGAACGCCGCATCGCCCTGCTGCGCGAGCGCGGCATCGAGTTGCTGGAGTACATTCCCAACAACGTGTACATCGCCTCGATTGCGGAAGATTTCGACGTGGCCCTGTTTCACCTGCTGGGGGTGCGCTCCATCGTGCCCATCGTTCCGAAGGTGAAAATGTCAGCCAACCTGCAGGAACCCCTGCCCGATTGGGCCCGCAGCGGGGAGTGGGTGCAGGTGATGCTGAAGCATTACCGCAACCTGGACCAGGACCTGGTCTTGCGCTTTGCTGCCATGGACGGCATTCGGGTCCTCCTCTCCAATGGGGTGAACAACGTGGTGCAAGCTCTGGTGCGGGAAGACCGCCTGGCCGCCACGGCCGCCTTGCCCTACGTGGAATACCTGGAGCTCATCCCGCCCCCCGGCGAGCCCGAAGACACTCCCGGACGCGCCCTGCACCGCGCCAACGCCATCGACACGCAAATCCCCTGGGGCCGGCACTATACCGGGGAGGGTGTGAACGTCCTGACGCGGGATGACGGCGCCGTCGGGCCCCACATCGACTTCCAGGGCCGCCTCGACCAGTCCTACATCGACCCCACCTCCTCCAACCAGGGGAACCACGGCGACGGCGTGAGCGGCATCTTCGTCGGGGCGGGCAACCTAAACCCCGAATACCGAGGGATGGCCGCCGGCGCCTTCCTCTACACCCTGGACTACGAAGCCACCTTCCTGGACGAGACGATGGACCTGTTCTTCGACCACAACGTCATCGTCACCAATTCCAGCTACAGCAACGGCTGCAACGCCGGCTATACCACCATCACCCAAACGGTGGACCAGCAAATCTGGGAGAACCCCACCCTGCTGCACGTCTTCAGCGCCGGCAACTCCAACAACAACGACTGCGGCTACGGCGCCGGCGACCAGTGGGGCAACATCACCGGCGGGCACAAGCAAGGCAAGAACGTCATCGCCACGGCCAACCTCTTCAACACCGGCGTGCTGGTCAACAGCAGCAGCCGGGGCCCCGCCCACGACGGCCGCATCAAGCCCGACATCGCCGCCAACGGCGCCGAACACATCTCCACCGACGAAAACAACGGCTACTTCCCCTTCGGCGGCACCTCCGGCGCCAGCCCCGGCATCGCCGGCGTCACCGCCATGCTCCATCAGGCCTTCCGCGAACACAACGGCGGTGCCACCGCCCCCTCCGCCCTGCTGAAAGCCATCCTGCTCAACACCGCCAACGACCTGGGCAACCGGGGCCCCGACTTCAAGTTCGGGTGGGGGCACGTCAACGCCTACCGCGCCGCCCTCACCATCGAAGGCGGCAACTGGTTCGAAGCCGAAGTGGCCCCCGGCGACACCACCATCCACACCATCGAAATCCCCGCCGGCGTCCGCCAGGCGCGCATCATGGTCTATTGGGCCGACGAGCCCGCCAGCGAAATGGCCGCCATGGCCCTGGTCAACGACCTGGACGCCTACCTGATGGACACCAGCGGCAACCGCTACCTGCCCTGGGTGCTCGACCCCACCCCCGACCCCGTCATCCTCAACTCGCCCGCCGGCAAAGGCCGCGACAGCCTCAACAACATGGAGCAAATCGCCCTCGATGATCCCGAAGCGGGCATCTACGAGCTCCACGTCGTGGGCAATGCCCTGCCCTTCGGCAACCACCGCTATTTCGTGACCTGGGAATTTCGCACCGAAGAACCGACCCTCATCTACCCCATCGGCGGGGAATCTCTGGTGCCCGGTGAAACCGTGCGCATCCACTGGGACGCCGAAGGCACCGACGGCTTCTTCATCTTGCAGTGGTCGGCCAACGGCGGCGGCAACTATATGCCCATCGCCACGGCTTTCGGCCAGGAGCGCATGTACGACTGGACGGTGCCCAACATCACCACCGGCCGGGCCAGGTTCCGCATCACGCGGGGCAGCTTCTCTGATACCAGCTCACTCTTCAGCATCGCCCCCGTGCCCACCGGCTTGCAGGTGGCGGAAGGCTGCCCCGACTATGTGCGCCTGGTGTGGGACCCCGTCCCCGACGCCACCGGCTACGACGTCTTCATGCTCGGCGACCGCTACATGGAAGTGGTGGGCAGCACCGACCAAACCCAGTTCGACGTGCCCATCAGCAACCCCTTCGGAGAAAAATGGTTCGCCGTGCGCATGACCGGCCCCAACGAAACCATCGGGCGCCGCACCGTCGCCATTCGATTTGACGGGGGCTTGTTCAATTGCCCGCTGGCCCAGGACGTCTCCGTTGAGGAAATCAAAGCCCCGGCAGCCGGGCCCCTCTCCGCCTGCCAGAGCCTCCAGGAACCCATCGTCATCACCGTCAAGAACAACGGGCTGGAGCCCCTCTCCCCCGTGGAGGTAGCCTTCCAACTCGACAACCAGACCCCCGTGGTGGAAGCCCTCCCCGACACCCTCCAACCCGGCCAAACCCTCGACTACACCTTCAGCCAGCCCCTGGTCATCAACAGCTCGGGAGACTACACCCTCACCTCCTGGGCCAGCATCCCCGGTGGCGACGAGTTCCTGCTCAACGACACCACCTCCATCAACTTGTCCCTCAACCTCTTCCCCGGTATCGGCGAACCGCTCGACTACTCGGAAGACTTCGAAGGGCCCACCTTCCCCCCCGAATTCTATTCCGTCATCAACCCGGACAACGGCCAAACCTGGGAAACCCGCACCGTGACCGGGGCCGACGGCTCCTCCACCACGGCCGTCTTCCTCGATTACTACAACTACAACAACCCCGGCAGCGAAGACATCCTGGTCACCGTCCCCATCGACCTGACGCAAGCCTCGAGTGCAGGGTTGGAGTTTGACGTGGCTTACGCCCAGTTCAACGACCAATTCTCCGACGGCATGCGCGTGGAAATGTCGCTGGATTGCGGCTTCAGCTTCACCGAAGTCATTTACGAGAAGGCGGGCACCGAGCTGGCCACCGTCCCCAACCAGTCGGCGCAGTGGTTCCCCACGCAGGCCGGCCACTGGCGGCGGGAAGCCATCGACCTGACGCCCTTCGTGGGGCACTCGGTCGTCTTCCGCTTCATCGGTATCAACGGCTTCGGCAACAGCCTGCTGCTCGACAACATCAACGTCTTCCAGCTGTCGGCACCCCAGGCCGTCATCAACGCCGACAACTTCGAAATTTGCGAAGACCTCCGCATCACCTTCGACGCCAACGCCAGCACCGGCGGCGGGTTGACCTATTCCTGGACCTTCCAGAACGGCATCCCCAGCGCCGCAAGCGGCCCCGGACCCCATGAAATCTTCTACCCCGCCGACGGCACCTTCGAAGTCACCCTCACGGTCAACAACGCCCTGGGCGAAAGCACCGTCACCGAAATGGTGACCATCCTGCCCACCACCGAGGCGGACTTCACCGTGGACCTCAACGCCGGCATCGCCACCTTCCTCAATGAGTCCATCAACGCCACCTCCTACCTCTGGGACTTCGGCGACGGAAACACCAGCACCGACGAAAACCCGGTGCACACCTACGGCGAATCCGGCTCCTACACCGTCACCCTCCTTGTGGACGGCCCCTGCGGCGATGACAGTGTCTCCACCACCATCGACGTGGTCATCAGCAGCGTGGTGGAAGTGGACGGGCGCTTCCAGGCGAGCATCCTGCCCAACCCGGCCCGCCACTGGCTCCACGTGGTTCTGGATGCCCCCAGCGGCACCCACCCGGTGCAAACGGCTCTCATCGACCTGACGGGCAAAGTGGTGCAGCAGCGCAGCCTCCAACTCACCCCCGGCTCCCAAACCCTCTCCTTCGACGTCTCCGCGCTGCCCGCCGGACTGTATTTCCTGAAAATCCAGTCGGGCGATGCCGTCAAAACCGTCAAAGTCGTCGTGGATTGAATCCGAAGGGCTTGGCAGGGGGTGAAACAGCCCCCTCCCACCTCTCCCCTTCAAACTCTGAACGCTAAACCCTTCACCCCCCGAAAGGCATCGCTTTTCGGGGGCTTTTTTACCATGCGCATCAACTTACCCGAGACCGGACAAAAACGCATCGTGGTGGTGGGTGGCGGGTTTGGGGGGCTGACCCTCGTCAAACGCCTCGCCCGCCTGGACTACCAGGTAGTCTTGCTCGACCGCAACAACTTCCACCAGTTTCAGCCCCTTTTCTACCAGGTGGCGATGGCGGGGTTGGAGCCCAGCTCCATCGTTTTCCCCTTGCGGAAGCTCTTCCAACGTCATTCCAACGTGTTCATCCGCGTCACGGAAGTGGAAGGCGTCAATTTGGAAGCCCGGCACCTGCGCACGCCCTACGGCATCGTGAACTACGATTACCTGGTGCTGGCCATCGGTGCGGACACCAACTTTTTCGGCAACGAACACCTGGCGCGGCGCACCCTGCCCATGAAATCCGTCTCGGAGGCTCTCTTCCTGCGCAATGCCATCCTCGACGACCTGGAACGCGCCCTCGTCATCGACGATTACGAGGAGCGCCAGGGCTGGATTGACATCGTCATCGTGGGGGGTGGGGCCACGGGCGTGGAAGTGGCGGGGTCGTTGGCGGAAATGCGGCGCTACATCATCCCCAAGGATTATCCCGAGCTGAATGCCTCCGAAATGGACATCTACCTCATTCAGGGGGGCGAACGGCTCTTGCCCGGCATGTCGGAAAAAGCCTCCGCCGGGGCGCTGCACTATTTGCAGGAGCTGGGCGTGGAAGTGATACTGAACACCCGCGTCACGGACTACGACGGCACCTACGTCTTCACGAACACGGGTCGCAAGCTCCGCTCGAAGAAAGTCATCTGGGCGGCGGGCATCGTGGGCAACCGCCTGGAAGGGCTGCCGGACAGCGTTCTGGCACCGGGCAATCGCCTGCGGGTGAACCCTCAGCTGCAAGTGGAAGGGCTGGAGGGAGTGTTTGCCATCGGCGACGTAGCCTATCTGGAAACGCCCGACTTCCCGCACGGGCATCCGCAGGTGGCTCAAGCCGCCATTCAGCAGGGCGCTTACCTGGCGCGCTATTTCCGCGACCTTCAAACGGGAAAGGCAACCCCGCCCTTTCGGTATCGGGACAAGGGCAGCATGGCCACCATCGGGCGGCACCGTGCCGTAGTGGACTTGCCGCGCTGGAAGTTTCGGGGGGCTTTTGCCTGGTTCGTCTGGCTGTTCGTTCACCTCTGGCAACTCATCGGCGCCCGGAACAAGGTGGTGGTCTTCCTCAACTGGGTGTGGAATTACGTGACCTACGACCAGTCCTTGCGGCTGCTCATTCGGCCGGTGTACAAAAAGCGGAATGGAAACGGAGCGGAGAAGACTTAGCTTCCGGTACGCATCAACGGTTGGGGGGCGCGCACCTGCCAGTCGTGCATGTTGTCGATGTTGGTCTGGAAACTCAGGGTGCGCGTGCCCAGCTCAAAGGCCAGCAGGCGCCCCCGGTCGGGGAAGCCCACGTTGTAGCAGCCGTTGTCCAGATTGAGGAAACGATTGCGCTCAAGGTGCTTCAGCTGGTCCAGAATGACCTTGAAGTCCGTCTGGGTGTGGCCGTGGAGGACGAAGCGGTCGCCCAGCCACTCGTAATCGAGGGTGTGGTACCAGTTGCGCAGGGTAAGCATCTCGGCGCAGGGCGCCAAGGGGTCCCCGTTGAAGAAGTTGAGCCCCGCGTGAACGAGAATGTATTCGTCCACCTCCAGGACGTAGGGGAGGGATTGCAGGAACTCGAGGTAGTAGGTGGGGATATCGGAAGGATGACTGACCTGGAAGCTTTCCAGGGTTTGCCGGCCGCCCCACTCCACCCAGCTTCGGAACCAGTATTTGTCCTCGATGGCGTTGAGCAAGGCTTGTTCGTGGTTTCCGAGCAGGCAATGGACGCGGTAGCCCGAATCCAACAACATGAAGATGGAATCAAGAACGCCGGCGCTGTCGGGGCCCCGATCGATGTAATCGCCCAGCAGGAAAAGTTCATCCTGACGGGTAAAGCCGATCTTTTGGAGCAGGGCCATCAGCGTCAACCGACAGCCGTGGATGTCCGTAACGACAAATTTTCTCACAGGATACCTCTTGTTTGGGGTTCAACAATTGGTTCGTCTTAACGACTTGTTCAAAGAGTTGGTTGCAGTTTTGGTAGGTGTTCTGCAAAAATTACCCTCGACAGAGGGAGGATGCCGAATGCTAAAAAGCGTTGTGGGAGGATGACCAGAGCAGAGTAAGCCAAAGAATTGTGGTCGAAGGAAGGATTATAATTCGAGGCAATATACAAATAAATTCGGCTGGGAACCAAAAAATGAGCCTCCTTGTTCGCACTGAAACCCGGCGGGTAGCCCCAAGCCTGTTCAAAATGATATTTTTGCCCCCCTCAAAATTGCATATCATGTCCGACCTGGTTTCCCTGCTGAAAACCGAAGTTTCCCAAGCCGTCAAAGAGCTGTATGACCTGGATTATCCCCCCGAAGAGGTGCCGGTGAACCCCACCCGCAAAGAGTTCGAAGGAGATTGGACGGTGGTGGTCTTTCCCTTCACCAAGGGGGCGCGCAAAGCCCCCGAACAACTCGCCCGGGAATTGGGAACGGCTTTGCAGGAAAGGCTTCCGCATTTGCAGAGCTTCAACGTCATCAAGGGGTTTCTCAACCTCCGCATGAGCGAGGACTTCTGGAAGAGCTTCTTGCTGGAAAGGGCTCTCGGGGAAGGGTTTGGGCGCTTTCCCGCCACGGGCCAAAAAATCATGGTGGAGTTCTCCTCCCCCAACACGAACAAACCCCTGCACCTGGGGCACATCCGCAACATCCTGCTGGGGTGGTCCATCTCCCGGATTTTGGAAGCCACGGGCAACGAGGTCATCAAGGTGCAAATCGTCAACGACCGCGGCATCGCCATTTGCCGCAGCATGTTGGCCTGGCAGAAATTCGGACAGGGAGAAACCCCCGAATCCTCCGGGATGAAGGGCGACCACCTCGTCGGCAAATACTACGTCGAATTCGCCCGCCGCTTCGACGAGGAATACGAGCAATGGCAAAAAACCCCTGAAGCGGAAGCGGTTTTTCAGGCGCGCAGGCAGCCCGACGAAGCGCCGGAGGCTTTTTTCAAACGCTTCAAGAACGATTACTTCAACGAATACAGCAAACTGGGCGCCGAGGCCCGCGAAATGCTGCGCAAGTGGGAAGCCGGCGACCCCGAAGTGCGCATGCTCTGGCGCATGATGAACGACTGGGTGCTCGAAGGGTTCGAGCAGACCTATCAAAAGCTCGGCGTCCATTTCGACAAGCTCTACTTCGAGTCGGACACCTACCTGCTGGGCAAGGAAATCATCGAAGAGGGTATCGCCAAAGGCGTGCTCCATCGTGACGGCAAGCGCGTCTGGATTGACCTGGAAAACATCGGACTGGGCCAGAAAACCATCATCAAAAGCGACGGCACCTCCACCTACACCTCCCAGGATTTGGGCACCGCCCGCCTGCGCTACCAAGACTTCGGCTTCCACCGATTGATTTACGTGGTCGGCGACGAGCAAATCAGCCACTTCCAGAGCCTGTTCGAAATCCTCAAACGCCTGGGCGAACCCTATGCCGAGGGGCTGTACCACCTGGCTTACGGCATGGTGGACCTGCCTTTCGGCCGCATGAAGTCCCGCGAGGGCACCGTGGTGGATGCCGACGACCTCATCGAAGAAGTCATCGCCGAAGCTCGCAAAAATGCCCAGGAACGCGGGGAATTGGCCGGGCTCAGCCCCGAAGAGCAGGAAGCCATCATTCGCAAAATCGGATTGGCCGCCCTGAAGTTTTTCATCATCAAGGTGCAGCCCCGCCGCCGCATGATTTTCAACCCCGAAGAATCCGTGGATTTGCAGGGCCAGACCGGGCCCTACATTCAGAACGCCTACGTCCGCATTCGCTCGGTGCTGCGCAAAGCCGGCGAACAAGACCTGGGGCCGGCAAAATCCTACGCCCCCCTGCAGGAACAGGAGAAACTCCTCGTCCAACTGCTTTTCCAATACCCGGAGACCCTGCAAGCCGCCGCTCAAGAGTACGACCCTTCGCACCTGGCGAACTATTGCTACAACCTGGCCAAAGCCTACCACAAATTCTACCACGACCACCCCATCCTTCAGGCCGAATCGGAGCCCGCCCGTGCCTTCCGGCTGGCGCTGTGCCAGGCCGTGGCCGCCACCTTGCAAAAAGGCATGGACTTGCTCGGAATCGAAATGCCGGACAAAATGTAGGAGAAAGAAATTCGCCAAGCAAGCTCCTCATTATCAAACCCTATCGTATTTGAAAAAATAATTTCGAGAAGGGCGGGCAGCACTCCCGGTGCTTCAATCGTATTCTGAGAGGTTTAAAGAAATAGGCGTTAAGTTCAGAAGCAGCCCCCTGTTTACTCTCACTAAGCCAATTCGATTTTCTTCAAATTGGACTGCATTCAGGGGCTGCTTTTTTTTTGCCCCTTCACCACCGCCCCGCGTATCGCAGCGGCTCTTCCGAATGACTTTTCAGGTACTTGTATTGCAGCCGGACGATCTGCCGGATGTGCAGATAATCGTGGGCCAGCCAGTTGTGCAGGAAGAGCCGGGCGCTGAGCTTCCCGAATTTGGGATGGACATAATGTGCCGACCAGTCCACCTCACCCAATACCTCCAACCACTCCACCGAGCGGCTTCTTTCCGTCAGAAACTCCCGAAGGGCGGTGTCGAAATCTTGCCCGGCGTAATTGCGCTCGCTGACCCACCCCTCCGGGTCAATGGGAGGTAAGGGTCCCGGCGTTCCCTCCAAAATGTGCCGGATGCGAGCGCGGAAGTCCTCGCGCTCTTCATCGCGCAGGTGGCAAACGATTTCGAGAAGGCTCCAACTCTCCGGGCGAGGTTTCCAACGTCGTTTTTCGGCGGGTGTGCCTTCCAAAATGGCACGGAAAAACTTTCCGTTTCGCAACAACTCTTCTCGTATGTTTTCTACCGTCATTTCATTTTGCATGGAGCAGGGTTTTTCGCTGAATGAAGGTCTATTTCCTGTAGCAATGTCATAAAAAAAATGGTGGCTCCCGTGGAGCCACCCTATCGAATGGAAAACATCAGGCGCGGCGTATGTGCGGGCTGCCGTAATAATTGCGGATGAGTCTTTGCATCTTCGCTCGGGCATAGTGAATACGGCTCTTGACGGTTCCAATGGGAAGGTTCATTTTCAACCCGATCTCTTGGTAGCTGAACCCAGAAAAGTAGAGTTTGAAGGGCTGGCTGTATTTTTTCCCGATGCAGCTGAGAAGTGCTTCCAACTCCTCCATCATCAGGTTGGTTAGGGCTCCGTTGCGGGTAGTGCCCCCTGTGTTGCGATGTTGGCAGTTTTCCAAAGGAAGGCTAACCTGCCGGCGGGTCTTTTTTTTCCGGTAGCGGTTTATGAAGGCGTTGCGCAGGATGGTGGCAACCCAGGATTTGAAGTGTGTGCCGGGTCGAAATCGGTTGCGGTGCTCATAAGCACGCATGGTCGTCTCCTGCAACAGGTCCCGAGCTTCCGTCTCGTCACGGGTCAGTTTCAGGGCAAAAGCAAAAAGCTTTTCTTCGATTCTGGCAAAATGGGCGAGAAATTCTTCTTTCGTCATTCTTTTATGGTTTGAGTTTAACGATTGGAAATTTTGTCCTTTGTTCAATTCCATATCCGCAGAATCATGCCTTGGACTCTTTTGGCGATTCCTTTTGAAAGGATGTCGAACCTATAAGTACACATTCAACAACCATTCCAAAACCATAAATATCTCATTAACAACAACTTAAGAATATTTTATCAAAAATGAGATGATTAAATAAAATCATTTTGATTAAATGTTATCATTTTTGCCTTGAATCCTTCCAAGGGCGCTCCATAAATTCCATGGGCGAACCCGGCGGAAAACGACTCATCGAATGGAAAAAAGAGAAGCCAAGGCCTTGACTCTCGACATAAAGCGGCGACTCAGGGAGTTTTGTGCACAATCGGAAAGGCCCATCCTGTGGCTCGATGAAGGAGGTCGAATCGCCTTTTGCAATAGCAGCTTTCGGGAATTGCACGGCTTCGGCCATCCCAGGGAAATACCGGGCACCTTGTTTGAAATCAACCCCGACCTCAGCCTCTCTGAATGGCAGGATCGATGGGCTATGCTGAAGGAGGAAGGGTTTGGGGAATGGGCTTGCCGTCATTTGACATCGAAAGGCGAAAGCCTGAAGCTTAGGTTGGGCTGCACCTTATTGGAATCGGAGGGGTGGGCCTATGCGCTACTTTGGGTGATGGATCAGGGAAACGAAGGGCAACTCCCCGCAGCCCTATTCCGCAGGGCCCTGAAGGAGGCACCGCACATGGTACTATGGGTTTCGGAGACCGGGAACATCCTGTTTGCCAATGAAGGAATGTGCCGGCAGATGGGCGTTCGGCTCGGGGCGCTGCTCTCTTCCTCCGTATTCGAGCTGCAAGGCAACATCGACGCCGAATCGTGGGCGCATCGCTGGGCCGAATTGAAAAGGAAAGGAGTCGTCGAATTGGACACTACGCTTCGAAATCGATCCGGGGTGAATTTTTCCGTTCGCGAAAGGGCCGTTTGGCTTTCCACACCCGAAGGAGGCGTGCAGTGTTCCTATTTTACCCCCCAACGCGCCGGCTCGCCCCCGAACGAGCGCCTCCAGTTGGCTCATCTCACCCTGAACCTGATGCAAGACCCGGTGGTTTGGGTCAATCGGGAAGGGCAGGTGGTTTATGGTAACGAGCGTTTTCGCACATGGGTAGGATTGGAGGGGAAACGAGTATTCGATTTCCTGGACGAAATGACCCCGAAGGATTGGGAAAAATCGTGGGAAGGAGAAGCCCTCGGCCGGCGCAACCTCTTGCTCGCATCCGGAGAGAAAATGCCGGTGGCGGTTTTTTGTACCCCCCTTCAAACGGAGGAGGAGCCGCTTTTGGCCATGATTCTTCGAGATATGCGCTCCTTTGCGGAAAAAGAGTCCAAACTGATGCGCGAGCTGTCCAAGGTGAAGGCGCTGCGCAAACGATTAGAAGCAGACAACCTCCTGCTCAAGCAGGAGTTCGAGTTGGAACATCAGTTCGAGGAAATCATCACCGGCAACGAACGGTTCAAGGCGGTTTTGGCTCAGTTGGAACAGGTGGCTCGTACGGATGCCATCGTTCTCATCGAGGGGGAAACCGGCACGGGCAAGGAGTTATTGGCACGGGCCCTGCACCGACTGAGTAAACGTGCCAAGCGCCCCATGGTGAAGGTCAATTGCGCTGCCCTGCCCGAGCACCTCATCGAGAGCGAACTGTTCGGTCATGAGAAAGGAGCCTTCACCGGGGCGGTGAGTCGGCAAATCGGCCGATTCGAACGGGCTGACGGAAGCACCTTGTTTTTGGATGAGGTCAGTGAATTGCCTCTCAACCTCCAACCCAAACTGCTGCGGGTGTTGCAGGAGGGCGAGTTCGAGCGGGTAGGCGGTTCGCGCACCATCAAAGTGAATGTGCGGGTGGTGGCCGCCACCAACCGCTCGTTGGAGGCTGAGGTGCAGCGAGGACGTTTTCGGGAGGATTTGTACTACCGCCTGAATGTCTTTCCGCTCAGCCCGCCGCCTTTGCGGGAACGCAAAGACGACATCCCCTTGTTGGTGCAACACTTCGTCAAGAAGTATGCGGCCCGCAGTGGAAAAAAGATCGAAACGATTTCGGCTGCAGTATTTGCACGCCTGCAAGCCTATGACTTCCCAGGCAACGTGCGGGAGCTGGAAAACCTCATCGAAAGAGCCGTGATCCTCAGCAAGGGCCCCACCCTGCGCCTGAATCACATCCTGCTGCCTCAAAAGCGAACCCGCAGCAAAACTTTTAAGACCCTGGAACAATTGCAACGGGATCACATCCGGGAGGCCTTGCGGCGCTGCAACGGAAAGGTCAGCGGACCGGGCGGAGCAGCTGAATTGCTCGGCATCCATCACCGAACCCTGGCCAGCCGCATGCGCAAGTTGGGCATCAAACGCCTGGATTACAAAAAAAACAGCTAAACCGCAGTTTAGCTGTTCCAATCACGCCAGAAAGAAGAAAGTAAGATCAGAGGCTTTTTTTGAGGTCGTTCTCCAGGTCTTCGAGGGTTTTTTGCACATTGCTCTTAAAGTCTTGCCAGGTTTCGGCCATCTGCTGGTCGAATTGGCTTAACTCCTGCTGCAGTTGGTCACGCTTGGCTTCCAGGTCTTCAATTTTCTGCTCGATTTTGGCTTTGCTTTCTTCACCAGCCTGGTCCAATTCGCTGCGCAAAGCAGCGATTTTTTGATCGACCTTGTTTAGGGCTTGTTGCAGTTCTTGCTTCAGCCGGTCTTTTTCTTGCTTCAGAGCATCACCCATGGCATCCACTGCTTCTTGGGTTTCTTCTTTGACTTTTCCCGAATTGGAAGTCTGAGTGCAAGCCCCAAAAATCACAGGGCTAAAAGCGAAAATCAAAAGGTACTTTTTCATGGTTACGAGTTTTTTTTGAATCCAAATTAATTGTTCAGGAGTTTCGAGGGGGGTTCGACACTTGCTTTACCATGTTGCTTCCAAGCAATGTGTTCAACAAAGCGAGGAAAACGGAAAACAAAATCGCCCAAAACAGATTTGCGACTGCGAAGCCCGGCAAGAGGGCGTCCACCAAAAGGACCAGCAGCCCGTTGATGACGAAAAGGAACAGGCCAAGGGACAGGATTGTGATGGGAAAGGACAAAATGATCAGGACAGGGCGAACCAGCCAATTGGCGAATCCCAAGAGAAGTACCACCAGAATGGCTTGCAAGAGACTCGTGATGGCTACACCGGGCAACACCACGCTCAACAGGTACACCAATGAAGCGTTGAGCAATAGAGAGAATAAGAATCGCATATTGGTCATTTATCGGTTTGAAAATCAAGAATCGAGTCCACTGCAAAAAGGGTTGTGGCCTAAAGTTTAAAGTATATTTACCTGGTTATCAATGATTTATTCAAATCCTCGATTCCTCAAATCTTCAGTTCCTCGGCGGAATTGGACTTTTTGCAGCAGACTCAGAATTGGAATTCGATTTTTCCAGGGACGCGCCCCCGCGGCCTTTAGAGCCTATGCCCAATGACGCCGGGGTATAGATTTCGTGAATGGGCAGACCACCCACCACGCCGAAATCCAATGTTCGGATGGGGAAGGGAATGGTAATGCCGTTCTCGTCGAAGGCTTTTTTGATGGCAACGATAGCTTTGCTCCTCGCATCGAGATATTCGGCCTGCTGCGTCATGCGTTTCCAAAAGCGCAATGTGAAGTTGATACTGCTATCTCCGAACTCGGTGAAGAACACCTCCATGGGGCGCGATTTTTCGGGATTTATCGTACTGTTTCGGATGGCTTCCAAAACGACGGATTGAACTTTCTCCAAATCATCCCCGTAGGCGACCCCGCAATTCACTTCCACCCGCCGCATGTGGCTGTGGGAAAAGTTGATCAGAGGGTTCTGAACCACCGTCTTATTGGGGATGACCACTTCTTGCCCATCGAGCCGCTCCAAAATGGTGGAGCGCAGGTTAATGTGTTTTATTTTTCCGAAAAACCCGTTGGTCTCAACCAAGTCGCCCACTCGGTAAAATTCGCGCATGGACATCAACACCCCACTGAAAAGGTTGACCATGGGGTCTTGCAAGGCCAAACCTACCGCCAAACCTGCTATTCCCGCAGTGCTTAGCAATCCAACCAGGGCCTTGTCCAGTTGCAAAATGGACAACACCACGAAAAGAGCCAGCACCATGAATAAAACCACGATGAAGTTCGCCACCAATCCCGTGACGGTCTTGTTGGGGATGACCCGCTCCAGGGCTCGATTCGCAATGCGTTTCAAATAGCGGGACAGGAAGATCGCCACTACCAGCACGAGTACTGCCAACAACAAATTGGGAAGAGCCAACACCAACCCTTCCAGCCAATTTTGGAGTTTCTCGGCCAGCTTGGCCAAAGCTTGTTGGAAATTGTTCAGCATGTTTGGTTCAGTTAAAGTTTAGGAAGATGAGACAAAGG
>CAZBYX010000026.1:0-16232 GCA_964496055.1 uncultured Saprospiraceae bacterium
TTAACTTTGCACTCCGTTTGAAAAAAGGCGTCGGGGAAGCCCGAAGCCGCTGAAAAAGAGTCTCTACCCACCCACGTGGCGGAATTGGTAGACGCGCCAGGTTGAGGGCCTGGTGGCCGCTTTTGGCCGTGCTGGTTCGAGTCCAGTCGTGGGTACAGCGAAGGCGCCGATCCTCTTGGAGGGTCGGCGTTTTTCGTTTTTCGGGGAGCGGGTTTTTCGGTAGTTTTGCCGAAAAGCCGATGAGAACCCTCCTGATTTCCTCCCTGTTCGCCGCGATTTCCCTTCCTCTTTCCGCCCAGGACGCCTACCACGCTGCCCTGCAGGCAGAGTTGCAGAGCGATTACGGTTTGCCGGCGGGGGCGTGGGTGTTGCACGATTCGGAGGCGGCCAACCTGGACAGCGACTATTGGTACGGCAATCTGACGGGCAGTGACCAGACCTCGGCGGGCCTGCCCTTCAGTCGGCTCGTCCATCTGGAAGTGCACGGCGCCGGCGCCAACCCCTGGGATGCGGGCTACGGCATTCAGAACCAGAAGACCGTAGCAGCCGGCAGCGTGTGCCTGGCGGTCGTCTGGCTGCGCGCCGTCGGTGGGGAAGGCGTGGTGGGGCTGTTCGCCGAAGATGCGAGCACCTTCGATAAGGAACTCTACTTCCGGCTACCCCTGACCGGGGAGTGGCGCCGCTACCTCCTTCCTTTTCAGACCGACCAGACCTATGCCCCCGGCGAGCTGACCTTCGGCCTGCATCTGGCCTGGCAAGCCCAGACCATCGAACTGGGCGGGCTGGCCGTGCTCGATTACGGGCAGGCCGTCGCCCTGGAAGACCTGCCCCGGGACATCCACAACGACCAGTACGGCGGCTGGGAACCCGACGCCCCCTGGCGGGCCGAAGCCGCCCAACGCATCGAGACCTTGCGCAAAGCCGACCTGAGCGTCCGCGTGCAGGATGCCCAGGGGCAGCCCCTCGAAGGGGTGGAGGTGCGGGTGGAGATGCTGCGCCACCATTTTGCCTTCGGCACCGCCGTCGTCTCGCGCCTCTTTGCCGGCAACCCCGGCCACAATCCTACCTACCAGTCCAAATTGCTCGACCTGGACGGCCGCGGCCACGGCTTCAACTGGGTGGTCTTCGAAAACGCCCTGAAATGGCCCGCCTGGGAGCAAAACTGGATCACCACCAAAGACCAGACCGCCCAGGCCGTGCAGTGGCTGCGCCAGCGCGGCATCCTCGTGCGGGGGCACAACCTGCTCTGGCCCGGCTGGAACAACCTGCCCCCCGACCTTCCCGCCCACGCCAACGACCCCGCCTACCTGCGCAACCGCATCTTCGCGCACATCGAGGAAATCGTGCACTACCCCGGCATCGAAGGCAACCTTCACGAGTGGGACGTGCTGAACGAAATCACCACCAACCGCGACCTGGAGTTCGCCCTCCAGGGCCAACCCGGATACCCCACCGGCCGCGAGCTCTACGTCGAGGTGTTCGACAAACTCGCCCAGGAAGACCCCCAGACCCGCACCTTCGTCAACGACTTCGTCACCATCAGCCAGGGCAACACCGGCGGCGGGCTCTACGATTTGAAAAAGCAGTTCATCCAGGAGCTGCTCGATGCCGGCGTCCGACTCGACGGCATCGGCTTCCAGGGGCACATCGGCGCCTTCCCCAATTCCATCTACGAGGTGCAGGCCACCCTCGACGACTTCTACGCCACCTTCGGGCTGCCCGCCAAAATCACCGAATACGACACCCACTCCGACATGGGCGACGCCGTGGCCGCCGCTTACCTGCGCGACTTCCTCACCCTCGTCTTCAGCCACCCCGCCATGGAAGGCTTCCTCATGTGGGGCTTCTGGGACGGCGCCCACTGGAAAGACAACGCCCCCCTCTTCAACCTGGACTGGAGCCTCAAACCCGCCGGCCAAGCCTTCCTCGACCTGGTCTTCGACCAATGGTGGACCGACACCACCGCCCTGACGAACGCCCAGGGCACCGCCCGCGTGCGGGGCTTCCAGGGGACCTACCGCATCACCTGCTCCTTTCAGGGCAAATCTTTCTCCGACACCCTGGAACTCCTCCAGGATACGCTGCTGGTGAAGGAGTTGGAGGACTTCACTTCCGCAGCGGGTGAAGCCCAGCCTCCCGCCTTTCGACTCTTCCCAAACCCCGCCCGGCAAACCCTTCGGGTGGAGTGGGGCGGGGGTGGGGCCGGCACGCTCCGCCTGTTCGACGTGCAGGGCCGTCCGGTGCTCGAGCGCCCGGTGGCGGGTGGAAAAGCCGAGCTGAGCCTCCCCATCGAGGCGGGAGTCTATCTGGCGGTGCTGGAGGTGGGGGGGCGGCGCTATGCGCGTCGCCTGGTCAGGGTGGCGGAGGATTGAGCGGGGCGGGGTTCAGGGGGTTCCCCTCTGGTCGGCGAGCACGCGCTCGATTTCGGCGAGTTCTTCTTCCGGGAAATTCAGGTTTTCGAGGCTCTGCAGGTTGTCGAGCAATTGCTCGACGCGGCTGACGCCCACGAGCACGCTCGTGATGCGCGGGTCTTTCAGCAGCCAGGCGATGGCCATTTGAGCCAGCGATTGCCCCCGGGATTGGGCGATGGCGTTCAGCCTTCGGACCTGCGCGAGCAGTTCGGGTTTGAGGTGTTGCGGTTTGAGGTAGCGGGCGTCGCGGGCGGCCCGGCTGTCTTCGGGGATGCCCTGGAGGTACCGGTCGGTCAGGATGCCCTGTTCGAGGGGGGAGAAGGCGATGGCGCCGACGCCCTGGCGTTCCAGTTCGTCGAGCAGGCCGTCTTCCACCCAGCGGTCGAGCATGCTGTAGCGGGGCTGGTGGATGAGCAGGGGGGTGCCCAGCTGGCGCAGGATGTCGGCGGCGCGGGCGGTCTGGGTGGCGTCGTACTGGGAGATGCCCACGTAGAGGGCTTTGCCCTGGCGTACGAGGTGGTCCAGGGCGCTCATGGTTTCTTCGAGGGGTGTGTGGGGGTCGGGGCGGTGGTGGTAGAAGATGTCCACGTAGTCGAGCCCCATGCGCCGGAGGCTCTGGTCGAGGCTGGCGACGAGGTACTTGCGGGAGCCCCAGTTGCCGTAGGGGCCGGGCCACATGTCCCAGCCGGCTTTGGTGGAGATGAGCAGTTCGTCGCGGTAGGGGCGGAAATCCTGTCGGAAGAGGCGGCCGAAGTTTTCCTCGGCGGCGCCGTAGGGCGGGCCGTAGTTGTTGGCCAGGTCGAAGTGGGTGATGCCGTGGTCGAAGGCGGTTCGCAGGATGCGGCGGCCGTTTTCCAGGTCGTTGGTGTGGCCGAAGTTGTGCCAGAGCCCCAGCGACAGGGCCGGCAGCTGGATGCCGCTGCGGCCGCAGCGGCGGTAGCGCATGCGGCGATAGCGTTCTTCTGCCGGGCAGTAGGGGCCGGGGGCGTGCTGGTCGTTGATTTTCATTTCGAGCGCTTAGTTCAGGAAGCGGTCCACGTCTTCGAGCGGCAGGTCGAAGGCTTCGGCCACCCCCCGATACACGACGGCCCCCTGAACGACGTTGAGTCCTTTCTTCAGGGAGGGGTCGTCTTTGCAGGCTCGTTTCCAACCCTTGTTGGCCAGCTGGATGGCGTAGGGGAGGGTGGCGTTGGTCAGGGCGATGGTGGAGGTGTAGGGCACGGCGCCGGGCATGTTGGCCACGCAGTAGTGCACCACCTCATCGATGACGTAGATGGGGTTGTCGTGGGTGGTGGGGGTGCAGGTTTCGATGCAGCCGCCCTGGTCCACGGCCACATCCACGAGGACGGTGCCGGGGTGCATCTCCTTGAGCATCTCGCGGCGGATGAGCTTGGGAGCCTTGGCCCCCGGAATGAGCACGGCCCCGATGATGAGGTCGTGATTGGGCAGCAGCTGCCGGATGTTGAACTCGTTGCTGAACAGGGTGGTCACGTTGGCGGGCATGACGTCGGCCAGGTAGCGCAGCCGCTGGAGGTTGATGTCCAGGATGGTGACCTGGGCGCCCAGCCCGGCGGCCATCTTCGCGGCTTGCGTGCCGACCACGCCGCCCCCTAAAATCATCACGCGGGCGGGCGGCACACCCGGCACCCCCCCCAACAGCACACCCCGCCCCCCCATGGGCTTCTCGAGGTACTTGGCGCCCTCCTGGATGGCCATGCGCCCCGCCACCTCCGACATGGGCACCAGCAGGGGCAGGCTGCGGTCGGGCAGTTCCACCGTCTCATAAGCCAGGCACACCGCCCCGCTGTCGATCATAGCGCGGGTCAGGGGTTCGTAGCTGGCGAAGTGAAAGTAGGTAAAGAGGAGCTGGTCCTTCCGAATCAGGGGGTATTCCCGCTCGATGGGCTCCTTGACCTTGATGATCATCTCCGCCTTTTCGTACACCGATTCCAGGTCGGGGAGGATGTGCGCGCCGGCGGCTTCGTAATCCGCATCGGTGAAGCCGCTGCCTTCGCCGGCGGTGTGCTGGATATAGACTTCGTGGCCGTGGCGGGTCAATTCGATGACCCCGGCGGGGGTCAGAGCCACGCGGTTTTCGTTGGGCTTGATCTCCTTCGGAACGCCGATAATCATGGATTTTTCGATTTGATTTGGTAAGGTGAAAGGCACCCTCGGAGCAGGGCGGTTTTAATGGCGCGTAAAGATAGAAGATTCCGCCAATGACGGGCGGTGCTGCGGGTTTGGCGGCGGGTGAGGGGAGAGCGCTTCCCGGCCCCCATAAAAAAACTCCCACAACCCGTTCGGGCTGCAGGAGTTTGTGTTGTTCGCATTTTATTCGTTCGAGGATTAGTTTCCTTTCTGGATGACGGTGGCTTTGTTTTGGTTGCCGGTCTGCTTGATGAGGTTTTGGTTGTTCACACCCGTCTGGTAGCTGGAGGCTTTGTTCTTCTGCCCGCTCTGGAAGATGGTGCTCTTCGAGTTCAGGGAGTTGAATTGCTCCACGGAGGCCTGGTTGTCTTTGCCGGGCTGGATGATGGAAGCCGAGGAGTTGGTGTTGCCGAGCTTGGAGTTGTGCTGCTTGATTTTGGCGTTGTTGTTGTCACCGCCCTGCACGATGGTAGCGTCGCTGCCCAGGACGTTCTTCTGTTCCACGGCGGCTTTGTTCTTGTTGCCGCTTTGGGTGACGTCCACGGCGTTTTTCCCCGAGTTGGTCTGGGTGATGGTGGTGGCGTTGTCGTTCCCGCTTTGCAGGACGTTGACCTTGGTGCTGACCGTCCCTTCCTGCGTGATGCCGGCGGTGTTCTTGTTGCCACTCTGGGTCAGGTTGACTTTGGCGTCTCTGTTGGAGCCTTTTTGAGCCAGTTTGGCGGTGTTCTGGTCACCCGACTGCCGCACCGTCAATTGGTTGTTTACGGCTTGCCCCGTCTGAGAGATGGAAGCGGAGTTCTGGTTGCCGTCCTGGTTCAGGTCGATTTTGTTTCCGGTGATGACGCCGCCCTCCTGGGAGATGGAACCCTTGTTTTTGTTTCCACTCTGGGAGACGTTCGTCAGGTTCTTGGAAACATTGGTGCCGGACTGCTTGATGGTCAAGCTGTTCTGATCTCCGCCCTGGACGGCCTTCACCGTGTTGGAGCGCGTGCCCTTCCCTTGGGTGATCTGGGCTTTGTTCAGGTCGCCCGACTGGGTCAGGTGCACTTTGTTGTCGGCGGCGCCTTTTTCCTGGGTAATCGCTGCGTTGTTTTTGTTACCCGATTGCAAGAGTTCGGTGCGGTTGCCGATCGCCTTGCTCTGCTTGATCGTGGCGTTGTTGTCGTTACCGCTTTGGGTCTGGATGGCCGTATTGTTTTTGCCTTCCTGTTCGACCTTCAAATTGTTTCTCTGCCCACTTTGGGTGGTGGTGTTCACGTTCTGACCCAGGGCGAAATTGCCGGCCAGAAAGACGAGAACGAATGCAACAAGGACGTGTTTCATGGTGTCTGACTTTTTTTGAGAAATAAGATTCGTTTGGTTTAAGGCATTGGAATGCGCAATTCGGAGGCAAAGGTATCCGCCCCTTCTTCGCGGCAACACCGTAAAAACCCGTATTTTCAAAAAATCGGTGTTTTCACTTATTGGGCCCTATGAGAAAAACCCGGAGCCTTCCAAACGACTGGTTTTCAGCAGGGTTCCGGCGCTTTTTCAAGTGCGTTGGAGGGGCAGGGTTGGAGGGCATGGGAGAAGGGGGAGCCGGGCGGGTGAAGGAAGGTGAGGGGTTTGGGGGTGGGTTTTTCCCCTCCGTGGCTGCCTTCTGAGGGACATTTGCTAATCTTGCAGGCCGGAGCCGGGTCGGCGCCGTTGCCCGGGCCGGCCATCCGGGAGAGCTTGCCCGAAAAACGCCTGGAAAGAGATGGAAGGCGGGGAGGGGGGCAGGTTCCGGGAGGGTTCCCTCCCCTTTCCCGGCACACCCCGGCCCGCCAACCCGCTCCCTGGCATCAACCCTGCTCGGGAAAGGAGCTTCACCCTTGGCCGGGCATCTTTTTTCGGGGAGGATTCTACTTTGAGGCCACGCAAATCGAAAAAACACAGCCGATGAAACCAGATTGGAAAGGGGTGTACCCCGCCCTGACGACCAAATTCACCGAAGCGCTCACCCTGGACATACCGCTGTTTTTGAAAAACCTGCAGGCACAGGTGGAGGCCGGGGTGGACGGCGTCATCATCGGGGGAAGCCTTGGGGAAGCCAGCACCCTGAAGCACGAAGAAAAGCTCGAATTGCTGCGTGCCGCCAAAGAAGCCTTCGGTACGCGCATCCCCATCCTCGTGAACGTGGCCGAACGCGCCACCGCCGATGCCGTACGCGTGGTGCAGGATGCCCAGGAACACGGCGCCGACGGGCTCATGGTCTTGCCGCCCATGCAGTACAAAGCCACGGATGCGGAGGTGGTGGCCTGGTTTCGCAGCATCGCCGAGGCGACGGACCTGCCCATCATGGTGTACAACAACCCGGTGGATTACAAAATCGAAGTCACCGTACCCATGTTCGAGCAGTTGTTGAAGCTCGACAACATTCAGGCGGTGAAGGAGAGCACCCGCGACGTGTCGAACGTCACGCGTTTGCGCAATGCTTTCGGCGAGCGGCTGCGCATCCTTTGTGGGGTGGACACGCTGGCGCTCGAGGAGCTGCTCCTGGGCGCCGACGGCTGGGTGGCGGGGCTGGTCTGTGCTTTCCCCCGCGAAACGGTCGCCATTTACCGCCTGGCGCAGGCGGGGCGAATCCAGGAGGCGCTGGAAATCTACCGCTGGTTCATGCCCATCCTGGAGCTGGACATCAGCCCGCAGCTGGTGCAGAACATCAAGCTGGCCGAAACGTTGGTGGGGCTGGGCAGCGAGCACGTGCGCCCTCCGCGTTTGCCCTTGCAGGGTGAGGAGCGCCGCCGCGTGGAAGCCATCCTGCAAGAGGGGCTCGCCCGACGCCCCGAACTGCCCGCCTATCTGGAATTGACCACCTCCTGAATCGCCTTATGAAACCCATCGAACACAACATCCTTGGTTTTGAATATTCGGCCCGGGGGCGGGAAACCTTCCAGGCTATCGACCCCGCCACGGGTGCCCCCCTGGAAGGGAACTTCGTTTCCGCCACCGAAGAAGAGGTGGATGAAGCCCTGAAGAAAGCCCGCCGTGCCTTCGCCTCCTACCGCAACGCGGAGCCGGCCCTGCGGGCGCGATTCCTTCGGGCCATCGCCGAAGAACTGGAAGGCATCGCCGATGCCCTGGTCGGGCGGGTCATGTCGGAGACCGCCCTGCCGGAAGGGCGGGTGCGGGGGGAGCTGGGGCGCACCACCTTTCAGCTGCGCCTGTTCGCCCAGTTGGTGGAGGAAGGCTCCTATGTGGAAGCCGTCATCGACCACGGCGACCCCCAACGCGCGCCCTTGCCCAAACCCGACGTGCGGCGGCGCATGGTGGCGCTGGGCCCGGTGGTGGTTTTCACGGCCAGCAACTTTCCGCTCGCTTTCTCCACGGCCGGGGGGGACACGGCCTCCGCCCTGGCGGCGGGCTGCCCCGTTGTGGTGAAAGCCCACGAAAGCCATCCGGGCACGAACGCCCTGGTGGCGGAGTGCATACGCCGGGCGGCCGAAGCCTGCAGCCTGCCCGACGGGGTCTTTTCCTCCCTCAACGGCAAGGGGCATGCGGTGGGGCAGTGGCTCGTCAGCCACCCCGAAACGGCTGCGGTGGCTTTCACGGGCTCTTTCCGGGGCGGGAAGGCACTCTACGACCTGGCCCAACGGCGCCCCAATCCCATTCCCGTCTTCGCAGAGATGGGCAGCACGAACCCGGTGCTTCTGTTGCCCGGCGCATTGGAAGCCCACGGAGAGGACATCGCGGGCCGGCTGGCCCAGTCCATCAATCTGGGGGCGGGGCAGTTTTGCACCAACCCCGGCTTGCAGTTCGCCTTGCAGGGGGGCGCCACCAAGCGCTACCTGGAGGCCCTCCGGCAGGCGCTGCGCGCGCAATCCCCCGCCACCATGCTCAATCGGGGCATCTACGAGAATTACTGCCGCGCGGCGCGGCAGGCGGCCGAGGCTGCCGGCGTCGAGGTGCTCGAAGGGAAGGTGGCGGGCGCCGAAGCGATGCGGGGGCAGCCCCTCGTGGCCACCGCCGGCGGTGAAGCCTTTTTGGCCAACCCCGCCTTGCACGAGGAGGTGTTCGGCCCCTTCTCGCTGGTCGTGCTTTGCCAGGATGCGGAGCAGCTGCGGGCGGCCTATGCAGCCGTTCCCGGCCAATTGACCACCACCTTCTGGGCGGAGGCCTCCGATGGGGCCTTGCTGCGCAGCCTATTGCCGCTGGCCGAGGAGAAAGCCGGGCGCATCCTGCTCAACGGGGTGCCCACCGGGGTGGAAGTCTGCCCCGCCATGCATCACGGCGGGCCCTTCCCCGCCACCACCGACCCGCGCTTCACCTCCGTGGGCACGGGGGCCGTGCGCCGCTTCCTCCGACCGGTGGCCTACCAGAACTTCCCCGATGACTTGCTGCCCGATGAACTGAAAGAAGACAACCCGCGCCGCATCTGGCGCCTGGTGGACGGGCAATGGCAGCGCTGAGCCCCTCCCCACCTCCAAACGTCGAACCACCAAACCGCATACCGATGAAATCTTCCTGGCTGAGTCTGTTGCTCGTGGCTTTCCTTTCGGGGGGGCTTTGGGCTCAATCCGAGCTCGAAACCCGCCTGTTCGAATTGCCCGACCTCCTCTTCAAACCCATCGAGCCCCCCGACGGCTACGAAGCCGCCTACGAGCTGCGCATCAAACAACCCCTCGACCACAAGGACCCCTCGAAGGGCTTCTTCTGGCAGCGCGCTTACCTGAGCCATCGGTCCTTCGACCGGCCCGTCGTCCTCGCCACCGAAGGCTACGGGCGCCCCCGCAACCGCATGTACGAGCTCAGCGGCTTGCTGCAAGCCAATCAAATCGATGTCGAGCATCGCTATTTCGGCGAGTCCATGCCCGACAGCGTGGACTACACCTACCTGACCTTCGAGCAAGCCAGCGCCGACCTGCACCACATCCGCCAATTGCTCGGCCGCCTCTATGCCGGCAAATGGGTCAGCACCGGCATCAGCAAGGGCGGCACCAACACCCTGCTGTATCGCTACTTCTACCCCGAAGACGTGGACGCCTCGGTGGCTTACGTCGCCCCCGTCAATCACAGCGTGGAAGACCCCCGCATCTATGCCTTCCTCCGAACGGTGGGCGATGAAGGCTGCCGCCAGGCCCTGTACGAATACCAGCTCCGCGTCCTTCGGAGCCGCAAGGAGGCCTTGCCCCGCCTCGACTGGTACGCTCGCGGCGCCAAGCTCGAATTCAGCTACCTCTCCCTCGAAGAAGCCTTCGAGTACGCCGTGCTGGAGTATCCCTTCTCGTTCTGGCAGTGGGGGCACCACTGCTCGGACATCCCGGGGCCCGAAGCCTCCCTCGACGAACACCTTCAGCACCTGATGGACGTGGTGGGCCTGTCGTTCTATTCCGACGCCGAAATCGAGGGCTTGGCCTCCGCTTACTACATGTTCGCCCACGAGATGGGCTACTACGGCTACGAAACCGAGCCCTTCGAAGGCTATCTGGAAGCCCTGCCCCTGCAGCCCCATCCCAATGCCGCCTTCACTCCGGGAAAGATGAAGGTCGAATTCGACCCCAGCCTCAGTCGCAACCTTTCCCGCTGGCTGGCCGAAAACGGCCACCGCATCGTGTACATCTACGGCGAACTGGACACCTGGAGCGCCTGCGCCGTGCCCCCCTCCGACAAGGTGGACGCCCGCTGGTTCATCCTCGAAGGGCAGGACCACCGCGGCGCCCGCATCCGCAACATGAGCCCCGGACAAAAGAGCGAACTGTTGCAAACCCTCGAATCCTGGCTCGGCGTGCGCCTTCCCGCCACCGTGGAAGATTGACCCTCACACCGCGAACACCCCTCCAAACCGCCAAACCTGCCGCTTATGAAATCACGGACTGGATTGCTATGCTGCCTTCTTCTGGTGGGCGCCCTGCGGGCCCAAGAAATCGCGCCCCCCGAAGACACCACCATCTATCGGGTGGTGGAGGCCATGCCTCGTTTCCCGGGTTGTGAAAACCTGGACACCACCGAGGTGGTGAAAGCCAAATGCGCCGAAGCCAACCTGCTGGCGTTCTTCTACGAAAACATCGTCTATCCCCTCGAAGCCCGCCAAAACGGCAACGAGGGCACGGTGGTCCTCAGCTTCGTGGTGGAAAAGGACGGCTACATCTCCCAGCCAAAAATCATCAAGGACATCGGTGGGGGGTGTGGGGAAGAGGCCCTGCGCGTGGCGCGGGGCATGAACGAGGCCCTGAAAAACGCCGGCCTGAAATGGACGCCCGGCCGCAAGGACGGCCGCCCCGTGCGCGTGGCCTACACCCTGCCCCTGCGCTTCAAACTGGAGGAGCCCCCGGATTTCGTGCTCATCGGCCGCGATACGGTGTTCGTGGTGCTCGACGACACCCTGGGCTACCAGGGCGGCTGGGAGACCCTGCGCCAGGACCTGGACGCCAACCTGAAGTTCCCCAAAGGCTATTCGCCCGACAGCTGCTTCATCGGAAACATGGACCTCAAGGCGCTCATCTACCCCGACGGCTTCGTCAAGGTGGTGGATGTGAGCGACTACTTCAACCTCGGGCCCGACTTTCAGTTCGAAGCCATCCGGGCCGTCACCTCCACCGCCGGCAAGTGGCTGCCCGCCCACCGCAACGGGCGTCCGGTCACCGCCTCCATCGACCTCGGCGTCACCTTCCTGCCCGAAGGCGAATCCTGCGCCCAGCGCCGCACCGATTACGAGACCGCCCAACGGCTGGCACTGGAGGGCAGCACCCTGATCAACGAGGAGAAGCAGGAGGAAGGCATCGCCAAGCTCACCCAGGCCATCGAGCTTTTCCCCCAGAACGCGCAGTATCGCTACCTGCGCGGGCAGGCCTACGTCAACCTTCGGGAGCTGGAAAAAGCCTGCGAAGACTTCCGGGTCGTGCGGCAGGTGATGTCCGTCAGCGTGGTGGAGGAGCTCTACCCCCTCATTTGCCGGGAGTGAGCCGGAGGAGCGGGGAAGCCCCGCCCAACAATTTTTGCCGGGATAGAAGAAATCGCCTTCCGAATTCGTTGCATCCTGAAAACCACATTGAAATGAGCACCAGCATCCGACTCACCTTTGTGCTGCTCTTCGCAGCGCCTGTGATTTCCGCACAAAACGACACCCTCCACCTCCTGGAACTGAACCCCAAAGGCATGGAGCTGGGCATCCGCCACGCAGAGCTCATCGACCAGCTCATGCTCACCATGCCGGGGCTGGGCAGCAATGCCCGCGAAATGCTGACCGAGCAAAGCGTCAAGCCCTTCCTCATGCCCCCTCGCGCCCTGGGGCGCCTGGGCACCCCCGAAAGCTATGCCCTGGCGGCCTGCCTGGAGTTCTATCTCAATTTCGACAACAACTACAAGGTGAACCTCAGCCCCGACTTCATCCGTCTCCAGCAGGAAGCGGAAGGGGCGACGGACCTGGAAAGCGCCCTGCGCATTCTGACGGAGCGGGGCACCGTCAGTGCCGCCGTCATGCCCTATGACTCGCCCTCCATTCCGCGGGCGGTCTTCGCCACCGAGACCTACCGCATCGCCAACTACCTGCACCTGTTCCTGCCCGAGATGAAGGCCCGGCAGAAAATTTTCCACACCCGCAAGGCGCTCATGCGCGGCAACCCCGTCCTGGTGGAGTTGAACGTGCCCGAGGACTTCGAGCACCTGCAGGACACCCGCTTCTGGACGCCCGCCCAAATCCACCCCACCCACACCCTCAGCCTCCTGGTCGTGGGCTACGACCAGGAGCTGGAAGCCTTCGAGCTGCGCGGCTTCTTCGGGCCTCAATGGGGGCATCACGGCTATCTGTGGATGGATTACGAGGACTTCGGGCGCCTGGCCCGCAACGCCTACGTGTTGTTGCCCCTGCAGGAAAATTGAGCCCCCGAAATATTTCTGGAACGGGGGTTGCATCACGCAGGGGGGAACCTTAACTTTGCGCCCGCTTTGGCGCTTCGTTCCTTGAACCAGCCACCCTAGCTCAGTTGGTAGAGCAACGCATTCGTAATGCGTGGGTCGGGGGTTCGAGTCCCCTGGGTGGCTCCCCTTTCCTGTTCGGGGTGTAGCGCAGCCCGGTAGCGCGCTTCGTTCGGGACGAAGAGGTCGCTGGTTCAAATCCAGTCACCCCGACCTGCAAGCCTTGCCCCTGCTGGGGCGAGGCTTTTTTGCTTCCCTTCGGCGGAACATTTTTCCCCTCCTCGCTTTTCAGTTTGCGAAAGAGGTCTTACCTTAGCTACCTCCTTCCCAGAACATATCCGCCTGTCATTCCCAAACGATAAGCCCTTTTCCAACCCCCAACCACGCCTCCGGCGAGCGCCTTTCTTTTCCCCAACTTACCGCAAGTTCTTCCTTCAGGGACAAGTACAAACAAACGGCAAGCACTATTTTCATCTCGAAAACGGTTCGCTCATGCACCAGCCAAAAAAAACATCCAAATTTCGTGGTTTGATCACCCGGCTCACCGTGGCCGCACGGCGGGCCAAAGGAAAAGCCCGGGCCGCCCGCAAAAGGCAACTGGAAGCGCGGCTGGCCCAATCCGCCAAGCAATCCTATGACCACCTGGACGGGAAGTGGCATTGGATTCCCGCAACCGAATAAAAGCGCGCGGCCTTGCTGCCGCCGCGGGCTTACCCCCCCTTTTCCCTTCATTGCAAAGCAAACTGAAAAGCCTGTCCGACAAAAAAGGCTGCCCTTGGGGCAGCCTTTTCTTTTGCCGGGCTTTCGAAAGGCGGGAACCTATTCGCCGTTGACCCGCACTTCTTCCTTCTTCTCGGCGATGAACTTCTTCACCCATTCGGTGGTCACGGACTTGGGCCGCTCGAGCGGCAAGCCCAGCGCCCGTGACCAGCACATCGCTGCCAGGACGCCCAACGCCCGCGAAACCCCAAACAGCACCGTATAGAAACTGTACTGGTTCAAGCCGTAATGAACCAGCAGGGCGCCCGAGTGGGCGTCCACGTTGGGCCAGGGGTTTTTCACTTTTCCGAGGCCTTGCAGGATGGGCGGCACCACCTCGAAGATCTTCCACACCACCTGGACGATTTCGTCGTCGGGCAGGTATTTTTCGGCAAACTCTTTCTGGGCCATGAAGCGCGGGTCGGGGCGGCGCAGGACGGCGTGGCCGTAGCCGGGAATGACCTGCCCGCGCGCCAGGGTGCTGTTGACGTAGTCGGCGATTTGTTCTTTGGTGGGGGTGCGGGTGCCGAGGGCATCCAGCATGTTGAAAATCCACTTGATGACCTCCTGGTTGGCCAGGCCGTGGAGGGGGCCGGCCAGGGCGCCCATGCCGCCGGCGAAGGCGTAATAGGCATCGCTGAGGGTGGAGCCGATGAGGTGGGTGGTGTGGGCGCTGGCATTGCCGCCCTCGTGGTCGGCGTGGATGGTCATGTAGAGGCGCAGGAGGTTTTTGAAGTCGGGCGAGTCACTCACGCCCAGCATGTGGGCGAAGTTGGCGGCCCAGTCGAGGGAGATGTCGGGGGGGATGTGCTGCCCATCGTGGTAGGTGCGGCGGTAGATGTAGGCGGCGATGCGGGGCAGCCGGGCGATGAGGTTCATGGCATCCTCGTAGGTGGCGTCCCAGTATTCGCTTTTGCTCATGCCCTCGTCGTAGCGCCGGGCGAAGCAGGAGCCGGTCTGCATGGAGGTGATGGCGATGTTGAACTGGGTCATGGGGTGGGTGTCGGTGGGCAGTTGGTCCAGCACTTTGAAGGTGTGCTCCGGCACGTTGCTGCGGTGGGCCCATTGTTCGGCCAGCCAGCGCACCTGTTCCTCGGTGGGGATTTCCCCCACCAGCATGAGCCAGAACAGCCCCTCGGGCAGGGGTTCCTTGCTGTCGGGGCCTTTGGGCAGGAGTTTTTGGAGTTGGGGAATGGAGTAGCCCCGGAAGCGGATGCCTTCGATGGGGTCCAGGGAGGAGGTCTCCCACACCATCATCTTCACACCGCGTGCCCCCCCGTAAATTTGTTTGAGGGTCACTTCGTCCACTTTCCGGTCGCCGTGAGCTTTGAGGATTTCCTTGATTTCGGCTTTCAGCGCCTGCGATTTCTCGAAGAACTTCTGTTTCAGTGGGTCCATTCAGCAATTTATTTGAGTCAGGTCCGAAGGGAATTGTCGCGCATCGTGTTCAGGCGGGTCGTGGTGGGTACCGGGCACCGCCGGGGGCGGGTCCAGAACGGAGGTTGTTTTGGGGCTGAAAAACAACAAGCAGAGACGAGCAAAGTTGGCTGCGGGAAAGCGGCGCAAGTATACGCAATTTGAGGCGCAAATCCTTTGTTTTTCGGGCATTTCAGCCCGGGGCGGGGTTCGGGCGAGAGGGGTGGGGCGGCGCCTCAGTGGGTTTGGGCATTTTCATGGGCTTGGCGCCATTCGAGCTCCCCGATTCGGCGGGTGATTTCTTCGGGCGGGGCGGCGTTGTCGAGCAGTTGGCGGTACAGCTTCGCGCGTTCTTTGCGCAGGCGGAGTTGCTCGGCGCGCAGCAGGGCCAGTTGGGATTCGTCGAGCACTTTTTCCAGGCTCACCACCTCGCTTTGTTGCACCACGCGCAGTTTGGCCAGCCACAGCTCGGGGTCTTCGGTTTGAAGGGGGGCTATCTCGTTCAGGTTGCGGAACTTGCGCTCCTGGATGCTCAGGACGGCGGGCACCTGCTCGGGGCGGAGCTTCCAGGCATGGCTGAGGGTTTCGGTGGCGCGACGGGCCAGCTCGGCGGGGCTTTCCTGCTGGGCGAAAGCGGGGGTGCACAAAAGGAGTGAAAGAGCGAACAGCCAATTCTTCTTCATCGAATGGAAAATTAGGGTGGCAACTGCCGGCGAAATTAGGGAATTTTGCGCCCCCGGTGCCCGCCACCGGCCCTTTCCCCCGAAATTGTCGCCCACATGTACATCATCCAGGACGTGTTGGTCAGCTCCGAGCTCTTCGAGCGGCGCTTCGTGTGCAACCTGAGCGCCTGCAAAGGCGCCTGCTGTTGGGAAGGGGATTGGGGCGCCCCCCTCGAATCCGAAGAGCTCCACATCCTGGACGCCATCTTCGACGCGCTGCGACCCTTCCTGTCGCCGGAGGGCAGCGCCCTGCTCGAAAATCAAGGCCGTTACGCCTGGTTCGAGGAGCCCAAAGACTACGGCACCCCCTTGCTGGAGGATGGGCGCTGTGCCTACCTCACCTTGGAGGGGGGCGTCGCCAAATGCGGCATCGAAAAAGCCTGGGAAGCCGGTGCCGTCCCTTTCCGCAAGCCCGTCTCCTGCCACCTCTACCCCGTGCGCGTGCGCCGAAACCGCAAGGCGGATTTCGAAGCCCTCAACTTCGACGAGTGGGATATCTGTTCCCCGGCCTGTCGGCTGGGCGCCGAGCTGCAGGTGCCCGTTTTCCGCTTCGTTCGCGAAGCCCTCGTTCGGAAGTACGGCGCGGAATTTTACGAAGAGCTCGAAGCAGCCTATCGGCAACACCTCAACGGCGAAAACGACTCCTGAACCCCGCTCCGGGTCGGGTGCACCCACGACAGCCCCCTCTCGATGTGACTGTCAGACACCCCGACCCCCCTCTTGCCGCTTGAGCGCTTCTGCGACCCGACAGGGAGGGCTCGCCCTTGCGGTTGGTGAGAATCTTTCGGACGGAACCGTACTCGCGAACTCTGTTCGCGAGAGGATCTTTCGAACGGCACCGTACTCGCGAACTCCGTTCGCGAGAAGTCTTTCGAACGGAGTTCGAAAGTACGAGTCGCTG
>CAZBYX010000026.1:16332-21893 GCA_964496055.1 uncultured Saprospiraceae bacterium
GCGAACTCCGTTCGCGAGAAGTCTTTCGAACGGAGTTCGAAAGTACGAGTCGCTGCACTCGCGCACTCTGTTCGCGAGCCTGGCTTGTCTCCATCTAATTTCGGGGCGGAGCCTATGCGGGCTGCCAATCTCTCCTCTCTTACAGCTCCAGGCGTCGGCGGATTTCGGGGGGGATGCCGTCTTTGTGGACGGTGATGGCGATGGTTTTCAGTCGGAAGTAGGGAGCGCTCATGTAGAGGAAGCCTTTGAAGGGGCTGATTTCCCCCCAGGAGTTTTTCACCAGGTAGTATTTGGTGCCGTTCTGGTCTTGGGCGATGCCGGTGATGTGCATCAGGTGGTCGTCGGTGGTTTCGAAGCTCATGAAGGTTTCCTGGCGCAGCTCCTGGGTGACGTGAATTTCGGGGCCGGGCTGGGTGAAGAGGTCGGGGCGGTCGGGGTCCTGGGGGAGGACGGCGATGCCGTTTTTGGCGCTGAAGCCCTTTTCGCTGACGTCGCCGTCCCAGGCGACGGTGAAATCGTGGCTGATGGCGTAGTCCACGATGGCTTCCAGTTCTTCGAAGGGGAGGTTGTAGTAGCTGCCGTTGGAATAATTGTCAGGGATTTCGAGGATGCAGGTTTCGTTGAAGGGGTGGTGGGTGAAGGAGGTGAAGCTGACGTAGTCTTGGGGCTGGATGCCCAGCTCATCGGCGAAGGAGCGGGGGGTGTAGGACTTGCCCTGGTAGGTGAAGCGTTCGGGGGCGGGGCCGAGGTACACGTCCATGATGGCTTCGAAGGCGCTGGTCCAGCGTTTGCTGAGGCGCTTTTGCCGGAGCAGGCCGTCGAGGAATCCTTTCAGGGCGCTTTCCATTTCGCTGTGGTCGTGGCGGTTCACGCCGTCGGGCTTGCCGTCGTACACCGATTCGGGCACCATGCCCGCCATGGCATAGGCGCGCAGCACGTCGTGCGCCAGGCTGCCCTGGCCGAAGTTGGCCTTGCCCTGCCGGAAGATGTAGTTGCGGGCTTTGTCGGTGTAGATGTTGCGAACGACGTACATTTCGGACAGGTCGGGGGCTTCCTTGCCCATGCGAAGGAGTTCCGACTCCAGGAACGAGACGGTGGAGAAGCTCCAGCAGGTGCCCGTGCGCTGCTGGTTTTTCACGCTGGTGCAGCGGCAGTCGTGCAGGATTTTGAAATCGTACTGGGCCGGGAGGCTCAGGGAGGAAAAGACGAACAGCGTCAGCAGAGCGGCAATCTTTTTCATGTCGGGTACGGTTGGATGAATGGAAGAAAGGTGCTTGGTTGGAGGCTGAAACTCAACGGAGGCAGGGCTTGTGAGCAGCCCGGGCCGAAAAATACGAACTCCCCTCGGATGATGGAGCGCAGAGCATACACCTTGCTGGATGGAGGCTTGGCCACCGAGTTGGAGCGTCGGGGGGCCGACCTGAACGACTCTTTGTGGAGCGCCCGCCTCCTGTTGGAAGACCCCGCGGCCATACGCGCCGTTCATGCCGACTATTTGCGCGCCGGAGCCGAGGTGCTGAGCACCGCCACCTACCAGGCCACCCCGCAGCGCCTGCGCGAGCGGGGGTTGGGGCAGGAGGAGGTGGAGGGACTGTTCCATTTGGCGGTGCGCCTGGCCCGGGAGGCCGTGCAAGATGTGGGTCGCCCGGCCCGGGTGGCCGCTTCGGTGGGGCCTTACGGCGCCTACCTGGCCGACGGCAGCGAATACCGGGGAGCCTACGGCCTGACGCGGGAGGAGCTGTTCGACTTCCACGAGGAGCGCTTCCGGCTCTTGGCCGCCGGCGAAGCGGACCTGCTGGCCCTGGAAACCCTGCCTTCCTTCCCCGAGGCGGAGGCCTTGCTCCGCCTGCTGCAGAAATACCCCCACAAGCCCGCCTGGTTCAGCTTCCAATGTCGCGACGGGGGGCATCTGGCGGACGGCACCCCCCTCGCGGAGGTGGGGCGCCTGCTCGATGGGGTGCGGGAGGTGGTGGCGGTGGGGGTCAATTGCGTGCCTCCGCAGCGCGTCTTGCCCGCCGTGCTCGAACTGCGCCGCACCTGCTCCCTGCCCCTGCTCGCCTATCCCAACAGCGGCGAAGAATGGGACGCCGAAAAGCACCGCTGGAGGGGCAGCCCCCAAACCCGAGACTGGCTCCAAACCCTCCCCCGGTGGTTCGAGGCGGGGGTGCGCTTCTTCGGGGGGTGCTGCCGTACCACCCCCGAAACCATCCGCCGCATGCAGGGCATCCTCGCTCACATCCAGGCTTGATTGGTCGGCTTTCCGGCACTTTTTCTTCCGCGGGGTCAAGTTTTATAAAAATTACCCCCACCTCTTTTCCCGCGAAGCATTTTTGGGCGGCAACCAAAAATGACTTCGACCATGCAGCGCATTCCTTTCCTTATGGCTTTCTGGGTGCTGGCCGCCGCCGCTTCGGCTCAGACCTTCGTCAAAATCACCGACGCGGGTAATCCCATCGTCAGCTTCACGCCCTCTCAACCGGCTTATGCGGGGGCCAGCTGGATCGATATCGACAACGACGGCGACCTGGACCTCTTCGTCAACGACAATTTTCTTTTCCGCAACGATGGCAACGGCGAATTCACCCGACTGACAAACACCGGAATCCAGAGTGGATGGCAGGCCGGCCAGTTCAACAGCGGCCACTCCTGGGGCGACTTCGACAACGACGGCTACTGGGACCTGTTCATGGCCAACCGGCAGTCCGGTTTGTTCCGCAACAACGGCGACGGCACCTTCAGCCACGGCCCCCTGCCCACACAACCGAACGGCTGGGCCGCCGCCTTCGCAGACTACGACCGCGACGGCTGGCTCGACATCGTCGTCACCCACCCCTGTGGCTTCATCGGCCCCTGTCATCCCAACTGGCTCTTCCGCAGCGACGGTAACGGCGGCTTCACGGAGGTGAGCGGCAACGACGTCACCACCGGCAATGCCGCCTACACCGTCGCCAATTGGTCCGACTTCGACCTCGACGGCGATATGGACCTCTTCATCGGCAGCGGTGAAATCAGCGCCCCCTCCAAAGACCACATCTACCTCAACCAACTGACCGAAACCGGCAGCCCCGACCTCGTGCGCCAAGACCAGGGCACCCTCTTCGGCGACTTGCGCGACGGCCAAATCTGGAACTGGATCGATTACGACAACGACGGCGACCTGGACGGCTTCGTCACCAATTATCTCACCGCCCAACCCAACGACTTCTACCGCAACGACGGCAACGGCTCCTTCACCAAGCTCACCACCGATGACCTCGGCGGTGCGGATATGGTCAGCGCCCCCGGCAACTGGCTCAACAACATTTGGGGCGACTTCGACAACGACGGCGACCTGGACGCCTACGTCAGCAACGACGGCGCCGACGACCGCTACTACCGCAACAACGGCGACGGCACCTTCACCAGCCTCCAGATGCCCTTCCTGGCCACCGGCGGCGCCCGCGGCGCCGCCGCCGGCGATTACGACAACGACGGCGACCTGGACCTGTTCATCGGCGCCGTCACCGCCGCCGGCAAGGGGCTCTATCGCAACGAAGACGGCAACGCCAACAACTGGGCCTCCTTCACCCTGGTGGGCACCGTCTCCAATCGCTCCGCCATCGGGGCGCGCGTGCGCCTCAAAGCCACCCTCGGCGGCAAGGCCGTGTGGCAATTGCGCGAGCTGTCGTCCCAGAATTCCTTTTGCGGCATGAACAGCCCCCGCATCCACTTCGGCCTGGCCGATGCCCAGCGCATCGATTCGGTGCTCATCGAGTGGCCCTCCGGCCTGGTGGAGGCCTACGAAAACCTGGAGGTGAACATGTTTTGCACCATCACCGAGGGGCAGGGCAACGACTGCCTGGTCAGCTCCCTGAGCGAGCTGCCTGCCGACGTGCAGGAATGGCAGGTGCTGCCCAACCCCGCCTCGCGCACGCTGATGATTCGCTATGTGCTGGTCGAAAAACCCCACACCCCCCTGCAATTGACCCTGTTCGATTCGAGCGGCCGAAGCCTGCGCCACCAGGCGCTGCCCCCCCTCGAAACGAGCGGAACGATCCATTGGAACGACCTGGACAGTCTGCCGGCCGGCGTCTACTGGCTGACCCTGACCTCGGCCAAGGGCCGGAGCAGCCGAAAAGTGGTGTTGAAAGATTGAGGTCGGGGCATTTGGTTGGCAGTTTCCGGTAGAGGAAGAACGGGTGTCCATTGTCGGGGGGGCGGTGGGGGTTTGGACACCGGGGGGGAGAAGATTTACCCGACTGATTTTTGTGGGAATTTGCGGAGGGGACAGAGAATGGGTTTGAACACCTTTCGGATGAAGATCTGTCTCCATTCGGCCCGTCCGGCTCTTTCGGGAGCGGACGGGTTTTTCCGTGGGCTTCAGCGAGCCTGGAAGCGGTCGCGGATGCTGCCGTCCTTGCGGTGGACGATGACGTCGGCGCCGTAATTGCGGGCGATTTGGCGGGCCCGCTCGATGGCTTCGTCCTGATAGCGAAAGACGGCCGTGTAGCGTTCGTTGCCCTCGCCCTTCACGGCCCAGCCTTCGGGGTGGGGCACCACGTGCTGGTGGTGGCTGCGGCGAAAGCGGCCCGGGGCGGCGCCTTTCAACAGCTGGGCGAGGATTTTCCGAAGCAGGTTGGTCCAGAACGATGCGGAACGAATGTCGGCCATGATGGAAAATTGAAGGCTCGAGACCGTGAATTTAAGGCCCGCCGCTCATATTTCCTCGAAGGTGCCTTGGGGCAGCCACCCTTCGCGGCCGTCGCTGAGGCGCACCTTCCGCCATTCGCCCAGCTCCGACAACAGGCGCACGCGCGTGCCTTCGTGGAGCAACACCACCGTCTGGCTGATTTCGTCGGGGCTGCTGCGCAGGGGCACGCTCTCGACCAGGATGATGCCCGCCCCGCTGTGGCGCTCCAGCGCCGCCCGGCTGGCGGCCAGGCTGAAGGGAAGCACGCTGAGCAACAGCAAAGCACTGCCCGCCAGGAAACCCCGCTTGCGCCAGATGCGTGACGGCCCCAGCAGCCACAACACCCAGCCGGCCGCCCCCAGCCAGAACAAGCCCAGACCGATGAGGGCCCAGGTGTCGGCGCGCAGAGCCTCCAGCAGGCTCCTCCAGATGCGGTGGAGGAAGAATTCCGAAAGGGTGCCGAAGTCGTCCTGGCAATGGCTGCGCGCCACGGCCAGGTTGTGCCGCAAGTCGGCATCGCCGGGGGCGAGCAGCAAGCCCCGCTCGTAGTGCAAGATGGCGGGCCCCAGGCGCTGCTTGCGAAACCACGCATTCCCCAGATTGTAGTGCAGCTCGGGGGCTTCCCAGCCCTGCTGAAGCAGGGAATCGTACAGGGCGATGGCGGCGTCGTAATTGCCTTCCGCATAGAACGCATTGGCTGCCTGAAACAGGGAATCGGGGTGCGAGGTGGCGCTCAGCGCCGTACCCCAGAGAAGGACCGCAAGGGTTAGCCGGAATCTCATGGCGCAAGGATTTTCCCTGCAAAGATGGAAGGTTTCGGCAGATGGAAAACAGCGAATGCCCGTGGCAGGGAGCCCCGGAAGGGAGGGCAACCGCCCCGCCCCCTCCCACC
>CAZBYX010000027.1:0-21891 GCA_964496055.1 uncultured Saprospiraceae bacterium
GAGGGTGGAATCCAGGGGGGGCAGGCGGTGGGAGGGCAGGGGGGTGGTGTCGTTGAACAAGGGCGAAGAGGGGGGCAAAAAAGCATTGCCGCGTGCAACCCAGGCGGGGAGTTCCTCCTCCGATTCGGCCAGCAGATTGCCCTCGAAGGCGAACCCGGGGAGGGTGTCGGCGTGGGGGGGCAGGGTGCGGAAGCCGCGGAAGCGATTGCTGTCGATGACGCTGAGGTTTTGGGTATGGCGCACATCGAGGGGAAAGGGCACATCGAAGAAGCGGTTGTGGCTCAGGGTGTAGTCGCGGCTGTGCACGTCGCGGGCCCGGGCATAGCCCCAGTCGGGGGGTTGGGTGGGGCGCTCCCAGAGCTGAACGCCGATGGAATCGCGCAGGAAGAGGTTGTGGAGGATGCGGTTTTCCTGCCCGTGCTCGATGGCGATGCCGATTGCGCAGTCCTTGATTTGGTTGCCGAAGAAGAGGCTCTGATAGGAATAGCCCCCCCAGATGCCGTACTTGCAGTCGTCCAGGCGGTTGCCGATGACGCGGTTGCTGCTGAAGGTGACTTCCACGCCGTTGGTGGGGGCATGGGAGAAGTCGTTGCCGAAGATGAGGTTGTCGTTGCAACCGCCTTCCCCGCTGTCCATGGTGCTTTGCCCGGCCCAGAGGAAGAAGCCGTCGCCGGAGTGGGTGGCCGAGTTGAAGGCGAAGACGTTGTGGCTGCTCTGCTCATAGACGAGGATGCCGGCCGAGTCTTGCCCCCGGGCATAGATGCCGTGGCTGTAGCCCCGCACGTTCCAGTCGAGGCGGTTGTAGAGGATGCGGTTGTGGCTGCTGCGATACAGGCCGATGCCCACCCCGGAATTGAACTGGATGCTGTTGTTGTAAACGAGGCTGCTGTCGCAGCCGCTCATCAGCAGGCCGTTTTGGCCGTTGGTCACCTGCAGCCCCCTGACCAGGGCGTGGCGGCAGTTTTTGAGGTAGGCGGCGGCGCCGTAGCGCAGCCACTGGTCTTGCTCGTTATCGTGGTAGCTGAGCCAGTCGTCGAGGTTTTCGCGGTCGCGGGTGCTCTTCAGGCGCTGGCGGTAGTTGTAGCTGAAATCGCAATCGAGCAAGCGGAGGCCCTGGACGTTTTCCGCCAGCAAGGCCACCTTGAAGCCCCGCACCCGGGCGTTTTTGATGGTCACGTTGCGGCTGTTGCGCACCAGGATGGCCAGGCCGTAAAACTCGTTCGGCCACTTGCGGTCGTTGGAGCCGATGAGGAGGCTGTTGTTGAAATCGACCACCAGGTCATCCCCTTCGATGAGGATGAGGGGATGCTCCAGGCTGTCCGAGGCATTGAGTCGGAAAGTGTCCGGCTGGATGGTCACCGATTGGTCGATTCGCATGCCGGCTTCCAGCGGAAGCGGGGGGTTGGAATCCACACAGGCCGAACCCGACGCCGCCAAAACGAAAGCGAGCAACGCAACACGCATGGGTTGTGGGTTTAGGGTTTCAGGCACCAAAGTTTCGGATGCGGGGCAGCCGGGGCGCCCCCGAGAGCCTCCCCCTTCCTTCAGAGCACCTGTCGGAATTGCTCCCCGATGAAAAAAAAGTAAAAGAGGATGAGCATGGCCCCCTCCCAACGGGACACCAATCGGGACACACTGATGATGGCAAACATCATGGTGACGGCCACCATGAACGGCAGGCTGAAGGTAAGGACGTTTTCCGGAATGAGCAGCGGCCCGAACAGGCGCGGCAGCCCCATCACGGCAAAGGAATTGAAAATATTGGAGCCCACCACGTTGCCGATGGCAATGCCCGTCTTCCGCTTGCGGGCGGCGGCCACACTCACCGCCACTTCCGGCAGCGAAGTGCCGAAGGCCACCAGCGTCAGGGCGATGACTTCGGGGTTCACCCCCGCAATCTCCGACAGGTGCTGAATGGCGTTGATGGTGTAGTCCGCTCCGAAATAAACGAGCACCCCGCTGACCACCAGCAAGGCATAGGCCCGCCAGCCCGCTTCCGGGCGCGTGGCGCGGTCGGCGCGCTTTTCCCGGCGGAAGGAATTGACCAAAAACAACAACAGCGCCGCCAGATAGACCAGCAGCTCGAAAGTGCTGATTTCCCGGTCCCAGCACGTGAACCACAGGAAAACGGCCGAACCCACCAGGAAGGGCACGTCGATGTCGAGCACCTTGAATTCCAGGCGCACCTCCCCGGCAATCAGGGTGGTCAGCCCCAGAATGAACAGCAGGTTGGCGATGTTCGAGCCCACCACGTTGCCCACCACGATTTCGGACTCCTGCGCCAGCACCGCCGCCACGGACGCCGCCAGCTCCGGCAGGGACGTGCCGAAGGCCACGATGGTCACCCCGATGACGAATGGAGAAATGCCCAGTGAAAGCCCGATTTCTTCGGCTGCATCCACGAACCAATCGGAGGATTTCAGCAACACGGCCAGCGCCCCCACGAACAGGAGCAGGTATAGCAGGAGTTCGATGTTCATCGCAACGGCAATGGAGTTAGCGCCAAAGGACGGGCAAAAGTAGGAGAAAGCCCCGAGTTCGCCCCTGCCCACTCAGCGGAGCCGCCGCTCCGGGAAGGGGGCGGCGGTTGCTCGGGCAAGACCATCACACCCCGAAAAGAAAGACCGCCGGTTGTTTTTCGAGGGGGGGCGGAGGCTGTTTCTTCCACTCGGCCACGGAGCGCGTGCGCACCCATTGATTCGGCAGCGTCAGATTGACGGCCACACAAAGGCGGGTGGTGGGGCTGAGGGTGCGCAGCAGGGCTTGGAACAGGGGGGCATTGCGGTAGGGCGTCTCGATGAAGAGCTGGGTGCGCCCTTCACGCAGGGCTTCCCGCTCCAGGGCTTTGAGGGTTCGGCTCAGGGCCTGGCGTTCCCGCGGGAGGTAGCCGTGGAAACAGAATTGCTGCCCGTTCAGCCCCGAAGCCATCAAAGCCAGCAGGATGCTCGAAGGCCCGACCAAAGGCACCACCTCGATGCCCAATCGGTGCGCCAGCCCCACGATATCCGCACCGGGGTCGGCCACTCCGGGGCAGCCGGCCTCGCTGAGCAGCCCCACGTCTTCCCCTTGCAAGGCGGGGTCCAAATAGCGGTTCCACTCCGCCGGCGGGGTGTGTTTGTTCAGGCGGCGGATTTCCCAACTGTCCAGGGGGCGGCTCAGCTTGAGTGCTTTCAACCAACGGCGGGCCGTTTTGGGCTGCTCGGCGATGAGGTGCCGCAAGCGCCCCAACACCGCCGACACGCCGGCGGGCAGGCCGTCCTCGCCCCCCTCCCCCAACGGCACGGGCACCAGATACAATTTTCCCAGGGCCATAGGCAAGGCTTTTCAGGGGCTAAGGTAAGGCCTGCCCGATTCGAACCTGCCGGGAAGGCTCGGCCGAACTCGAAGAAGAAGTTTGGAACGGAAACCAATCGCCTCTGGCAGGTGTTTCCATCCTGCCTGAACTGGCATGGTTTTCCAAGGGGAGTCGGGTATCGGCCCCTGTGTCCGGGGATTTTTGGCCCGATTCGGGAAAACGACCGCGCTCCTTCGCTGAGGAGTGCGTATTTTTGACTTCAGATTCTTCATTGACAAAGCAGTGCGGAAAAGGGGAACCCCGAAACGGACGCGCCCCCGGATGGTCGTCCTTCCTTTTTGCCGGCTGCTCCAACCTATCAAGAGGAGGTATATTTGAGCGAAATCATTCTCACGGTTGAAGGCATCGACCCGCTGGAATTGTACGGGGAAAACGACGCCAAGCTCAACCTGCTGCGCAAAGCCTTCCCGGAAATCTCCATCACCGCCCGGGGCAATTCCATCAAACTGACGGGCGAGAAAAAATTCACGCAAAAGGCCAAAGCTCGCTTCGAGGCGATGGTGCGCTTGCTGAAGGAGCACGAGAAGCTGCCCATTCAGATGGTCGAGGATTTGCTGAGCGGAAGCAACCCCTTTGCCACCCACGTGCTCAACGGCAACGGCAGCAAGGCCCTGGTCCACGGCCGGGGCGGCAAAATCATCAAGGCCAAGACCCGCAACCAGCAGCGCCTGGTGGAAGCCAGCGAGCAACACGACGTGGTCTTCGCCATCGGCCCCGCCGGAACGGGCAAGACCTACACCGCCGTAGCCATGGCCGTGCGCGCCCTGAAGAACAAAACCGTCAAGAAAATCATCCTGACCCGCCCCGCCGTCGAAGCCGGCGAAAGCCTCGGCTTTTTGCCCGGCGACCTCAAGGAAAAGGTGGACCCCTACCTGCGCCCCTTGTACGACGCCCTGGATGACATGCTGCCCGCCGACAAGCTGCAGTACTTCATGCAGAACCGCGTCATCGAAATCGCGCCGCTGGCCTTCATGCGCGGGCGCACCCTCGACAACGCCTTCATCATCCTGGACGAGGCGCAAAACGCCACCACCCTCCAAATCAAAATGTTCCTGACCCGCCTGGGGCCCAGCGCCAAGTGCATCATCACCGGCGACCTGAGCCAGGTGGACCTGCCCGGCCGCGTCAAGTCCGGCCTGCGCCGTGCCATCGAGCTGCTCAGCCACCTGGAGGGCATCGCCGTGGTCAACCTCACGGCCGAAGACGTCGTGCGCCACCGCCTGGTCAAGGAAATCATCCGCGCCTACGAAAAAGCCCGCGAGGAGGAACGAGCCCGGGAAGAAGAGGAGTGATTCTGGGGCGGCATTCCACCGAGGCAATGCGGCAAGGCGTTATCTTGGCCCCTTCGGCCGGGCAGGACCCTGCCTTTCCTCACCTCCAAACCTCCTGCACCATGACCTCCGAAGTCGTTTACCAAGGTGGATTGCGCACCCGCGCCACGCATCTGCGCTCCGGCCAGAGCATCCTCACCGACGCCCCGGTGGACAATCAGGGCAAGGGCGAAGCCTTCTCCCCCACCGACCTGGTGGCCACGGCCCTGGCCAGTTGCATCCTCACCATCATGGGCATCCGCGCCCGGGACCGGGGCCTGCACATCGAAGGGGCGCGAGCGCGGGTCAACAAAATCATGGCTTCCAACCCCCGGCGCATCGCCCGGGTGGAAATCGCCATCGAAATGCCGGAAGGGGCTTTCACCCCCGAAGACCGCCGCGTGCTGGAAGAGGCCATGCGCACCTGCCCGGTGTGCCGCAGCCTCAGCGCCGAGCTGGAGGTGGCCGCTTCCATCCACTGGCCCGAAAGCACCCCCGCCTGATGGATACCTTCCTGGAGCTGCACCCCGAAGTGGAAGCCGCCCTGGCCGAGGAACGGCCGGTCGTGGCCCTGGAGAGCACCATCATCTCGCACGGCATGCCCTACCCCCGGAACGTGGAAACCGCCCTGGCGGTCGAGCAGGTCGTGCGGGAGCAGGGCGCCGTCCCCGCCACCATCGCCGTGCTGGAAGGCAAGATGCGAGCCGGCCTCAGCCCCGACGAAATCGACCTGCTGGGCAAGCGGGGCGGGGAAGTGACCAAAGCCAGCCGCCGCGACCTGCCCATCCTGCTGGCGCGTAAGGGCACTGGCGCCACCACCGTCGCCGCCACCATGATCGTCGCCCTGCGGGCGGGCATCCACGTCTTCGCTACGGGCGGCATCGGCGGGGTGCACCGCGGCGCCACTCAAACGCTGGACATCTCCGCCGACCTGCAGGAACTGGCGCGCACCTCCGTTGCCGTGGTCTGTGCCGGCGCCAAGTCCATCCTCGACTTGCCCCTCACCCTGGAGTACCTGGAAACCCATGGCGTGCCCGTCATCGGGTTCCAGACCGACGAATTCCCCGCCTTCTTCACCCGGCGCAGCGGCCTGCCCCTGGACCACCGGGCCGAAAGCCCCTCCGAAATCGCCGCCATCATGCACGCCAAATGGGCCGCGGGGCTGCGCGGCGGGCTCGTCATCGCCAACCCCATCCCCAAGACCGCCGAACCCGAATACGCGGTCATCGAACAAGCCATCGAGCAGGCGCTGCGCAAGGCCGAAGCCCAACACATCAAGGGCAAGGCCCTGACGCCCTTTCTGCTGGCCGAAATCGAAGCCCTCACCGGCGGGCGCAGCCTGTTGGCCAACATCGAGCTGGTGCTCAACAACGCACGCCTGGCCGCCCAGGTGGCCAAAGCCCACGCCCGTCTGCTGCGCGACTTCCCCTGAATCTTCCCCTACCCGAACCCTGCAACCCGCCCCCCCGGAGGCTGTCTCTTGAGGTGCTTTTGTAGGAAAACCAACTCGACTGTCATGACCACCCCTTCCGTGCTTGCCTTCCTGCTGACAGGGTGCTTCACCGTCACCGCTCTGGGGCAATCTGCAGACACCCTTCAGCGGAAACAGTACTTCACCCGGAAAATCGAGGGGCCCGCCCCCAAAATCGACGGCCGGCTCGAAGCCGTTTGGGAGCAAGTGCCCTGGGCGACGGGCTTCGTGGAGTGGCAGCCCAATTTCGGGGAGCAACCCGCCGAGCAGTCCGCCTTCAAAATCCTCTACGACGAGAAGAACCTCTACGTGGCTTACCGGGCTTTCGATGCCCAACCCGATTCCATCGTGCGCCGCCTCTCCCGCCGTGACGCTTTCCCCGGGGATTGGATGGAAATCAACATCGACAGCTACCACGACCTGCGCACCGCTTTCTCCTTCACCCTCTCCGCCAGTGGGGTGCGCGGCGATGAATTCGTCTCGGAGAACGGCAACGACTGGGACCCCAGCTGGAACCCCGTCTGGTTCGGCAAGACCCGGGTGGACTCCCTGGGCTGGACGGCGGAAGTGCAGATCCCTTTCAGTCAGTTGCGCTTCGACAAAGCGCCCGAGCAAATCTGGGGCATCCAGGTCATGCGCCGCAATTTCCGCCACCAGGAGCGCTCCGTCTGGCAGCCCATCGCCCCGACGGACAACGGCTGGGTCAGCTTCTTCGGCGAGCTGCACGGCATCCGCGACATCGAACCGCCCCGGCAGGTGGAAATCCAACCTTACGTGGTTGGTAAGGCCGAATCCTTCGAAAAAATCGAGGGCAACCCCTTCGCCACCGGCTCCGACTTCAGCCTCAGCGCCGGCCTCGACGGCAAGGTCGCCCTCACCAGCGACCTCATCCTCGATTTCACCCTCAACCCCGACTTCGGGCAGGTGGAAGCCGACCCCAGCGTGGTTCGCCTCGACGGCTTCCAGAACTTCTTCTCCGAGCGCCGGCCCTTCTTCATCGAGGGGCGCAACATTTTCAACTACCCCCTGAGCTTCACCGCCGCCGGCGGCAACCAGGACGCCGACCTGCTGTTCTACTCCCGCCGCATCGGCGCCGCCCCCCACCACTACCCCGCCCTCGCCCCCGACGAGTACGCCGAAGTGCCCGCCAACACCTCCATCCTGGGGGCCGCCAAATTCTCCGGCAAGACCCGTCATGGCTGGTCCATCGGTATCCTCGAAAGTGTCACCGCCGAAGAAAAAGCCACCATCGACCGGGAGGGGGTGCGCCGGCAGGAGGTGGTCGAGCCGCTGACCAACTTCTTCGTGGGGCGCCTGCAGAAAGACATCCGCCAGGGCAATACCATCATCGGGGGCATTTTCACCGCCGTCAATCGCCGCCTCGACGGCACGGGCCTGGAAGACTTGCTCCATCGCTCGGCTTATGCCGGCGGCATGGACTTTCAACACTTTTGGAAGGACCGCAACTACGTTTTCACGGCGCGGGGCGTGTTCAGTCGGGTGCAAGGCAGCACCGCCGCCATCGCCGCCACCCAGACGGCCTTCGAACACCTCTTCCAACGCCCCGACGCCCCCCACCTCCGGGTGGACAGCACCCGCACCCACCTGCAAGGCCACGCCGGAACCCTCAAGCTCGCCAAATTCGGGGGCGGCCACTGGCGCTTCGAAACGGGCCTGACCTGGCGCTCCCCCGAGCTGGAGCTCAACGACGCCGGCTTCCTCCTCAGCACCGACGAAATCAACCAATTCACCTGGGTCGGCTACCGCATCTGGGAACCCTTCGGCATCTTCCGCAACTTCAACCTCAACCTCAACCAGTGGAACCGCTGGAATTTCGACGGGCGCCACCTCTATCAAGCCTTCAATGTGAACGCCAACACCCTGTTCAAAAACTACTGGATGACGGGTGCCGGCCTCACCATCGAAACCCTCGACATCTCGCAAAACGCCCTGCGGGGAGGGCCTGCCCTGCGGCGCCCGCCCGGCTGGGCCGTCTGGGCATTCGTCAACTCGCCGCAGCGCCGCAAGGTGCAGTTCTTCGGGAACGGGTTCATGGCACGGGCCTTCGGTGGGGAGGTGAAGGTTGAAAACCTCTCGCCCGGGGTGCGCATTCAAATCACCGACCCCCTGGACCTGGTGCTCCGCCCCTCCTTCTTCCGCGCGCGCCGGCAGGGCGACCAGTACGTGACCCAGACGGATTTCCAGGGCACCCCCCGCTACATCGTCGGCGCGGTGGAGCAGAAAACCCTGCAATTCGTCATCCGGCTCAATTACGCCATCACCCCCGACCTCAGCCTCCAGTACTACGGGCAGCCCTTCATCAGCCGGGCCACTTACGAAGGCTTCGGCTTCGTTCAGGCCCCCGACGCCCGCTCCTTCACGGAGCGCTTCCACCGCTTCAGCCCCGCGCAAATCACCCTCCAGGGCGACACCTTCGAAGTGGATGAAAACGAGGACAAAACGGTGGACTACACCTTCGCCAAGCCCGATTTCAATTTCGTGCAGTTTCGCAGCAACCTCGTTTTGCGTTGGGAGTACCTGCCCGGCTCGGAGCTCTTCCTGGTCTGGTCGCAGAGCAGCACCCCCGATGCCTTCGACGACCTGGAGCGCGGCCTGCTCAGCAGCCTGAGCGACAACCTCTTCGGCACGAAAGCCCACAACATTTTCCTCCTAAAAACGACCTACCGCTTCCTGAAGTGAGCTTCCGCCCCCACCCTCACCGCCTTCCCCCTCACCCGCCCTTGCGGACGCTGAGCCGCAGGCGGTAGTCTTCCTTTTTCAGGGGGCTGCCCTCCCGGGGGTAGGGTTCCACGCCCAGGAGGTGCACCTTGTAGCCCTGGAAAGAGTTCGTGACGTTCTTCTTGCTTTTGGCTTCGCGGGTGAAACGGAGGTCTTCTCGGTGCTCACCGAGTTTGGCCGCCAGCACCACCGTCACCTGCCCGGCCCAGACGCAGGTCACCCCTTCGGGGCAACGGCTGTCTTCGGGCACATCCTGAAAGCGCAGGGTGAGTTCGCCATCGGCCAGGCGGGCGGTTCGGGCGAAGGGCAATTCGAAAATTTCGTCGAGCCGGAAGCTGGTGTAGCCCGCATCCTGGGCTTTGCGGTTTTGGCAGGCGCCCAGGGCGAGCCCCAGAATCAGCAGGGAAAGGAAGGGGAGCTTTTTCATGTTGGATAAGTTTTGGTAAAAGGCAAGGTCGGCCGTCATTTTGCTGCGAAAGCCGCGAAGTACTTGCACTCCCGGATGGCGCGCCGATAGAATTGCGTGGTGTCGTAGCGCTCTTTGAGGATGTGGAAGAAGCCGAGGTATTGCTCCGGGATGCGGGGGATGCGGTTGCAGCAGGGTTCGGGTTGGTAGTCCGGGCTGGTGAAGTAGAGCTTTTGCTCACAGCGGGCGGCCATGAAGGCGGCTTTGGCGGCCAGCTCGGGGTCTTTGGCCAGCTCGTGGGCCCGCCGGAAGTAGTGCAAGGCCTGGCTGACGTCGAGGTGTTCGTAGTTGCCGAAGGGGAATTGCCAATTGGGGAACACCCGGTCGGGGCGGCGGTGCAGGCTGTACCAGGATGCTCCGCTGCGGTAATAGTCCAGCACTTCCCAGGCATAGCCGAAGTAGGACATGTTGTAGTAAGCCAGCCCGATTCGGTAAAGGAATTCGGGGGCGCGCTCGAAATTGCTCCTGGCTTTGTACTCCAGGTCGAGCAGTTCCTGGACGATTTCGCCTTTGTTGAGCAGCTGGGCCGTATCGGCCCGGCGGGGGCAGAAGACGCAATCGTCCAGGGTTTCGAGGAAGGGGTTGAAGACCCCGTAGTCGTCCCATTGGCCGTGGGGGATTTCGCGAAAGGCTTCCAGAGCGGCTTCGAGATTGTACTGGCGGAAGTGGAGGGTGCCGCGGATGTCCCAGAGGTCCTGGGCGAAGTTTTTGGTTTGGGCCCGGTGAATCAGCAGTCGTTCGAAGAGGGAGTGTTCGCGTTGCTGAGCGAGCTGGAGCAAGTCCTGGAGGATGTCTTCGGGGGGGTTGGGGCGTAGGGCTTTGAGGGGGTATTGGCAGAGGAAAGCCTTGCCGGGGTTGCCGTTGCGCTGATAGAGGAAGGTCATGCGGTCGCGCAGAAAGTCGGGGAAGTCCCGGAACTCGCGGTAGAGGGGCTCGTCCTTGATGATGTCGTAGGCGGCCTGCTCGATGGCGGGGGTGGGTTTTTCGAATTCGGCGATGCGCAAGGCGAGCAGGAAGGCGCGGGTCTGTTTCTCCAGCTCTTCCTCGGGCAGGTTTTCGAGGCTTGCCTCCAGAATATGGCGGGCATCGTAGTAGTCGCCCGCCAGGAAAGCCAGGTAGCCCTGGGCCAGGCGCCACAGGTGCGGTCGGGGCACGCGCCCTTCGCGGGCCACCTGCCCGGCGAAGAGTTGCACCTCCACGACGTAGGGGCCGGCCCAGTCGGCGGGCACCCCGAAGCGGCGGTTGCGGGCGCGCTTGTCGTTGAATTCGAGGCCCAGGAGCTGGCGTTCCAGCTTGGCGATTTCGCGGGCGAGCAGGGGTTCGAGGAAGGGGCTGGCGGGGTCCAGGGCATAGATTTCGCGCATCTCCTCCACGGCGTGGGCATCGCGTTGGTGAGCGCGCAGGGCGTAGAGGAAGGAACGTTCGGTATCGCTTTCGCACAGGCGCAGGCATTCGGCCCACTCCTCGTCGCTGCGGATGAGGAAACTCCGGAAGGCACTCTCGCGCTTGCTGGGGCAACGCCCGAAGATGAGCGCATAGAGGTAGGAGGCTTCCACGTTGCGCCCCAGAGCCCGCAAGGCGCCCGCCTTGTGCCCCAGAATCCAGTAGGGCAGGATGCTGTCCTCCATGCGGCTGATTACGGGGTCGATTTTGGGCATCAGGTAGTCGTACAGGTCCAGCGCTTTTTCGTAATCGCGGGCATAGTGCGCCAGGCGCACGAGCTGGTAGGCATAGCGCAGGCGAAGGTACTGGCTCCGGGTCTGGAGGAACTTTCGGCGCCCCTCGGCTATCAGGGCGTGCATGGCTTCCCGTTGGGGCAGGGTTTGCAGCCAGGGCTCCCGGAGGGTGACGTAGGGTTCGCAGCGCTTGGCGAAGAGCAGGTAGTCCACCGTTTCGGTGCACTGGTGGCGCTTCAGGTGCTGGGCGAAGCGGTTGCCCTTCAGGGTTTTGGGCAGGGGAAACTTCTCGTTTCGAACCGCCGTTCGAAGCTCCATCAAATCGCGCTCGGTGCTCGCATACACCACCTGCCGAATGTGTTCGAGGGGTGCCTCGGCGCAAAACCGCTCGTACCATTCCTCCAGATTGCCGCGCTCCTGCTCGGCTTCGGGGCGCAGGCGGGCCTGCAGGGCACGGGAAAAGTCCAGGAAGTAGGGCGTCCATTCCTGGTTCTTCAAAAAGAGGTCGGGCCGGAGGAAGCTGTACCCCTCGAACCGCTCGACGTAGGGCACGCAAGCCCCCGAAAAGGAGCGGGGCAGCCCCCACAGCAGGAAGCAAACCCAGAGGGGCAGCCAGCGAGAGGAGGGCGAGAGGAGACGGGGGTGGCGCATAAAGTTTTGGAAGCTCTGAGTGAGGACGCGCTCAAAGTTCGAAAAAATTGGAAGAGCCCCGCAAACTGCCCCTCAATCCAGCTCGATGCACCGCCGAAGCAGGGGCAGGGAATAGCGCTCCACCACGGAGGAGTCCAGGTGGTAGAACAGCAGGGTTCGGGTGCGGGCATCGAGCAAGGGGTGGAGCAGTTCGAGGGCCGCGAGCAAAGCGCTCGAATCGACGCCCTCCAGGCGCAGCAAGTCGCCGCGATAGAGGTAGTAGCCCTGCAGATAGGTGCTGCGCAGCACCCCGAAGTGGCGCTCGCCGAAAGCCCGGAAGCGGGTGGTGTCTTGCAGGGCTTCGGGGCCCAGGTCGTTGATGAGGCGCACCAGGCGGCCGTCGCGGAATACGGCGCCCCAGCGAAAGAGGGGCAAGGCGAGGTCCAGCGGCAGGGGGTAGTCCCGGAAGGGGCGCAGGTAGGCGCGAGCCGCCTCCAGATTCAGGATGGAGTTGGGCTCGGCGGGGTCCTCCACCCGGCCCATGTTGTAGAACATGAGCACGCCGCGTTCGGCGGGGGGCACCCCCGTTCCCCGGGGGTCTTTCAATTGATGCAAGCGTACGGTGACCGAAAGGCTGCATTCGGGGGGCAGGAGTGGGCGCAGGGCTTTCAAAAAAGCGAAGTACGCATCGCGCGTCCCCGCCGTCCAGTCGCAATCCATCTGCACCTCTTCGGGCGGCTGGAGCCCCATTTCGGCCAGCTTGCGGGCCACCCGGCGGGCAAGGTCAGGAACCGCCTCGCGAGGCAGGTGTTCGAACGCCCGGTTGGTGAGGAAGACCACGGGCACGATGGCCCGGTCGGGGTCGGGAGGTTCCGCCCATTCGAGGGGGGCCTGAGGAACGGGTTCGCCGCGCCGGGCGTCCCAGTCCACGTCGAAGAAGCGCACGTACAGGCGCTGCACCCTCAGGCTGTCGAGGAGGGCCTGCTCGGCGGGCGCGAGGCGGAAACCTGACTTCCAATGGTAAAAAGCCGGCTCCAGGGTTGCGGGGGGCGCCTCTTCGCCGCAGCCCCACCCCCAAACCACCAAGCCCCAGACCACCCACCACCCCCTCATAGCAAACCCTCCCGGATGAGGTCGTGCAGGTGGACGATGCCGAGGTAGCGGCCTCCGTCCTCCACCACGACCTGGGTGATGCTGTTCTGCCGCATGATTTGCAGCGCCTTGACGGCCAGGGCGTCCGGGGCGATGGTTTTGGGGTGGGGGGTCATGATGTCGGCGGCGGTGAGGCGTTCCAGGTCGGGGTTGCCGTGGGCTTCGAGCATGCGGCGCAAATCGCCGTCGGTGATGATGCCCGCCACCCGCTCGTCGGGATGGAGCACCACGGCGCAGCCCAGCCGGCGGGAGGTCATCTCCAGGATGGTGTCTTTCAGAGGGGTGTGCGGTTGGACGGCGGGGCGCTCGTTGTGGGGGTAGATGTCCCGCACCCGGAGGTAGAGCTGTTTGCCCAGCGACCCGCCGGGGTGGAATTGCGCGAAATCCTGCGGAGTGAAGCCCCGCAAGGCGAGCAGGGCGGTGGCCAGGGCATCGCCCAGAGCCATCTGGGCGGCGGTGCTGGCGGTGGGGGCCAGGTTGTTGGGGTCGGCTTCCTGCTCGACGGGGGTCAGCAGCACGGCATCCGCCTGGCGGGCCAAGAAGCTCTCCCCGTCGGCCACCATGGCGACGAGGAAGTTCCCCAGGTTCTTCACCAGGGGCACCAAAACCCGAATTTCGGGCGTGCGCCCGCTTTTCGACAGCACCAGCACCGTGTCCGCAGGCTGGATCATGCCCAAATCCCCGTGGATGGCATCGGCCGCGTGCATGAACAGGGCGGGGGTGCCCGTGGAATTGAGGGTGGCGGCGATTTTCTGGGCAATGAGGGCGCTCTTGCCGATACCCGTGACGACCAGCCGCCCCGAAGCGGCGAACAAATGCGCCACCACCCGGCAAAAAGTGCCGTCAATGCTGCTTTCCAGCGCCCGAATCGCGGCGGCCTCGATGCGCAAGGTCTGCAGGGCCGTTCGGCGTATCAGTTTTTCTTTTTTCTCCACGGAAATTTGTACTTTTGACGGCTTTTTCGAAGAGGGGGGTGAAAATTCGGCTCAGCCCGCCCACAAACCTTTGCGAATCAAAACCTTACACCACTTCCCCTGCCCCGTTCGACGGAGACGCCTCCCGAAGCCGACTCGCAAACCACCACCCCAAAAACCGGCCTTCCGGGTGGATTCCCCGCCAATGGGCTCCAAGTGCTTTCGTGACTTTGGCAAGAAGTATCGGTTCGCAAAGGAAGGGCCCGGCGAGTTTGCTTCGGGCCGAAAAACTTTTCCTATTTTTAGGGAAACGAATTCCCGCCCAAAAATAGAACGACAGGGAAAAACCGAAACTTCCCCTCAATTGTTTGATTCCGCTTTCCCCTCATTAACCAAATGCAAATGCTGGCGTCCCCAAAAGACGAATCTGTGAACCGAACACCCGGCGCGCAGCCCGGCCGTTCCACCCCCTCGCCCCGTCGGCCATCCAGACCGATGCACGCCCCCAGCGGGGGGCGCGGAAGCGAATAACCACACCAATCAACAAGAAGCAGCAACCATGATTGCCACGAAAGATTCCCTGCATGAAGCACTACACCAGTACTTTGGCTTCGACAGCTTCAAAGACAACCAGGAAGCCATCATCCGAAGCGTGCTGGCCGGCAAAAACACCTTCGTCATCATGCCCACGGGCGGGGGCAAAAGCCTCTGCTACCAGCTGCCCGCCCTCATGATGGAAGGCACCGCCCTCATCATCTCCCCCCTCATCGCCCTGATGAAAAACCAGGTGGACTCCATCCGCGGCTACAGCCAGGAGGACAACGTGGCCCACTTCCTCAACTCCTCCCTGACCCGCGCCCAAATGCGGGAAGTGAAAAACGACATCATGGCGGGCAAGACCAAACTGCTCTACATCGCCCCCGAAACCCTGACCAAAGACGAAAACCTCGAATTCTTCCGCCACGTCAACGTCTCTTTCGTCGCCGTGGACGAAGCCCACTGCATCTCGGAGTGGGGCCATGACTTCCGCCCCGAATACCGCAAGATCCGCCTGATGATCGACGCCATCGGCAAGGACATCCCCATCGTCGCCCTCACCGCCACCGCCACCCCCAAAGTTCAAAGCGACATCATCAAGAACCTCCACATGGAGGAAGTGAACAAATTCGTCTCTTCCTTCAACCGCGAGAACCTCTATTACGAAGTCCGCCCCAAAGGCAAAAAGCCCAGCGTCCAGAAACAAATCATCCAAATCATCAAGAGCATGCCCAACCAATCGGGCATCATCTACGTGCAGGCGCGCAAGACCACCGAAGAGCTGGCCGAAGTGCTCAACGTCAACGGCATCAAAGCCGCCCCCTACCACGCCGGGCTCGACGCCAAAACCCGCAGCCAAACCCAGGACGCCTTCCTCATGGAAGACATCGACGTCATCGTGGCCACCATCGCCTTCGGCATGGGCATCGACAAGCCCGACGTGCGCTTCGTCATCCACTACAACATCCCCAAAAGCATCGAGAATTACTACCAGGAGACGGGCCGCGCCGGGCGGGACGGCCTCGAAGGGCGCTGCATCGCCTTCTACAGCTACAAAGACATCCAGAAACTGGAAAAATTCCTGCGCGACAAACCCGTCGCCGAACGCGAAATGACCGCCCAACTCATGCAGGAAGTGATGGCCTACGCCGAAACCACCGGCTGCCGCCGCAAATTCCTGCTCCACTACTTCGGGGAAGACTACCACGAAGAGCGCTGCAACGGCATGTGCGACAACTGCCGCCACCCCCAGGAAAAAGTGGAAGTCCAAAACGAAATGAAGCTCGCCCTCGAAGTCGTCCTCGACCTCGACCAGAACTACAAAATCCAGGACCTGGTGGACTTCATCACCGGCAAGGAAACCAAAAAGCTCAAGGACTACCGCTTCACCGAACGCCCCCTGTTCGGCGCCGGAAAAGACAAGGACGAAACCTTCTGGGCCTCCGTCTTCCGCCACGCCCTGCTCAACGACCTGCTCTACAAAGACATCGAAACCTACGGCCTGCTGAAAATGACCCCCAAAGGGGAAGCCTTCCTCCAAAACCCCCACCCCATCGCCATCCCCCTGAACCGCAATTACGACACCCTGGACAGCGAACCCGACGAACCCGTCGGCCGCACCGCCGTGCTCGATCAAACCTTGCTGAAGCTCCTCAAAGACCTGCGCCACCGCGTCGCCAAAGAAAAAGGCGTGCCCCCCTTCGTCATCTTCCAAGACCCCAGCCTCAACGACATGGCCACCCAGTACCCCATCACCATGGAGGACATGGCCCATATCGCCGGGGTGAGCAAGGGCAAGGCCCTGCGCTACGGCAAGCCCTTCCTCGAACTCATCCGCCAATACGTCGAGGACAACGACATCGAACGGCCGCACGACTTCGTCGTCAAGCAAGTGGCCAACAAGTCCAAGGTCAAGGTGAACATCATCCAGGCCATCGACCGCAAAATCCCCCTGCCCGACATCGCCAAAGACAACGACCTGACCATGGAAGAGCTCCTCGAAGAGCTCTATGCCATCGTCACCAGCGGCACCAAGCTCAACATCGACTACTACCTGGAAGACAATGTGGACGAGGAGGTGCGCAACGACATCTACGACTACTTCATGGAAGCCGAAACGGACTCTCTGGAAGAGGCCTATGCCGAACTCAAGGAAGACGACATCACGCTGGAAGAAATTCAGCTGGTGCGCGTCAAGTTCCTTTCCGATTTGGCCAACTGACGCGTCAGTTGGCGGGACACCCCCCGCATGAAGATCATCATCATCAACGGACCGAACCTGAACCTGCTCGGCAAGCGCGAGCCCGAAATTTACGGGCACCAGAGCTTCGAGGAGTTCTTCGAATACCTGCAGGTGGAGTTTCCCGGCATCACCCTGCACTACTTCCAGAGCAACCACGAAGGGGAAATCATCGACAAGCTCCACGAAGTGGGTTTCAGCTACGACGGCATCGTGCTCAACGCCGGGGCCCTTTCCCACACCTCCTATGCCATCGCCGACGCCGTGGCCGCCATCGAGAGCCCCGTAGTGGAGGTGCACATCTCCAACGTCTTTGCCCGAGAGGCTTTCCGCCATCACTCCTGCCTCACCCCTCATTGCGACGGCCTCATCGCGGGGCTGGGCCTGCGCGGCTACGAGTTCGCCATCCAGTATTTCCTCTGAAGGCTTTTTGCGCTATCTTTCCTGTCGTAAACCTCCTCGCTATGAGAAAACCGAAGACCTCCCCACCCCGGGACTACCTCCCGTCCAACATTCCCATCAAGAGCTGGGCCGAAGAAGACCGCCCGCGCGAAAAACTCCTGCTGAAGGGGCGCCACGCCCTGAGCGACGCCGAACTGCTCGCCATCCTGCTGGGTTCCGGCAGCACCCGCGAAAGCGCCGTCACCCTGGCCCAGCGCATCCTCCAGTCCGTCGAAAACGACCTGGACGCCCTGGGCCGCCTGGCCCTGAGCGACTTGATGAAGTTTCGGGGCGTCGGGCAAGCCAAGGCCGTCACCATCGCCGCGGCACTGGAGCTGGGCCGCCGCCGACAGTTGGGCGACGTGCGCGAAAAACCCCTCATCCGCAACAGCACAGACGCCTTCCGCCTGCTGGCTCCCCTCCTGGCCGACCTGCCCCACGAAGAGTTCTGGATGCTCTTCCTCAACCGGGCCAACCGCGTCCTGGCCCGCGAACGCCTCAGCATCGGCGGTCAGAGCGGCACCATCGTGGATGCCAAAATCCTCTTCCGCAAAGCCCTCGAACACCACGCCGCCGCCGTCATCCTCTGCCACAACCACCCCTCCGGCAACCTCCAACCCAGCCCCGCCGACATCCAACTGACCAAAAAACTCCTCCAAGCCGGAAAAACCCTCGATATCGCCGTGCTCGACCACCTCATCGTCGCCGGCAAAAAATGCTTCAGCTTCGCCGACGAAGGCCTGCTGAGCGGAAAGTGAGGACTGCAAAGGCTGGCAAAATCGCCCAATCGTCAGAATCTGGTTAGCCGGGAAAATCAGCATGCCCCGAATAGCCGGGAAGGGCCTCTGCGATCGGCTCCACGGCGGGAGGCTGGATTCAAAGCTGCGCCCTCTGCGTTCCACAACCCGCCCCCCAACCCATCCGGCCCATCCGAGGGCTTCGGGGCATCCGGGTTGGGACCACCCACACCTCAAACCGTAACCTCCCCCCGCAAACCCTCTACGCTGCCTTCACCTCCTTTCCACGGTGAAGGTTCTTTCCTCCACTCCGGCGCCGATGATGGTCAGTTTTTTCCAGGGTTTGGGCAAGGCGGTGGGGAGTTGGAAGAGGCCTCGTTCCCCGATTTCAAGCCCCCCGAAACCGAAGAGGACGGCCTGCAGCATGCCGCCGGCTCCGGTGGCGAAGTAGGGGTTGGTGCCGCCGGCGGTTTCGGCCAGCACCCCGAAGGGCGGCACCTCGTTGGGTTGATACGCGCGCAGGAAGAGTTGATAAGCCTTGTCGGGCTCCCCCAGCCGCGCATAGAGGGTGGCCAGGACGCTGAAACCCATGGCCGGCCCTTCGGGAGACATGCGCGGCTTGTAGTAGCGCAGGTCGCGCAAGATGGCTTCCCGGTCGGAGACGATGTCCAGGGGGTAGGCCAGCAGGTTGACGTCGGCCTGCTTGATTTCCTCCCCGTCGTAAGTGGCGTTTTCGCGGGTGGTGCCGTCGGGGAAAGTGAGGATGGGGATGTTTTCGGCGACGTGCTCCCAGTCGGGGTCGGGTTCGAGGCCGAGCTCGCGGGCGGCCCGGGCGGCACAGCGCAGGGCGGTGATGGCCATGCCGTTGGTGAAGGCGTTGTTGTCGATGTTTTCCTGCCACTCGTTGGCCCCGATGACGTTGTTGATGTCGTAGCGGCCGGGGCCGTTGCGTTCCACGCGGCTGGCCCAGAAGTCCGCCACCTCTTTCATCAAGGGGTAGCCGCGATCGCGCAGCCACTGGCGGTCGCGCGTAAGGAGGTAGTACTGCCAGAAGGCCCAGGCGATGTCGCCGCTGATGTGGTGCTGGAAGGGCCCGGTAAGCGCCCAGACGGGGGTGTCTTCGGAGCCGTCGTCGGCGCTTTCCCAGGGGAACATGGCCCCCTTGAATCCATGGGCAAAGGCATTTTGACGGGCGGCCTCCAGGCGTTCGAAGCGATACTCGAGGAGGGAGCGGGCGATCCGGGGTTGAAGCACGAGCAGGGGGCGGTACATCCACAGCTCGGTGTCCCAGAAGACGTGGCCGTTGTAGCCCAGGCCGCTGAGGCCCATGGGCGAGAGGCTGTAGGCGGTGCCTTCACGGGCAAAGGAGTAGAGGTGGTAGAGGGCCGAGCGGACGTCGCGTTGCACTTCGGGGTCGCCTTCGATGCGGATGTCGCTTTGCCAGAGTTTTTCCCACTCGGCGCGGTGGCGTCGCAAGAGCCGTTCGGTGCCCTCCAGCATGGCGAAGATGGTGAGGCGTTCGGCTTCGTTGTGGGGGTCGGCGTAGTGTTCGGTGCTGGTCAGCGAGGATACGAGGCTGAAGCGATAGGTTTGCCCGGCCCGCAGCTTTTTCGAGAACTTCATCAGGTGCATGTTGTAGTCCCAGTCCTCGTGGATGATGTCCGGCTCCTGCCCGTGCGGCTCGGCGAAAATGAAGCTGTTGGAGGCAGCGACGGTGTGTCGGCCGGTGGGGCTTTGGGCCACGGAGGTGAGCAGGGGAATGAGCACGTGGGGGCGGTCGATTTCGCTGTAGTAGTTGCGCACGTCGCGCAGGTGGTCGGGCGCCTCGATGAGGCTGGCGGCGGTGAATTCCAGGTCTTTTTCAGGGGTGATTTCCACCAGCACGAGCGCCGTGTAGGGCAGGTGGCGCAGAGCCATCATGGTGTGGCGCACGCGTGCCTTTCCCGGCACCTCGAAGCTGGTGGTCAGCTCAGCCTGCCGCATGTCGAGGGTCTGGGAATAGCCGGCGATGGAGCGGCGGTCCACATAGGTGCCGTCGAGGATCAGGCGCATGTTGACGGCGTTGAAAGTTTTCAAAATGTTGGACACCCGCCCACGCTGGTAGGAATCGTAAACGCCGTTGAGCACCACGTCTTTGACGCGCATGGGCTCCGGGGAGCTCACGATGCCGATCATGCCGTTGGCCACCGTGATGCCGAAATAGTGGTTCGGGTCGATGTGCTCGGCCCTGATATGCCAGGTGGAAGGGCTTTCCTGGGCATGCACGAGCAGGACCAGCCCTGAAAGGAGCAGGGGAAGGAGGGTTCGTTTCATCGTTCGGAGGGTTGGTTTGGACGGTGCGGAAAGGTAATCAATCCGGGGCGTTTGGCGCACCCCCGCCCCCCTGCCGGGCAGGGTCCGGTGCCGCCTTCGCGGGCGGCTTCAAAACCCCACCCCGAACCCCAAACGGACCTCCCAGCGTTGCGGAGGGGTCATTTCCAGGCGGAAGAAGCTGCGCTCCAAAAGCAACAGCACCCCGGCGCCGTAATGCGCCTTGAACCCCTCCATGATACGGTATTGGTCGGAATAATTCTGCCCCCGGAGGTTCATGTATTCGGTTTGCTCGCTGCCTTTCAGGTAGCGTACCCCCCCGAAAAGGTAAGGCTGAAAGGCCTCGCCGGGCAGCAGGTACTGATTCAACCGCACGAGGCCCTGCGAATGCTTGCCCAGATAGCGATAGCCGTAGTTCGTGGGGGGAATGTCGAGTTCGTACTTTTCGCCCACGTAATGCTCGAAACCAATCCCCACACTCAACCCGCGCAAGGCCCCCTGCCGAGCCGGGCGCCACTCGAAATGGAGCCCTTTCGCCCAGCCCCGAATTCGATCGGAAAGAGCCACCACCGGTGCCCCCACCTCCAACCATACCAGGAAGCGGGGAAGGGGGCGAGGGGTGTTCTCGGCTGGGGCGCAACGCTGGTAGGAGCGCACCAGCGAACGCACCGCCTGCAGGGTGAGGGGGAGGTCGGGCGGGACGCTCAGGTGGGGGCAGTCCGCGACGGCTCTCCGAAGCAACTCGCGCCAGGCAGCCCGCCCCTGCTCATCGAAACCCAGCACCTGCAGCCCCGTCTCTTCCCGCCACAAAAACAGGGGCTGCACCGCCTCGTCGCGCAATTCGTACAGGCTCAAGGGCCCTTCCTCCAGCAGGTACAGGAAGCGCCCCTCGGTGCGGGTTCGCCAGCCCCCACCCGGCCGACGCAGACGAAAGGACACCTGAAAGGAGCGGAAAAAGTCTCCGTCGAAAAAACCGAAGCCCCGCACGTCCGTCGGCGAGAGCCGCCGCGCTTCGGCGCGGCGGCTCTCCTTGAACGAGACCCACCGACTCAGCAATTCGTAGGGGGCATCCTGCAAAAAGCCCCGGAGGGTGTCCCCTTCATGGGTGACGACGTACCCCTTGTGGAAACGCTGTGCCCATAGGCTCATAGCCACCAGCAGGAAAAAGAGCGTGAATTGGATACGTTTTCTCATAGCATGGGATGTTCATGGGAAGCCAGCCGAAGACCCGAAGGGTCTATCGGAGGGCTCAATTGGGATTCCAGACAGGAAAAAGAAGGCGGGAAGGAAAGGCTGGCAAGTGTCGTTGCAGAAGCTTTCGGCGAAATCGAGGCGGGATTCAATACTGAATTTTCAAAAATCGAACCAGAGAAATTCGAATGCCTGCCCCAATCCTCTGAAAGAAGCGAAAAGAAAAGTGGGTGAGGAGCCCGGACACCGACGGGAAAGCCCGGCAAGGTTTAAATTTGTAACGCCTGCCCCTCAGGTAAGGGGCTATAGCGCCGAGGAAGGAGGACGAATGATGGAGAAGGAGGATTTGAGGATTTGAGGAACCGAGGATTTTTTGAGGAATCGAGGATTTGGGGAATCGAGGAACCGGGGTCTTGTCCTGAAATGTATCCAACCCGAATCACCGGGTCTATTATAGCGCCGGTGAATGAAGACGAATGAGGGGAGGGAGGATTTGAGGAACCGAGGATCTGACGATTTGACGATTTGACAGCTTCCCTTCACGTTCGTAACGTTCGTCACGATGTCACGTCGTTACGCATGAAATCCATTCAACCTGAATCATCGGAGCTATATTTCCACTTGTCTCAACCTATTTCCACCCCAACCCCACCCCCTAACCTCCAACTCCCACGTCGATTTGACGATTTAACGATTTGACGATTTGACAGCTTCCCTTCACGT
>CAZBYX010000028.1:0-21880 GCA_964496055.1 uncultured Saprospiraceae bacterium
AGATTCGGCCATAATGCGTACGCCCTACGTGAAAACACGTACGCAGCCGAAAGCAAAACCTTGAAAGTGTGGAAAAAACGATTGGCAGGAAATCGCCATGGAAAACGAGGGGCATTTCGGAGCAGGCGCTCCGAACCCGCCCTCAAACCGCCCCCTCAAACCGCTGACCACCCCTTGTCTGGAGTCGGGCAATTCCTCCGAGGCTTTACTGCTCGCCGCCTCCTTCCCAAGGGATCGCGCGGAGTCTTGGGGGGCATTCGTGGCAAATCCTTTGGACTATCGGGGGGTCTATTATTTTTGCAGACCATATGAAGCCATCCGCCGACAATCGCCGCACCTTTCGCCTGGGCTGGGCCCTGCTTTTCCTGCTCGGGTGGGTTGCAGGCTGCGTACCCCCGGATGAACCCCTATTGACCAACCTCCACCTCGACTACAAGGACCCCCGCCTGCAGAAACTGTGGGACTTTCAGGATCGGCAGCTGCTGGACAGCCTCTACCCCTTCCTGCACGACGCCGACCCCACCTACCGATATGCCGCCGCCCTGGCGCCGGCCTCCATCAAAGCCCCCGAAGCCGGGGACAGCCTCTTGCCCCTGCTAAAAGACCCCGTCGAGGAAGTGCGCATCGCCGCAGCCTATTCCCTGGGTCAACTCGGAGCGGAACGCTACACCGACGCCCTGGTCGAAGCTTTCGAACGCGAGGATACCGCCCGCCTGTGGGACGACTTCAACGCCGCCGTCCTCGAGGCGGTGGGCAAATGTGCGCCCAAAAAGTATCTGGATTTGCTGGCTTCCATCAGCACCTACCAGCCCCGGGATACGGCCCTGCTGGAAGGCCAAGCCTGGGGCATTTATCGCTTCGCGCTGCGGGAGATGGTTTCTCCCAAAGGCACCGAGCGCATGCTGGAGCTGGCCACCGACACCTTGTACCCTGCACGCGTTCGCTGGATAGCCGCCAACTACCTCTTCCGGGCTCCCAGGCTCGAGCTGGGCGGGCAGGAGGAACGCCTGGCGGCGGCACTCCGTCGCGAGCGCGACCCCCGCATCCGCATGTGCTTGGCGGTGGGTTTGGCCAAAACCGCCTCCAATGTGGCGGCCCGCCTGCTCGTGCAACATTACACCCAGGAGCAGGACTACCGCGTGCGCTGCAACATGCTGCGGGCCTTCCGGTACCTGAATTACGACTCCGTCAAAACGGTGGCCACCATCGCCCTGGGCAGCAGCACCCTTGCAGAGGCGGTTTGTGCCGCCGACTTCTTCCTCCAGAACGGCAAGCCCGAAGAAGCCTCCCGGTACTGGGACTGGGCCAAGCAACCCCGCCACTGGCGGGTGCAGACCAAACTTTACCAGGCAGCCAATCGCCACCTGCCCATCTGGTTCAACGAATCCAAAAAATTCCTCAACTGGGAGCTGCGCCAGCGCTTCGTGGACGCCACGAACCCCTACGAAAAAGCCGCCCTGACGGAAGCCATGGCCGAACACCACTGGAACTACCGCTTCATCAAGCAAAACGCCTTCCCCAGCGACTTCCCCGTGGTGCGCTCCACCAGCGTGCGGGCTTTGGGCGAAATTCTGCGCACCCCCGACTTCAAAAACAAATTCGGCATCGCTCACCTGCGCATCAAGCGCGAGCTGGGCAACTACCTGCTCGAGGCCATCGCCAACGCCGACCCCGGCATGGTGTACGAAGCGGCTTCCGTCATCGCCGACCCGGCCCTCGAAATGCGCGAAGTCATCGACAGCGTCGGCCCGCTGCGCGCCACCCTCGAGAAGCTCCAGCTGCCGCGCGACTTCGAAGCCTACAAAGAGCTGCGCCGCGCCATCGCCTACCTCGAAGGGCAACCCTCGCCCTCCAACCTCACCCCCGAATGGAACCACCCCATCAACTGGAGCCTGCTGCGCGAAGTGGACGACATGACGCGCGCCATCATCAAGACCCCGAAAGGCAACATCATGCTCCGCCTGTTGCCCCTGGAAGCCCCCGGAACGGTGGCCAACTTCATCGACCTGGTGCGGCAGGGTTTTTACGACGGCAAGAACTTCCATCGCGTGGTGCCCAACTTCGTCATCCAGGGGGGCTGCCCCCGGGGCGACGGGTACGGCAGCCTGGATTACACCATCCGTAGTGAGCTGCCCTACCTGCACTACGACGACGAAGGTTACGTCGGCATGGCCAGCGCCGGCAACCATACCGAATGCACCCAGTTCTTCATCACGCATTCCCCCACCCCACACCTCGATGGCAATTACACCCTCTTCGCCCGGGTGGTCAGTGGGATGGACGTGGTGCACAAAATCGAAATCGGAGACGAAATCTCAGAAATCATCATCCAATAGCAGCGGTCGCCGCCGCTTTCCTCCAGCCTTTGCAGGCATGCACCCTTCGCCCTAACATTCTCATCATGAGCAACACGGAAACCTTGAAAAGCACCCCCCTGACGGAAAAGCACATCGCCCTGGGCGCCAAGATGGCCCCCTTCGCCGGCTACAACATGCCCATCCAGTACACCGGAATCCGCGACGAACACCTTTGTGTGCGGGAGCGGGTGGGGGTGTTCGACGTCTCGCACATGGGCGAGTTCATCGTTCGGGGGCGGGAAGCCCTGGACTTCGTCCAGAAAGTGACCTCGAACGACGCCGCCCGCCTGAAGCCCGGCCAGGCTCAGTATTCCTGCCTGCCCAATCATCAGGGCGGCATCGTGGACGACCTGCTCGTCTATCGGCTCTTTGACGACCAGTGCGCCGAAGGCGAAGCGGCCTTCATGCTGGTGGTCAACGCCGCCAACATCGAAAAGGACTGGAACTGGCTGGAGGAACACAACGTCTTCGACACCCGCCTCATCGACATCAGCGAGCGCACCGGGCTGCTCGCCGTGCAGGGCCCCAGGGCCGCCGACGCCCTCCAACCCCTGACCGACGTCCCTCTGCAGGAGCTGAAGTACTACACCTTCACCAAGGGGCGGCTGGCCGGAGTGGACAACGTGCTCATCAGCGCTACGGGCTACACCGGCTCCGGGGGCTTCGAGCTCTACGCCGAAGCCGACAAGCTGCCCCGGATTTGGGATGCCCTTTTTGAAAGCGGCAAGCCCTTCGGCATTCAGCCCGCCGGCCTCGGCGCTCGCGACACCCTGCGCCTGGAAATGGGCTACGCCCTCTACGGCAACGACATCGACGACAGCACCTCCCCCATCGAGGCGGGGCTGGGCTGGATCACCAAAACCAAAAAGGGAGTCGAGTTCAATTCCATCGACATCTTCCGTCGCCAGCGCGCCGAAGGGGTGCGGCGCAAGCTCGTCGGCTTCGAAGTGCTCGACCGCCGCGTGCCCCGTAAGGACTACCCCATCGAAGACGAAAGCGGCGCCGAAATCGGGCGCGTCACTTCGGGCACCCTCTCCCCCTGCCTGGAAAAACCCATCGGCATGGGGTACGTGCTGAGCGAATATGCCGCCGAAGGAACCGAAATTTTCATCATCGCCGGGCGCAAGCGTCTGAAAGCCGTGGTGGTGAAGCCGCCCTTCTACAAAGGCTGAGGGCGGGCTTCCCGCCCCCAAACCGCTCGCCCGCCCCGAAAACGCACATTCCGCCCTGCGTTGGCAACGGATTTGTTACCTTTTCGTTTGGAAAGTGTTCTCCACTTTGGGGCGTCGCCTCATTTTTTCTCGACTGAAAATCCTCCCGTCATGAAACGATTCGTTCTCTTGCTCGCCTTCGTCGCCTTCATCGGCTCGGAAAGCCTGGCTCAACAAGGCATCCGATTCATCGATGCGCCCTGGGAAGAAGTGCTGGAGCAAGCCCGCCAGGAAAACAAGCTCATCTTTCTGGACGCCTACGCCTCCTGGTGCGGCCCCTGCAAAATGATGGACAAGAACGTCTTCTCCCGGCAAGAGGTCGGCGAGTATTTCAATCGCCGCTTCATCAACGTCCGCAAAGACATGGAGAAAGGGGAGGGCAAGGACCTGTCTCGACGATACGGGGTGCGGGCCTATCCGACCTTCCTCTTCCTCGACCCCGAGGGGCAGGTCGTTCACCGCACCGTCGGCTATCACGAGACCGATAAATTCCTCGAGCTGGGCGCCGCCGCCCTGGACCCCACCCGCCAACTGGCCACCCTGGAAAAACGCTTCGCCGCCGGTGAACGCGACCCCGCGTTCTTGCTCCAATACGCCCAGGCCAGCTACAACGCCATGGACGGCAAGCACGGCCCCATCGCCGAGGCTTACCTCCAAACCCAACCCGACTGGGGCAGCGACGAAAACATGGAGTTCATCTATCAGTTCACCGACCGCACCGACTCCAAACTCTTCGACTACCTGGTGCAGCATCGCCAAGCCTTCGAGGAAAAATTCGGCTCCCGCGCCGTGACCGGGAAAATCGAGAACCTCGTCCAGTACGAGCTGTTCGAAAAGCAGGACGGCGACCCCCTGGAAAAAGCCGAACGCCTCTTCGCCAAAGTCTATCCCGACAAGGCCGAGCTCATGAGCTCCCGCTTCCGCATGGTTTTCTACCGCACGCGCGGGCAGTTCGACGACTTCGCCCGGGCCGCCAAAGAGCACTACAGCCGCTTCCCCGCCACCGACTGGGAAGAGCTCAACGAAGCCGCCTGGACCTTCTACGAATACGTGGACGGGAAGAAACACCTGAAACAGGCGCTTAAGTGGGCCAAGCAGTCCGTCGAGATGGACGAGAACTACTACAACACGGACACCCTGGCCGCCCTGTACTTCAAGCTCGGTAAAAAAGGCAAGGCCCGCAAAGCCGCCGAACGCGCCATCACCCTGGCCGAACAAGCCGGCGAGGATGCCTCCCTGACCCGGGAACTGCTCAAGAAAATCAACGGGGAATAAGGAGGAGCGCCTCGTTGAATAGCCCTTTCGAAAAGCTATTTCGAAAGGGCTTTTTTCATCAGCCGAAGATGGTGCTCCAGGTGTCGGATTGGAGGGCTTTTCCGTTCATGCAGATGCCGCACCAGACGCCGAAGGTCATCCAGCCGGCGGGTGGTGGGTAGTTTCTTGAATTCACGAGCATCGGGCGGCAACCCGAATTCATTCACGCTGACGCCCACTCCTTTCGCTGCCTGCAACACCCATTCCTCCAACCGGGGGCACAATACCAGCAGGCGGTTACCTGATCCGGGGTCTTCCAAAACCCGAACGCCGTGGCGTTCCTCCACCACCTGCATCCTTTCCATGAGCGGGGGCTGGGCCTGGCCCTCGGGGTCTTCGTCCACCATCCCAAAGCGAAAACGGGAGCCGCTCTTGCGCAAGTAATTGCACACCCTCCCCTTCGCCCCCGCCACCTTGACGAGCTTTTTGGGCATGCCAAGCGCGATGAGCAACTCCTTGTCGGTCTTTCCTTCCACCACGATCATCAGAGCTGAAAATCCTCGAGGTTGTAGAAAAGGTCCAGCTCAAAAAGCTCCTGGAATTGGTCTTCGGCAATGACCCGGCAGCGGGTTTCGCCCTGCTCGTCGGCGCTCACTACGTGGATGGCCAGGTCCTGGACCGGTGTTTTTTCCAGCAAACATTGCAGCAGGTAGGGGTTGTGGGTGGTGAGGAAGAACTGGTTGGATGGCGAGAAAGCCATGCGCTCGGCCAGGTAGCGCGTGAAGAAGGGAAAGGTCTTGGCTTCGGGCTCATCCAGCAGCAGGGTTTTTCCGGCGTTGCTTTCGATGGCCAACAGCAGAAACATCAGACGCCGCAGGGTCGTGGAGATGACCCGGAGAGGAAAGGAAACGAATGCTTCGCCGAAGGCTTTGACGAATTCGATCTGGTGGTCGAATGGTTTAATGTTCAGCCGCAAACCATGATCCCGGAAGATTTCCGAAACCAGCTCGCGGAGCTTCGGCTGGGTTTTCAGCAGAAAAGGCAGGTTGGTGCCGTGGGGCGGAGCCAGGTGACTCACTGCATTTTCCCCGAACTCGACGGAGTCCCGGAACTCGTAAAACAAAACGGACGACTCGTAGGGGGCCGAAACGACGGGGTGGCGCGTCCCCTTGAAATCGAAGGGATACACCCAGGACCCCTCACCGGAATCCCGAAGCTCCAACCGGAATTCTTCCCGGGCCGCATCGAAGCTCAACTTCGCTTTCAGGAGGTCCGTCTCCACCGAGATGGGCTCGGTGAGGTCGAAGTTGAAAAAGAGGTGATCCATCGTTTCGAAGCGGCAGATCGACTTCAAATGAGAGGGGGCGGAACTGGACAACAGGGCCAGCGCCTCGAGGATGTTCGTCTTGCCGGTGTTGGGCGCCCCCACGAAAACATTGACCCGCTTGCACGTCAGCGCGAGCCGCCGGATGGATTTGAAATGGCTGATTTCCAGTTGCCTGATCATCGCCGAAGCTTTGCTGACAAAGTTAGCGATTAAATCCATCGGGCGGGGGAGGAAGGGAAGGGGGTGCGGAGGCACACCTCAGCCCCCCACCTCAAACGGGAGGTGTTTCGGGGGGCGCAGCCCTGGGAAAAGTTTACAGCTGGCGAAGCAGGGCTTTCATGTCCGTTTTTTCCCCGATGATGGCTTCGAGCCGGTCGATGTGGACGCGCTCCTGGTGGAGGGTGTCGCGTTCGCGGATGGTGACGGTGTCGTTTTCGAGGGTTTCGAAATCGACGGTGATGCAGTAGGGGGTACCGATGGCGTCTTGTCGGCGGTAGAGGCGGCCGATGCTGCCGGTGTCGTCGTACTGGCAGGTGAAGCTGTAGCGCAGGGTGTTGAAGATGTCGCGGGCTTTGCGCACGAGGCTTTCCTCGTTGCGTTTGAGGGGCAGGACGGCGCACTTGAGGGGGGCGAGGGCGGGGTGGAGTTTGAGCACGTCGCGGGTGTTGTTGGGGTCGTCGGAGCCGGGCACGGGCTCGTTGACGAGGGCGTGGCTGAGCACGGCCAGGAACATGCGGTCGCAGCCGATGGAGGTTTCCACCACGTAGGGCACGTAGCTATCCTGCAGCTCGGGGTCGAAGTACTGGAGTTTCTTGCCGGAGAGCTTTTGGTGGTTGCCCAGGTCGAAGTCGGTGCGCGAGTGGATGCCCTCCAGCTCTTTGAAGCCGAAGGGGAACTCGAACTGGATGTCCACGGCGGCGTCGGCGTAGTGGGCCAGGTTGTCGTGGTCGTGGAAGCGGAGCTTGCATTCGGGCACGCCCAGGGCGCGGTGCCAGGCCATGCGCTTTTCTTTCCAGTATTCGTACCACTCCTTCTGGGTGCCGGGGCGGATGAAGAACTGCATCTCCATCTGTTCGAATTCGCGCATGCGGAAGATGAACTGCCGGGCGACGATTTCGTTGCGGAAAGCCTTGCCGATTTGGGCGATGCCGAAGGGCACTTTCAGGCGGGTGGTTTTCTGGACGTTGAGGAAGTTGACGAAAATGCCCTGAGCGGTCTCGGGGCGCAGGTAGAGTTTGCCTTCCTCGCCGGCGATGTTGCCCAGCTGGGTGCTGAACATGAGGTTGAACTGGCGCACTTCCGTCCAGTTGCGGCTGCCGGTTTCGGGGTCGGCGATCTGGAGCTCCTCGATGAGCCGACGCAGGCCCTCGAGGTCGTTATCGGTCATGCAGGCGGCCAAGCGCTGTTTGACGGACTGGAACTCCTCCTGGTATTTCTGGATGCGGGGGTTCGTTTGGCGGAAGAGGGCTTCGTCGAAGCTGTCGCCGAAGCGCTTGCGGGCTTTTTCGACCTCCTTTTCGATTTTGGCTTCGAGCTTGTCCATGTAGCTTTCGACGAGCTGGTCGGCGCGGTAGCGTTTTTTGCTGTCCTTGTTGTCGATGAGGGGGTCGTTGAAGGCGTCCACGTGGCCGGAGGCCTTCCAGGTTTTGGGGTGCATGAAGATGGCGGCGTCGATGCCCACGATGTTCTCGTGGAGCTGCACCATGCTCTTCCACCAGTATTCCTTGAGGTTGTTCTTCAGCTCCACGCCGTAGGGGCCGTAGTCGTACACGGCGCTGAGGCCGTCGTAGATTTCGCTGGAGGGGTAGACGAAGCCGTATTCCTTGCAGTGCGCAACCAGATTCTTGAAAGCGTCGCTTTGTTGGGCCATGATGAGCGGGCGTGTCTTGCGGTTATGGAAAAGCACGCGGAGACGAACGGGCTTCGTCTCGGCGTGCTTGAAAAAGAGGCGCAAAGGTAAAGAAAATCCCCCTGGAGGGGCCGGGCTCAATCGGCGCGATACGCCTCGAAGCTCTTGATGGCAATGGGCTGTAAGCCAGCGCTTTGGAGCTGCTCGTTGAGGCGCTCCATGGTTTTACGGTAATCCTCGAAGCGCTGTTCCACTTTGCCGAGGCGTTGTTCCAGCAGGTCGGTCTTGCGCAGCTGGCCGTCGGTGGGGCGGCCCGGGTAGTTCGAAATCCAGAGGTAGAGGGTGGAGATTTCCTCGCGCAGGTTTTCGCCTTCGTCCACGTAGAAGTCCCCTTCCAGAGAGACCAGCCCTTCCTTGTAGCTTTTGGTTTCGTCGGCGAAGGCTTTCAGCTCTTCGGCCAGGGGAGCTTGGACGGAGGCGGCTCGTTCCTCGGCCTGTTGGTGCATGGCTTCCAGGCTGAAGTACACGTAGCCCAGGCGCTCGGTCATGTCGTAGAGGCGCATGAGGATTTTGTGGGCCAAATCGCGGTCGGCTTTGGGGTAGGTTTCGCGGGCTTTGGGCTCCAGACCGATTTCCACTTCGGTGGAAAATTCCTCTTTCCCCTTGATGATTTTGACGGTGTAGCGCCCTTCGGGGAGGGAGGGCGGGAACGCAGAGCCGAACAACGCCATGCGGTTGTTGGTGGGGGCGGCTTTGGGTTGGGGCAACCGGGTGGGCAGCTCCACGATGTTGATGCCCGCGCTTTTGCCCGCCGAAAATTCATTGACGAAATTGCCCTCGGCGTCATAGACCTCCAGCCGCATGCGCCCGAAGGTGTGGCGCCGCTTCATGAAGTAGGCGATCTGGACGGCCTCGGAGGGGTTCTCGCCGTTGAAGTTGCCGGCCCCGCCGAAGGGGCGGCCCTGCCGGGGCAGTCGGATGTAGGTGGGTTTGGTGGGCAGGAAGGCAAGGGTTTGGTCGAGGATGTCGGGGGTGATGGCGCGCAGGGGAGTCAGGTCGTCGATGATGTAGATGCCGCGGCCGTGGGTGGCGATGACGAGGGCCTTGTCGCGGGGGTGGATGGCCAGGTCGCGCACGGCCACCTTGGGCAGGTTGTTGGCGAAGCGCTTCCAGCTCAGGCCCCCGTCCAGGCTGATGAACAGCCCGAACTCGGTGCCCACGTACAGCAGGCGGGGGGATTCGAGGTCTTCCTTCACCACGTGGCAATAGCCCTCGATGTCGGGGGTGGCCAGGGAAGTCCAGGTTTTGCCCAGGTCCGTGGTTTTGAAGACGTACACCGACTTGTCGCCCTGGCGGTGCCCGTCGAAGGTGACGTAGCAGGTGTTGCGGTCGAAGTGGCTGGGCTCCACGCTGCTGCACCAGGTGAAGGGGGGCAGACCCGGGACGTTGGGCGCCACGTTCGTCCAGCTCCGCCCGCCGTCGGTGGTCACCTGCAGGTTGCCGTCGTCGGTGCCCACCCAGATGACCTGCTCATCCACGGGGGACTCGGCGATGGCGTAGATGGTGGTGTTGTTCTCGGCGCCGGAATTGTCGATGGACAAGCCCCCGGACTCTTTCTGCCGCTGGCGTTGGGGGTCGTTGGTGGTCAGGTCGGGGGAGATTTTCTCCCAGCTGTCGCCGCGGTTTTCGGATTTGAAGAGGAATTGGGCGCCGAAGTAGAGGCGCTCGGGGTTGTTGGGGCTGATGTGGATGGGGGCGTTCCAGTTGAAGCGATACTTGGGTTCCCCTTCACCGGGGATGGGCTGGATGCTCTTGCTCTGGCCGTCGGCTTTGTTGTGGCGGGCCAGCATGCCTCCCTGGCTTTCGCTGTAAACGATGTCGGGGTCGGTGGGATGGGGGAAGGACCAGAACCCGTCACCCCAGTAGGAGAGCTTCCAGTCTTCGTTGCCGATGCCGCCGGGGCTGGCGCTGGGGCCGTACCAGGAGCCGTTGTCCTGCAAGCCGCCATAGACGTTGAAGGGCTCGGCGTTGTCCACGGCCACGTGATAGAACTGGGAAATGGGCAGGTCGAAAAACATTTCGAACAGGTAGCCCCCGTCGAGGGAGCGGTAGGCGCCGCCGTCGGTGCCGATGACTATGTGTTTGGGGTTGCGGGGGTTGACCCACACGTCGTGGATGTCGGAATGGACGCCGCTGCCGACCACCCGCCAGCTCTCACCGCCGTCGTCGCTGATGGTGAGGTTCAGCCCGCACTTGAAGATTTTGTTTTCGTCGGTGGGGTCCACCACCAGGCGCGAAAAGTAGAAGGGCCGCACCTTGGTGTTGAAGTCGTTGCTGACGAAGTACCAGCTTTCGCCACCGTCATCGGAGCGGTACAGGCCTTTGGCTTCTTTGTTTTCCGACTCCACGGTCAGGTACACGCGCTGCGGGTTGGAGGGGGCGAACTCCACGGCCATGCGGCCGAGCAGCCCTTCGGGCAAGCCCTGATGAACCTTGCGCCAGGTTTGACCCCCGTCCTCGGTTTTGTACAGCCCGCTGCCGGGGCCGCCCGAGCGGAAGAAATCGGGGGAGCGGCGGTGGTCCCACATGGCGGCGATGAGGATGCGGGGGTTTTCGGGGTGCATGGTCAGGTCGGCGCAGCCGGTGTTCTCGTCCACGAAGAGGACGCGCTGCCAGGTTTGCCCGAAATCGGTGCTTTTGTACACGCCGCGCTCCTCGTTGGGGCCCCAGAGGTGCCCCTGAGCAGCGACGTAAATCGTGGCGGAATGGGTGGGGTCCACGAGCACTTTGGCGATGTGCTCCGAGTCGCCGAGGCCCTTGAACTGCCAGCTCTGCCCGCCGTTGGTGCTGACGTAGATGCCCGTGCCCACACTGACGCTGTTGCGCACCCAGGGCTCACCCGTGCCCACCCACACCGTGTCCGGGTGTTGGGGGTCCACGCAGATGTCGCCGATGCTCTGGGTGTGCTCATCGAAGACGGGTCGAAAATCAGCGCCGGCACTGACGGACTTCCACAACCCGCCACCCGCCGCACCCACGTAGAGAATTTCGGGGCGGGAGTCCACCCCCGCCACCGAACTCACCCGCCCGCTCATCACGGCGGGGCCGATGCTGCGCGCCCGGATGTTTCCAAAGGACACGTCGATGGGGGTGGTTTGGGCAAGGGGGAAATGAGGGAGGAGGAAGGAGATGGCCACGAGGCCCGTACAGAGGAGGAGAACTCTTTTCATGGCGTTGGTTTTGTTTCGTCAGGTGGGGCAGGTCGGGATGAGGGTGGGGACCGAAATGGGGAGATTCCCCCGGATGGAGAGGACTCGTCGCCTGCTCGGTACCCGCTCTCCCACCTCCCACCCTGCCCTTTGAAATCGAAGGAGGAGTCAAGGAAGTGCGAAAAAGGGCGCCCCAAATGGAAAGACCTGCCGGAAGGAAGCCGCCAGGTCTTTCAGGGGAGCGAAGGGTTCGTCTTACTGCCCGTCCGACTGGGCGGGTTTGGGGAAGGCGAAGATGCTCTTGTCCAGGGGCGGGTTGAGCTCGATGCTGTCGGCCCGCATGTTCATGACCACTTGGCCGTTCACCTTCTGCACGATGGAGAAGGGAAAGTACATGCCTTCGACCTCGTCGTAGTCGCTGAAGTAGGTCTCCACGGGTTGCCCCTTCATGGGGCCGAACTTGATGTACTGCCGCTGCATGATGGGCACGTAGGCTTCGGGGTCGAAGAAGTAATAGACCTCATCGCCGTCTTTCTTCGTCAACTTGAGCTTGATGGCCTGCACCCCTTCGACCTCCTCGGTTCCTTCGAGGCTGACGCTGTGCCCCTTTTCGGCGTAATTGACCAGCTCGTCTTCAAACATTTGCTTGGCGGCTTCTTTGGTCTCTTCTTCGGTCTTCTTTTGGGGCTCGAGCCCGCCCATGAAGGGGTTGATGGTCCAGGCCGTCTCGCCGTCGAATGCATCGACGAACTTCTTGCCCTGGATGTCCACTTCCACCTTTTGCAGGTTGGGCCGCATGGAGTACACCACGACGGGGAAGTTCATCCCCATGTTTTCGCCCGAGCCTATGAATTTCATGGAGTTGAGATTTTTCCATTGCTCGGGCCCACCGACGGCTTCGTAGTAATTGCGCAGCAGCTCCTCGACGGTGATATTCTGGGCGCCGGCCTGGAGGCCGACCACGGCGAAAAAGGCCAGGCAAAGCAACTTGCTGATGGTTTTCATACAATCCTGATTTGAGGGTTGGGAAATGATTTCGCGATACCTCGGCGAAGGAAAGGCCGCGCGACGGGGAAGGGAAAAATTATTTACCAACAGGCGGGAAGTATGGACGAACTGCCCCCCTACTTGCGCACCAGGGGCTCCTCGATGCGGTTGGCCATGCGCTGGATGGCGTCCACGATGTTGGCCAGCGCGGGCGGATAGTCCACGTATTGGATGCCGAGGTCGTCCTTGCCCCAGATGCTCACCGTCACCACTTTTTTGCGGTTGCCGTAGGTGATGGAAAGGCGCAGCGGGATGGGCTTGGGCTTCATGAATTTGCGCTTCTGGCAGGCGGGGTCGCTGCAGTCGTAGAGGCGCTCGAACTCGAAGAACTTCTGCTGGACCACCCACTCGGCAAACTGCTCCAGCTCTTCGCGGGGAATGTCTTTCTTGGTAACGAGCAGGCCGTTGTACAGGCTGTGAAACTCCTTGATGAGGCGCCCGCTGGATTTGATGTGGATGAAGTCCTTGAAAACCGGGTCGATGCCCCCGAAGAACCCCCCGCCCGTCAGCTCGACGTTGATGTAGGTGGGTTTGGGGGGCGGGGTGCGACGGGCGGCCCGGCGCTGGCGCCGGCGTTCCCGGCGGGCGGCGAGGCGCTCCTCCTTGCCGGGTCTTTCGGCTTCCACGATGACGTCGGGCAATTCGTTGCGGGGCTTGACGAAAGGTGCCTCCGCGGCGCTGACCCGCACGAAGTGGTACTGGAAAGTGCCTTTGCTGTTGGGCTGGTGAAACTCCAAAACCAGCATCTTCCGGTTCAGAGCGGCGATTTCGAAGCGCTCCACCATGCGGAAGGGGTAATGCAGGGTGCGCCCTTCGAGGCGCCAGCTCCCGCCCGAAAAGGCCCCGTTCAGGTATTGCCGGAAAGAGTTGTCGTAACGAAAGTAAAGGAAGAACCGATAGCCCTCGTCCGCCTGATGGATGACGGTGTTGGACTCCAGGTGAAGCGTATAGGTGTAGCGCCACCGCGACTCCACCAGCAGGCGCTCATCCACCGGTGCGTAGGGGTTCTCCTGCGCCCGCAGGCTCAAAAAAGCGCAGCAAAACAGCATGGGCAGGATGGACCGCGTCATGGGAATCGGGTTGAAGCATTCGGCAGGGGTCATAGCTCGACCCCACACTACGAAAGGTAGGGCGAATATCTTCCAAATCAAAATCCGTGCAGGAAACGGCCGCTCCCTAAAATTTGAATCCGAGGGTTGCCATAAACTTCTGCCGCGTTTGGTCCACCTGAACGATTTGGCGCGGGGCGTCGAATGTCAGATAGGGCTGGTATTCCCCCTCGGACATGCGGCGGCTGTAGGCCACATCGAAATAGAAGTTGCGCAAACGCACACCCGCCCCCGCACTCAGGGTGTGGGTGGGTTCGTCCGCATCCCGGGTCACGGCCCCCTGAAAGCGATAGCCGCCCCGAAAACGGAAGACCTTGTAAACGTATTCGCCGCCCAGGCGCAGGTTCAGGGCGTTGGCGAGTTGCTCCTCGATTTGGCCGTTGAGGTCGTCCTGGTATTGCAGGTCTTCGGGGTTGCTGGTATTGTTGAATTTGAAGTTCGCTCCCGGGTATTGAACGTATTCGCCCTCCAAATGCACGAAGCCCTGCTTTCCGAACAGGTAGCCCGCGCTGACGAAATAGCGCCAGGGCGTGCGGAATTTGTACTCGAAATTGCCTTCGGGGCTGCTCACTTCACCGACGGGTTCGAAGTTGGGGTCGGAGAAGCGGTAGTTCATGGTGTTGAAGAAGTTGTCTTCGAGGCTGAAAGCGGTGGGGGTGTGAACGGCCAGTCCCAGGCGGAAGGCCTGCTCGAAGCGATAGATGAAGCCGAGCTTGAGGTTGATGCCGATGCCGGAAGTCTGCAACTCTTCGCGGAAGACCAGCTCGTCGAAGACGGGGTTGTTGTTCTGGGTGTCGTTCTCCTGGTAGAATTTGGACTCCTCGAAGGAGAGGAAGGGCACCCCGATGGTGGCGCCGAACATCATTTCCTCCTCGTAATTGCCGGCGAAGGAAAAGACCAGCTCGGAAAGGCCGCCCGTGCGTCGGATGCGCTGGGATTTTTCGACCTGCTCGCCGGGGGCGAAATCGCTGACGTAGAAGGTGTTGTCGGCGGTGGGGTTGTAAATGGCGAGGGCGTCGTAGGCCAGGCCGGCTTCGAAAGCATCGAGCTGGTCGGGGGTGAAGCCGTCGGCCAGCTCGAGGAAGCGGTCGGTGATGGAGCCTTCGGAGACGCCTTCGAAGGAGAGGTTCTGGTGGAAATTGGCCAGGCGATTGACGCCGATGGCAAAGTTGGCGGTGCTCCAGGAAGAAGCGATGGGGCGATTGGCGATGACCAGCCCCAGGGCGTTGAAGTTGAAAGTGGTTTTGGTGCGTTCGAGGCGGGGGTTGCCCTCCCCCTGAAGGAGGGTTTGGGTTTCGTCCCGCACGAGGGTGGGGCTGAAAACGAACTCGGAACGCCGGAAAGTGGCCAGCCCGGCGGGGTTCAGACTCACGACGGCGAAGTCCGCTCCCAGGGCACTCAAACTCCCACCGACCGCCAGGGAACGAGCCGTGCCGCCCGGCTCGTAAACGGAATAGCGGATGGCATCCTGCAGGGTTTGAGCGTGTATTTCCAGGGCGCAGAGCAGGAGAAGAAGACAAGTGCGAAGCAGGTTCATAGGCCTTGAATTCTTGGTGAGCAAGATGGGGTGGAAAGAAAAAGTGGGTGGATGTCTGGTCGGCATCATCCACCCACTTTCAGGCGTCCGGCGATTGGGGAGGGCTCAGTTCCTGCCCCCGCTGCGCCCCCGGGACGAAGGGGTGCGGCTGCTGCCGGAGCTGCTGCGCGTGCTGCCGCCGCTGCGGAAACTACCCGAAGAACGCGTGCTGCCACCGCTGCGGAAGCTGCCCGAAGAACGGGTGGAATTGTTGGAGCGGTTCCAGCCGCTGGAAGAACGCGAGCGCGTGTTCGAGTTGCTTCGGTTCCAGCCGCTATTGTTGCTGCGGGTGCGCGTGTTGGGGCGGTAGGAGCGCGAAGAGTCGTTATTTCGGGTACGGGGGCTGTATCCCTTCGAACGCGTGGAGGTATTCCCACGGGAAGGCCGATACTGATCGGTGCGGTCATAGGAGCGGGTGCGCTCCGAACGGCGGTAGGGGTCCGCTTTGGTTGTTCGATCTTTCCGGCGCTTGTCGGTGGTGATGCTGCGTCGGTTGGTCTTCGGGCTGTAGCGGTCTCCCAGGCTGATGGTTTCCTTGGTCTGGTTGCCTGGGTTGCTTACGCCCAGGTTCGGGGTGCGGCCGTTGTTCCCTCCGCCGGGGCGAGTGTACCCGCTTCGGCGGGAACCGTAGTAGGTGCCGTTCGAATTTCCGCCGCTGTTGCTGACGTTGACCACGTTGTAGCTGTAGCCGCTGCCCCAGGACGGCGGGCAATAGTAGGTGCTGTAACCGCCGCCGTAGGCGTAGGAACCACCCCCGTAGTAGCCGCCGTAATTGGCACCTCCATAGTAGTAGTTGTTCACGATGACCGAGTTGCCGTAATACGGACGGCCGAAGGGCGAGTTATACCTCCCGTAGAAGGGGCGATACCAGCGGTTGAACCGCTGCCAGCGCCGGAAGGACCAGTAATCGTTGTAAATCAGGACGGAAACACCCGGCGACCAGAAAGGATCGTAGGCCAGGAAAGGATCGTAGTAGAACAGATCCACGTAAATCGGATCGAAGTAGCTGAACCCGAAATAGGGGCGATAGAAACGACGAATCCGCGACGTGTAGTAATAGTTGTAATCGTCGTAGTAGTCGTATTCGTCGTCATCGTAGTCGCTGTAGCGATCCTCCGAGTAGGCGTAGTCCTCGTCGGTCGAGGAGTAGTAGTCCTCGTCGGTGTCGGGGTCGTAGTACAGGTCATCGTATTGGGCGAATGCCAGACCCGACCAGCCGACCAAAACCGCCACGAGCAACGAAGTAATCCAGGTGCGTTTCATGATGGAATATTTTGAGCGTAATTACCTTGACTCTCATTCGCAGGGAGCAAACACGAAATTATTACTTTTGCGCCGCTTTTTTTGTTAAGGGCGGATTAATCGGGGAAAAAGGGGGCGTTAATGTCGTTAAGCCTTGTTTTTCAAAAATTTCCAAGGCGATTAAGGAAATCTTAATGCCGTGCCGCTTTCCCCCTTCGAGTTTTCAACAACACTTACCCCGCAACGGTTTCCGGGCTTCGTGTCAGCGCCCTTTGATACCCGCCCGCATTGGCATTCCCTCATCCCTGGATAGGTTTTAACATTTCGAAAGGTAGGGTGGGACGGTGAGAGGAGGGCGCGGGTCGAAAGTACCCGGTCATTCACCCCGCTCTGTCAACAAACGCGAACGGTTTCATGGCAAAAGAAATCACACCCAGAGCCACGGACTACTCCTCCTGGTACATCGACATCGTGAAAAAGGCCGGCCTGGCCGACCACTCCGCCGTTCGGGGGTGCATGGTCATCAAGCCGCACGGCTACGCCATCTGGGAGAACATGCAAGCCCAGCTGGACCGGATGTTCAAAGAAACGGGCCACGTCAACGCCTACTTTCCCTTGTTCATTCCCAAGAGTTTCCTGAGCCGGGAAGCCGAGCACGTGGAAGGGTTTGCCAAGGAATGTGCCGTCGTCACTCACCACCGCCTGATGAATTCCCCCGACGGTAAGGGGGTGGTGGTGGACCCCGAAGCCAAACTCGAGGAGGAGCTCATCGTGCGCCCCACCTCCGAAACCATCATCTGGAACACCTACCGCGACTGGATCGACTCCTACCGCGACCTGCCCCTGCTCATCAACCAGTGGGCCAACGTCGTGCGCTGGGAGATGCGCACCCGCCTGTTTTTGCGCACCGCCGAATTCCTCTGGCAGGAAGGGCACACCGCCCACGCCACCAAAGAGGAAGCCGTGGAGGAGACCCTGCGCATCCTCGATGTCTATGCCCGCTTCGCCGAAGAGTACATGGCCATGCCGGTCATCAAAGGCGTGAAAACCGCCAACGAGCGCTTCGCCGGCGCGGTGGACACCTATTGCATCGAAGCCCTCATGCAGGACGGCAAAGCCCTCCAGGCCGGAACCTCCCACTTCCTGGGGCAGAACTTCGCCAAAGCCTTCGACGTGAAGTTCCTCAACGAGAACAACCAGGAGGAATACGTCTGGGCCACTTCCTGGGGCGTGAGCACCCGCCTGGTCGGAGGGCTCATCATGACCCACTCCGACGACAACGGCTTGGTCCTCCCACCCAAACTGGCCCCCCTGCAAGTGGTCATCGTCCCCATTCCCAAACCCAACCCCGAAATCACCGAGGCCGCGGAAAAACTCATGCGTGCCCTCCGGGAACGCGGCATCTCGGTGAAGTACGACCAGGACATGAAGCGCCGGCCGGGCTTCAAGTTCGCCGAGTACGAACTCAAGGGGGTGCCCGTCCGCCTGGCCATCGGCAAGCGCGACCTGGAAAACAATCAGGTCGAAATCGCCCGCCGCGACACCAAGGAGAAAACCTTCCAGCCCTTCGACGCCACCCCCGATTACGTGGCCCAACTCCTCGACGACATCCAGAAAAGCCTCTTCCAGCGGGCCCTGCGCTTCCGCGAAGAACACACCACCCCCGTGGACACTTTCGACCAGTTCAAGGAAGTGTTGGAGACCAAAGGAGGCTTCGTGCTCGCCCACTGGGACGGCACCACCGAAACCGAACTGAAAATCAAGGAGCTGACCAAGGCCACCATCCGTTGCATTCCCCTCGAAGGGGAAAAAGAACCGGGCAAGTGCATCCTCACCGGCAAACCCTCCCCCCAACGGGTGGTCTTCGCCCTGGCTTACTGAGAGCTCCTTGCGTTCGGGGGGCATCGTCGTTGCGATGGGAAACTTTCTGGAGGTGGGGTGCTAATCCTTCAGTCCTTTCAACTCTTTCAGCTTCAGGCGCCCCTCGATGGCGCGGATGGTCCATTCGGTGAAATCCCGATTGGATTCGAAGCCGTACCCGTAGATGATTTCATCGGGGCGGGTGATGGTGACGAAGCGGTTGGTGAATACGCGGCCGCGGTCTTCCTCCCAGATGAGCTCGTCGGTTTCGAGGCGTTCGCCTTTGGTGCTGATCCAGACGATGCTGTCGCGCAGCTCGATGCGGTTTTTGTTTTCGAAGCGGATGGCGTATTTGGCGGACAGGCGCGAAGTGGTGCGCAGGTTGCCGCCGAAGAATTCGGCCCTCAGTCCATCGGGGAATTCCTGGCGGGGGTTGGAGCGGTCGATGTGGCGCAGCAGCGTGGGCGCCTGGATGCGCAGGCGGATGACGGCCGAATCGCTGTAGAGCATCTCCACCTCGCGGGCGGTCTCCACATACACCTCTTCCCGGGAGACGAAGCGCTGCACCTCGGCCAAATCGTTTTCGCAAGCCGACAAGGCCAACAGGCAGGTCCCGACAATCCAAAAAAAGCGCTGCATGACTGAAGTTTCGCCCGGCCCCGCGGGGTGGACACCCCCCACCGACGGGCTGCGGCGGCTCAAATTTCCGTAAAATCGCCCTTCGAACCCGAACGGCTCATGATTTTCGGTGGAAAAAAACGGGCGATGCAAGCGGCTCACCCTCCCGGTCGGAGGGGCGGTGTGCTCGCCGCTTTGAAAAGAACGCGCACGGGGCGCTGGTGTTGGCGCCTGCTGCAAGTGTGGGTGGTGGTGGCCCTCTTCGCCGATTTCCTGGCCAACGAAAAGCCCCTGGTGTGCAGCATCGAGGGGCGGGTTTACTTTCCCGTATTGCGCCAATACGCGGTGGACTTGGGCTGGGCGCACTGGGAATCCCGATTTTTTCAAACCCCCTGGCGCGAGCAGCCCTACGACTGGGTGCTCTTCCCCCCCATCCCCTACTCCCCCAAGACCCTGGACACCAGGCACTTCAATTACGTCAGCCCTTTCGATCGGCAGGAGGTTCCGCATTGGCGCTGGCGGCATTGGCTGGGCACCTATCCGCCGGGCTTCGACGTGGCGGCCGGCATGGTTTGCGGGGCCCGCGTAGCGCTGTTGGTGGGGGTGGTGGCGCTTTCCCTGGCCACCTTCATCGGGCTGTTGTTGGGTGGGGTGGCCGGTTATTTCGGCGACGAGGGGCTGCGCTGCAGCCGGGGCGCCCTGTTGGCGCATCTGCTCTTGCTGCCGCCCGCAATTTTTTATGGGGTTTGGGGGCCGGCGGTTTGGGGAGGAGGGGGCTGGACGGTGCTCGCAGTGGTGCTGGTTTATCTGTCGGCCGCCCGTATCTGCTCGGCGGCGCTGCGCAGGTGGCCCCTGCTGAAGCAGAGGCTGGCCTTGCCGATGGATTTGCTCGTCATGCGCTTCATCGAGGTGGTGAATTCCATCCCGGGGCTGCTCTTGCTGCTGGCGCTGGTGGCCGTGATGGAGCGCAGCGGCCTTTTTCAGGTGATGGTGGTCATCGGGCTGATAGCCTGGACGGGGATTGCCCGCTTCGTGCGGGCCGAACTGCTGCGCATTCGAAAACTGGAGTACATCGAAGCGGCCCGAGCCCTGGGCTTGAAAGAGCTGCGCATCCTGCTGCGCCACGCCCTGCCCAATGCCCTCACACCCGTTTTCATCGCCGTGGCCTTCGGGATGGCGGGGGCCGTCTTGTTGGAGGCTACCCTTTCTTTTCTCGGGATTGGGGTGGGGGATGCGTACGTGACCTGGGGAAGGTTGCTTTCAGAGGCCCGAACCTATCCGAAAGCCTGGTGGCTGGCGATTTTCCCCGGGGGCGCCGTTTTTCTGGCGGTGGCTTTGTTCAACGTCCTGGGGGAGCGCCTCTCGGGGCAAGCGGCGGAGTAGGCGGCGGGTTCAGCGGTGGCGGCGCATGTTTTTGGGGAAAAGGCCGGAGCGGGTGCGCGTCTTTTTGTATTCCCCTTTTTTGTTGGGCTTGACGTGCGCATTCTCGTTGATGGGGCAGCCGGTGCCGCGGTTGCAGGAGCTGAGGGTGGACCCCCCCAAAAGAAGGGCGCCCAGTAAAAAGAGGATGGAGATTTTCTGTTTCATGTGCTGGCTTATTGATTCCCGGAGGTGGATACAAAGGTAGGATTTTGAGGCGTGCCCTGCTTGAACGCAACCTCGAAGGGGAATAGTTTGCCGGCGACGGGGAAGATGGCCAGCGGGCGAAGCGGGGAGGGCTCCAGGGGGCGCAAAGCCAGGCCGTTTGCGGGTTCGCGGGCCGAATTAGTTGCAAAAGCTTTGGAATAATGCCCCAAGCGCCTAAATTAGCGCCGCCTAAGGCGAAAACCAATCATTTCTTAAAAACTAACAAGATGAATAAAGGAGATTTAATCAATGCGGTAGCCGCCGCCGCCGGTATCACCAAGGGCCAGGCTACCACCGCCGTGAACACGGTTTTGGATTCCATCGCTGACACGCTCAAGAAAGGGGACAAAGTGACCCTCGTGGGCTTCGGCACCTTCTCCGTTTCCCGTCGGGAGGCGCGCACCGGCCGCAACCCGCAAACCGGCGCCACCATCCAAATTCCCGCCAAGAATTCCGTCAAATTCAAGGCCGGCAAAGAATTGAGCGACGCCGTCAACTGATTCGGAAATCGATACATCGTGCACCCGGCCTCGCCGGGGAATACAACAGAGGGCATTCCGCGGGTTCACCCGGGATGCCCTCTTCGCGTTCTTCAGGGGGAAATTTCTACTTTTGCCGCAATTTTTCAGGCGGGCCGCCCGGGCACCTGCGGCAAGCCCCCGAACGAACCGCGTTCACGAGCCCTCGACCCAGCCCCGGGAGGGGCTGGGAAGCCTTTCGAACCCTGCCATCATGACCACAGACCAGCTGAAACGCATCGCCAGCCAGGTTCGCCGAGACATCATCCGCCAGACCTTCCTGGCTCAGAGCGGCCACCCCGGCGGCTCGCTCGGCTGTGCCGATTTTCTCACCGCCCTCTATTTCAAGTTCATGAAGCTGGATACCAACTTCCAGATGGAGGGGGCGGGCGAGGACGTGTTCTTCCTGTCCAACGGGCACATCAGCCCCCTGTGGTACAGTGTGCTGGCGCGGCGGGGCTTCTTCCCGGTGGAGGAGTTGGCCACCTTCCGCAAAATCGACAGCCGGCTGCAGGGCCACCCCGCCACCCACGAAGGGCTGCCGGGGGTGCGGGTGGCGTCGGGGTCTTTGGGGCAGGGTTTGTCCGTGGCGGTGGGCATGGCTTTGGCCAAACGCCTGCGTCAAGACCCCCGCACCGTCTTCGTCCTCATGGGCGACGGCGAGCAGGAGGAGGGGCAAATCTGGGAAGCCGTCATGGCGGCTGCCCATTACAGGCTGGACAACCTCATCGCCACCATCGACTGGAACGGCCAGCAAATCGACGGGCCCACCGAGCAAGTCATGGCCCTGGGCGATTTGCCCGCCAAATACCAGGCCTTCGGCTGGAAGGTCCTGCACATGAACGGCAACGACATGGAAGACGTGGTGCGCGTTTTGCAGCAAGCCCTCGACGCCAGCCGCCAGGGCCGCCCCGTGGCCATCATGATGCGCACCGAAATGGGCTATCCCATCGACTTCATGGTGGGCTCCCACAAGTGGCACGGCATCGCGCCCAATCAGGAGCAGGCCGAACGCGCCCTCGCCCAGCTGGAAGAAACCCTCGGCGACTTCCCCGCGCCGGGAAGCCCCCTTTGAAT
>CAZBYX010000029.1:0-21836 GCA_964496055.1 uncultured Saprospiraceae bacterium
CCTTCACCCTGGACTACCTCACCGGGCATTTCGACCCCGCCACCCACCCCGACTTCACCCAAGTGGACACCCTCCACGCCGACCGCCCCGGCCTGTACCTGCGTAAAGACACCTACGAAGCTTTCCAGCGCATGTGGAACGCCGCCCAACAGGACGGCATCCAGCTCCGCATCCGCAGCGCCACGCGCAACTTCGTCTACCAAAAGCAAATCTGGGAAGGAAAATGGACGGGGGCCCGCCCCATCGAAAACGGCAAGGATGCCTCCAAAGCCTACCCCGACCCCGTGCAACGCGCCCTCAAAATCCTCGAGTACAGCTCCATGCCGGGCACCTCGCGCCACCACTGGGGCACGGACGTCGACCTCAATGCCTTCGAAAACGAATACTTCGAACAGGGGCAGGGCCTCGAGGAGTACGAGTGGCTGCGCGCCAACGCCCCGCGCTTCGGCTTTTGTCAGCCCTACACGGCGAAGGGACCGGAACGACCCTACGGCTACAACGAGGAGAAGTGGCACTGGAGCTACCTGCCGGTGGCGGGACCCCTGCTGGAGCTGGCCCGGCAACAACTGAAGGACGAGAACATCCGCGGCTTCCTGGGCGCCGAAACGGCTCCGCAAATCGGTGTGGTGGAAAAGTACGTCCTGGGCGTGAGCGCAGCCTGCCAGGGAAAATGAGTCTTCCCCCCAAACGCACACCGCGCACCCTTCCGGGCTCAGTTTTTGCCGTCGAGCCCCTCGTTCTTGGTGGCGACGTTGGGTTTGCGCTGAATTTCGTCGAGGACTTTCTGGATGGTGAGCACCTCCTCTTCCCGGTCCATTTTCAGGTAGAGTTTGTAGATGCCGGGCTTCTGGTCGCTGAGGTCCACGGTCAGGTCATTCAAACCGTTGACGACGAGGAGCTTGTCTTCCAGCAGGGTTTCCTGCTGCCAGTTGGTGAGGCGGTAGGTCAGCTCCCCGTTTTTGAGGGCATCGACGGTGACCTGGAAAAGGTCGGGCGTGGCGACGGCGGACATGCGCGCCACGATGAAGTCGTTGGGATAGGCCTGCACGACGAGGATGACGTCGGAATAGCTGAAGCCGCCGTCGGCGTCCACTTGCTTGAGGCGGTAGTAATTGCGTTCGCCGGTGGCCATGATGTCCAGGTAGGTGTACTCGCGCAGCTCGGCGGAGTTGCCGGCGCCTTCCACCGAGCCGATGTTGATGAACTCCACCCCGTCGGAGGATTTTTCCACCACGAACAGCGCGTTGTTCTCCTCCGAGGCGGTGCTCCAGCTCAGCATGGTGCCGATTTGGAGGCTCTCGCCGCGCAGGGGTTGTTCGTACACCACCCCTGCCCGCAGCATCCCCAAAAGCGTCATGGAAAAGAGGGTGGTTGCTAATCGCTTCGTCATGGCAGTGAATTTTGTGGGCCCGAAGACGCGGAGGGCGTCCTTTTCAGGGCGGAAAAGATTGTGCCAAACCCTAATGGGAAGGCGCCCCACTCGATGCGGGCGCCCCGCCCGAGCGTTAAACGGCTGTTAAAGTGCGGGGTTTCACAGGGGATGGCATGCCCTGTGGCGTCTAAGTGCCGACGATGCACGCCGTTCGCATTCATGAAAAAACCGTCTTGCCATGAAAAACCTGAACCTGCTGTTCGTTTCCCTTTTCTGGATTGGGCTGGCTTCCTGCTCCCCCAAACTCTCGCCCTTCACCCAAGACCTGTACGAAGAGCTGAACCTCGGCGAAGAGGAACTGCGCCAGGTCCAATTCTACCTTTCGCGGGACCTGACTCTGGTGCGTGAGCTGAAAAAGGGCGACGCCCAAATCGCCGGCGGAAAAATCAAGGTGGTGGAGGGGCGTCGGGTGGAAGTGGTGCGCATACCGCGCGGCACGCCGGGGGTGTATCTTTTCAGTCCCAGGAGCAACCGTTTTGCCATCAGCTTCGAAGAAGGCGACGACCGCTACCTCATGTTCGGCCCCAACCCCAAGGCAGGGGGGCGATTCGTGTTGCTGGCCTCGGAATGGAAGCGGCGCCGCGGCTGGGTCACTTACGGCGGCAAGCGCTACGAAGTGGAAGGCGAGGAAGCCTGGGCGCACCTGCTGGTGGACCTGAAGAAAATCCGCAAGGTCGCCGTCCAGGCGCGCACCGTGAAGGGACGACGTGTGAAAGGATAAGCGCCGAAAAAGGGGGCGGCTTTCGGGGCAAAAGGCTGCCCCTGCAACGCTCCCTCAAATTTTGATGAAAATCCTGCGGCGGTAGAGCACCCAGGCAATCAGATAGATGAGCAGGGTGTAGCTCAGCGCCCAGAGGAAGGAGGCGAGTTTGGGTTCGAGTCCGAGGTGGGTGAGGCCCGTGAAAAAGCGGTGCACGACGCTGCTTTCGCCGCCGGCCAGGAAGGCGTGGATGAGCACCCCGTGCAGCACGTAGGCGGCGATGGCATTCATGCCGAAGACCACCCCGAAGTGGGTCCAGGACCGATAGCCGAGCACGTCCACGAACCAGAGGCAGGCGGCGAAGGTCAGGGTCGCCAGGCCGGAGGTGTAGAGGACGTAGGAGCTGGTCCAGAGGTTTTTGTTGATGGGGAAGAACCAGTCCCACACCGAGCCGGCGACGAAGGCCAAAAACCCGCCCACCAGCATCCAGATGAGTTTGTGTTCGTTGCTGCGCTTGCTGAGGAGCAGATGCCCGACCAGCATGCCCGAAATTCCCGTTCCGATGGCCGGCAGGGTGCTGAGCAGGCCTTCCGGGTCCCAGGAGCCCTGGTAGAAGCGCCCGGGCAAGAGGTGGCTGTCCACCCAGGCGGCGAGGTTCTTTCCGGGCTCGAGCAAGACCTCCCCATAGCCGGGCGTGGGAATGAAGCACATCGCCAGCCAGTAGCCCACCAGCAGGCCGACGCCCCACCAAAGCTGCCCCCGCCAGCCCGTGTGCAGAAACAGCAGGGCGCAAGCCAGATACACCAGGGCGATGCGCTGCAAAACCCCCGCCACCCGCAACTCTGCAAACTGGAAGTCGGGAAACAGGTTCAGGAACAGCCCCAGAGCGAAGAGAATGAGCGTGCGCCGAAGGATTTTCCCGTACAGGGCCCTCGGAGTCACCCCTTTGGCCAAACGGCGGCTCAGCGCCAGCACCACCGCCACCCCCATGATGTAGAGGAAAAAGGGAAAGACCAGATCGGTGGGCGTGATGCCGTGCCATTCGGCGTGGCGCAGAGGCGCATAGACGTAGTCCCAGGAGCCGGGGTCGTTGACGATGACCATACCGGCGATGGTGAGCCCGCGAAACACATCCAGGGAAACGAGTCGGTCGGCCCCCAGGTCGAGGGGGGAAGGGTTCGGCTTCATGGTCGTTGGTTTTTCAGGGGGAAATTTAGAGAATTTCAGGACAAGCGCCCAGCCGGGCGGCCCGACCGGCCCGGCGATTGTCCGAAAATCCATAAATTGCCCAACCAAAACGCCCCTGCCTGAAACCCGCCGGAGCCCCTTCCGCCCCATTCCCATAGACGAACCTGGAAGTTGCGACGAAAAACCGCTGCCTTTATGAAGAAGCTCGCTGTGCTGACCGCCCTGTTGTTGACGGCGCCCCTCCTCCAACGCTGCACCGACCCGCCCCCCCACGACGACACCCCCTTCGACTTCCAATCCCACCTGAGCGTGGAGTGGGAGCTGATCAGCAACATCATCGGGGATGAACCCGCCTTCCGGGCGCGGTTCCTCTTTCACAATCGCGGGCCAGACACCCTGCGCAGCTCCAACTGGGCGCTGTACTTCAACCAGACCCCCCGCGACATCGAGCCGGCGTCCATCGAGGGGCCGGCGCGCATCGAGCGCCTCAACGGCGACTTCTACCGCCTGCTGCCGACCGCGGATTTCGCCCTCCCGCCCGGCGACAGCCTCTCCATCCGATACGAGGGCAGCTATTTCATGGTGAAAGAATGCGATGCCCCGGTGGGGCTCTATTTCCGCCTCGGGGAGGAGGAAGAAGACGCCACCCTCATCCCGGTTGAGGATTATCGGGTGCGCCCCTTCGAGCGCCCCGAGCAATACCAGCGCTTCACTTTCGACCGCCTGCCCTTCCCCGACGCGCAATGGTACTTCGAGCGCAACGCCGCGGCCCACCCCCTCCCGGCCCGGCAGGTACAACCCGTGTTGCCCTCCCCGCTCCGGCTGGCACCCGGCCAGGGAACCCTCTTCCTCACCGCAGCCACCACCATCGAATACCCGGACGAGCTGCAAGCCGAAGCCGAATACCTGGCGGAAAGCCTGGAAAAACTCCTCGGCACCCGCCCCGCCCTGGCCCCGGAAGAAACGGAGGGTCCGAACCACATCGTCCTGGCCCTGGCCGACTTCCGGGTGAACGGCAAGGCCCACGAAGCCTACCGCCTCATCGCCATGCCCGGCGACGGCGTCCGCATCGAGGGCAACGACGCATCCGGGGTGTTTTACGGCATCCAATCCTTGCTGCACCTGCTGCCCGTGGAAGCCTGGGAGGCACCCGCCGACAGCCTGCACCTGCCCGCTGTGGCCATCGAGGATTCGCCTCGCTTCCCCTACCGCGGCATGCACCTCGACATCGCCCGCAATTTCAACGACAAGGCGGCCATCCTCAAGCTCCTCGAGGTCATGGCTTTGTACAAACTCAACCGCCTGCACCTGCACCTGACCGACGACGAAGGCTGGCGCCTCCAAATCCCCGAACTTCCCGAACTGACGGAGGTGGGCGCCTTCCGCGGACACACCCTCGAAGAGAAGCGCTTCCTCCACCCGGCCTACGGCTCCGGCCCCCACCCCGACCCCGAAACCTCCTATGGCAGCGGTTATCTGTCGCGGGCCGACTTCGTGGAAATCCTTCGCCGGGCCCGAGCCCTTCACATCCAGGTCATCCCTGAAATCAACATGCCCGGGCATGCCCGCGCCGCCATTTTGGCCATGAAGGCGCGCTACCAGCGGTTGCTGGAAGAAGGACGCACCGAAGAAGCCGAAGCCTACCTGCTGCACGACCCCCAGGACAGCAGCAGCTACCGCTCCGTGCAGGGCTACCCCGACAACGTGGTGTGCGTTTGCCGGGAGTCGGTCTATCGCTTCTACGAAACGGTGGTGGACGCCCTGCAGGCCATGTACGCCGAAGCCGACGCCCCCCTGGAAGTGGTGCACACCGGCGGCGACGAAGTGCCCGCCGGCGTGTGGGCCGGCTCCCCGCTCTGCCATCGGCTGATGGAAAAAGACCCCACCCTGCAAGACACCGAAGACCTGGCGGACTACTTCCGCAGCCGCCTGGCGCAGCTGTTGGCCGAGCGCGGCCTGACCATGGCCGGCTGGGAAGAAATCGCCCTGCACCGCGACGAAGCGGGCCGCTACCAGCCCAACCCCGCCCATCTGGGCAAAAACCTCCTGCCCTACGTCTGGAACAGCCTCGGCGAAGCCCTCGACCTGGGCTACCGCCTGGCCAACGCCGGCTATCCCGTCGTCCTTTGCAATGTGGACCACCTGTATTTCGACCTGGCCTACGACAAACACCCCGCCGAGCCCGGCTACTATTGGGGCGGATTCGTGGATACGCGCAAAGCCTTTTCCTTTCTGCCCTTCGACGTGCTGAACGCCACCCGCGAAGACCCCTTCGGCAACCCCATCCCGCAGGCTCTGCGCCGCAAAATGACACCCCTGAACCCCGCCAACGCCGAGCGCATCATCGGCATCCAGGGGCAACTCTGGAGCGAAACCGTCAAAGGACCCCAGATGATGGAGTACTACTACCTGCCCAAGCTGCTGGGCCTGGCCGAGCGGGCCTGGGCCGCCCCTCCTGCCTGGGCGAGCCTCGCAGATGCCGAACAACGAACGCGCGCCTTCCAGGAGGCCTGGAACCGCTTCGCCAATGCCCTCGGCCAGCGGGAGCTGCCGCGCCTGGAGCACTTCGCCGGCGGCTTCAACTTCCGCCTGCCGCCGCCCGGCGCAGCCATCATCGAGGGCTTGCTGCACGTCAACGTCGCCTTTCCGGGCCTCAGCGTCCACTACACCACCGACGGCAGCGAACCCACGCCCGACAGCCCCCGCTACACCGAACCCTTCCCCCCCACCGCCACCACCCGCCTCAAAACCTTCGACCAGCGGGGCCGTTCCAGCCGGGAGGTCATCGTGGAAGCGCCTCAGGCGCAGGTCACGCACAAAGACTGAGCGACGACGACCCCGCGTGGCCCCCCGTTTTCTCTTTGAGGGGGCGGTTTTTCGCCTTCACAAAACAACATGCTCACGAGTTTTTTGGGCAATTCTGTCACGGTATTTGCAGGAAGAGCCCCCGTACGACTCACACTACGCGCTTCTCCCTCAGATCATCGGCTGGCTTTCTTTTCCCCCCTCCCAGGCAAACACTTGGGGATTTCATCACCTGGAACTCGTGAAAGCGGAACGCCTGTTCGTGTGGGCTGCACCACCCAACGCCGCCTTATCAAGCCCGAAAACTTGGTCTTGGAGGGTCTTCCCGGAAAAGGGCGCCCCTGCAAGTTTTGCGATTCTTATTTTTGGCGTTGGATAAACTCCCCTGCGGCAGCCCGCACCGCACCGGTCTTCCGGCAGTGCCTTCCCCCCTTCCCGAGGCACCGTACCACAACACCACTCTAATCGCGCGACACATTAGCCATGAAAAAGCCAAACACTGTTCTCTTGCCGCTGCTGCTCCTGTGGGCGGCGCTCCTTGCCGGGCAAACACCGATTTCCGGGGTCATCAACCGCTACACGAGCGTCACGGCCATCGACACCTGCGAGGCGCGCCTCACCGTGACGAGCACCGTCTTTTTCCAACCCGGTCAATCGGTGTTGGTCATGCAGATGCAAGGGGCGGCCATCAACCAGTCCAACTCCGGTGCCTTCGGAGACCTGATTGACCCCGGCTGCGCCGGCTGCTGGGAAAAAGCCCGCATCAAAGCCGTGACCGGCACCGACATTTTCCTCGAAAACCTGCTGGTGAACACCTACGACCCCGCCGGGGGCGTGCAACTGGTCAGCCTGCCCACTTTCGAGGACGCACGGGTGGAAGGGACGCTGACGGCCCTGCCCTGGAACGGCAGCATGGGCGGGGTGTTGGCCCTGGAAGTGACGGACAGCCTCCTGCTGGAGGCCGACCTCGACGTTTCGGGTTTGGGTTTTCGGGGCGGGCAGGTGCATGAGGTGGAAAGCGACTGCAGCTGGCTGACCAACGCCGACGACTACCACTACAGCTTCAACAACTGGCGGGGCGCCCCCAAAGGGGAAGGACTGGCGCGCATCATCGCGGGCAAGGAAGCCGGCCGCGGCCCGCAAGCCAACGGGGGCGGCGGCGGCAACGACCACAACACCGGTGGCGGCGGCGGCGCCAACCGAACGAGCGGCGGCCGGGGCGGCAAATACAAAGCCGAGGGCACCTTCACCTGCAAGGGCGACCACCCCGGACTGGGCGGCAAACCCGCCCCCGACCGCCCCGACCGCATCTTCTTCGGTGGGGGTGGGGGTGCCGGGCACGTCAACAATTCGGGGGCGGGCACCCGCGGCGGCAACGGCGGCGGCATCGTCATCGTGTTGGCCAAAACCATCGTGGGCAACGGTCACAAAATCATCGCCAACGGCGAGCACCCCGGCACGGGCAACGGCGACGGCGGCGGAGGCGGCGGCGGAGGCGGCAGCATCGCCCTGCAAGCCCAAAACGTCGAGGGGCTGAGCGTCGAAGCGCGCGGCGGCAACGGCGCCGACGTCAACAACGACCCGGGCCGCTGCTACGGCCCCGGCGGGGGCGGCGCCGGCGGCTTGCTGCTCAAAGGATTCGCCGGCACCCTGCCCTCCCTGCTCGACGGCGGCCAGCCGGGCCGCAACCTCACGCCCAGCAACCAGTGCACCGACCCCACCCACGGCGCCACCCCGGGGCAAGACGGGGTGCGCACGTCCTGGGAAGGGCCCCTCGCCGGCACGGAGCCCGTGGCGCCCTTCGCCGTCATTTTCCAACCCGAATCGGCTACCGGCTGCGAGGAAAATCAGGTTTCCTTCGAGTTCGTCGTGCACGGAACCGCCCTGCAGTACCAGTGGCAGCGCTGGACGGGCAGCACCTGGGAGGACATGGTCAACACCCCGGACATTGCAGGCACCAAAACCTCCATCCTCACCCTGTTCAACCTGCGCACCGACCAAAACGGGGAGCGCTTCCGCTGCCGCGTCGGCAGCGACTGCGACGGCACACACTTTTCCCAGGAGGTCACCCTCAGCGTCGAACCTCTGCCCGTGCCCGCCTTCGACTTCCAAACCCTCGGCGATAACCGCCTCCGCTTCGACAACCTCTCCCAAAACGCCAGCTCCTATGCCTGGGACTTCGGCGACGGCAACACCAGCACCGAAGCCAATCCCGAGCACCAATACGCCCTGGCAGGCACCTACACCGTCACCCTCGAAGCCTTCAACGACTGCGGCTCGCGCATCCTGGAGCGCAGCGTCCAGGTGCAGGCGGCGCCCATCGCCCAATTCGGGGTGCACTACACGCCGGCCTGCGCGCCCGTGCAGGTGCTTTTCGAAGACCAGAGCGCCAACGAGCCCGATTCGCTCCTCTGGCTCTTCCCCGGCGGGGAACCCGCCACCTCTTCCCTGCCCGTCCCGTTGGTGAGTTACCCTGCCCCGGGGGTGTACGACGTGACGCTCATCGCCCTGAACGACTCCGGCACGGATACCCTGCACCGCGAAGCCCTCATCGAGGTATTGGGGCCGCCCCAGGTCGGTTTCGTGGCCAACATCACGGGCCTGGTGGTCAAGTTCACCAATACGACCTCGAACGCCGACAGCTACCTGTGGGACTTCGGCGACGGCAGCACCAGCACCGAAACCAGCCCCAACCACGAATTCCCCGAGCCCGGCGTGTACCTCGTCACCTTGACGGCGGAAAACGAATGCGGGGCGCAGAGCTTCAGCCTGGAAATCGCCACGGGGGATTTTCCGCAGGCCGCCTTCAGCTCGAGCCAGACCACCGGCTGCGCCCCCCTGACCGTTCGCTTCAGCGACCACAGCAAGGGTAGCAACATCAGCGCCTGGCAATGGAGCTTCCCCGGCGGGCAGCCCGCCAGCTCCACCCTGCCCAACCCCGAAGTCACCTACCCCACCCCGGGCACCTACGACGTGGAGCTCACCGTAAGCAACGCCCTCGGCAGCCACACCCTGCGCCGCGAAGCCCTCGTGCAGGTGGTGCCCTTCCCAGAGGCCGACTTCAGCTACGAAGAGCTCGACACCTTCACCATTGCCTTCACCAACCTCTCCACCCCGGGGCTGGAATACACCTGGGACTTCGGCGACGGCTCGCCCCTGTCGCACGAGGTGGACCCCGTCCACGTGTATGCGCGGGGCGGGAGCTACGACGTCACCCTGTCGGTGAGCAACGGCTTGTGCGGCGCCTCCATCGTGCAGGGGCTCTACATGCTGCCGGTGGCGACGACCGAGGTGCAGCCCTACGCCGACATGCGCGTCTTCCCCAATCCCTTCACCCGAACCCTCACCATCCGCAAGGACGAAGCCCTGGGCGGTGCCTTGCGCCTGCGCCTGTTCGGCCCCGCCGGCCGCCTCTTCTTTCAAGGGCAATTGCGGGGCCTGCAACAACTTCAACTCGACACCGGCGCTTTTCCTGCGGGGATGTACATCCTCGAAGTGACGGGGCCGCACGGCATGCGCGCCTTCCGATTGCTGAAAGCCGGCGGCTGAACCCTGCCATTCGTTTGGCGGCCTGCTCGCCTTTCCCGAATTTGCAGCCCCATGTTTCCCCCCAAACGAACAGGCATGCGCAACGTTCTCATCACCGGTGTCAGTACCGGCATCGGCTTTCACACGGCGAAATACTTGCTGGAGCGCGACTTCCGGGTCTTCGGCAGCGTCCGGAAAGAAAGCGATTTGGAAAGGGTGAAAGCCGCCCTCGGCCCTCACTTCACACCCCTGCTCTTCGATGTGCGGGACAGCGAGGCCATCGCCCGGGCCCGGGAACAGGTGGCCGCCGAAGTGGGCGAAGCGGGGCTCGATGTGCTCATCAACAATGCGGGCATCGTGGTGCACGGCCCGCTCAAAGACCTCCCCGAATCCGAATTCCAGAAGCAGTTCGACGTCAATGTGGTGGGGGTGATGCGGGTCACGCGGGCCTTCCTTCCCCTGTTGGGGGCGCGCCTGCCGGCGCGGGAGCGCCCGGGCCGCATCCTCAACATCAGCTCCGTTTCGGCGCTGATCACCAACCCCTTCCTCGTGCCCTATTGCGCTTCCAAGCGGGCTCTGGAAGCCTTCAGCGAGGGGCTGCGGCGCGAGCTGCTCCTCTACGGCATCCCCGTGGTGTCCATATTGCCCGGCGCCATCGCTACGCCCATCTGGGACAAGGCCGAGCAGAAAGACGACGTTTTTCAGGGCAGCGACTACGAGGTCCTCATGGCGAAAATCCAGCGTTTCATGAACGCCGCCCGCCGCAAAGCCCTGGAGCCGGAGGTTTTGGCCGCACTCATTTTCAAAATCATAAACCAAAAGAACCCCCGCCGGCGTTACATCCTGACCAACAACAAATGGCCGTTGCTCATCGGGCGCCTGTTGCCCACCGCCCTGCTCGATGCCCTCTTCCGGCGCATGTTCGAAAAATCCCTGGGAGCCGATTTGCCCCTGCGCACCCACCCCCACCCGAAAACCGGCGGGGCAAGGGTGAAGAAGGTTTGAGGGAAGCCCAGCGCTTCCACCCCGGAAACCGAATGAACCCCAAACCACAACTCAGCCCATGATTATGAAGCGAACCTTACCCGCCTTGCTCTTGTGCCTCTGTCTGCCCCTGCTCTGCCCGGGCCAGTTCTTTCCGGCCTTCTACAAGAACTACTCATTCGATTCTGCTGATTCTTTGCGCGGGGCGCTGCGCCCCGAACGCACTTGCTACGACGTCACTTTCTACGACCTGCACATCGCCGTGGACATCGACAAAAAATTCCTGAACGGCTATGTGGACATCTTCTTCGACGCCGTGGAAGACTTCGAGGTCTTGCAAATCGACCTGCACCACAACCTGGAAATCGACCAGATCACCTGCTACGACAAACTGCTGACCTTCCACCGCCTGCACGACGCCGTATTCGTGCGCTTCCCCGAGCCCTTCCTGAAAGGAACCAGCGGCAGTATCCGCGTTCACTACCACGGCTACCCCAAAGAATCGGCCAATGCGCCCTGGGAAGGGGGTTTCGTGTGGAAAAAGGACGCCAAGGGGCGCCCCTGGGTGGGGGTGGCCTGCCAGGGGGACGGGGCCAGCCTCTGGTGGCCCAACAAGGACCACCTCTCGGACGAGCCCGACAGCATGGCCATCCACGTCATCGTGCCGCGCAAGCTCTCCGTCATCTGCAACGGCAACCCCCGCGGCGTGGAGCTGGTCAGCCGCGACCTGGTGCGCTTCAACTGGTTCGTCTCCTACCCCATCAACAACTACAACGTCACGCTCAACATCGGGCATTACCGCCACTTCGGCGACGTGTACGTCGCCCAGGACGGCGACTCCCTCGACCTGGACTTCTACGTGCTGGACTACAACCTCGACAAAGCCAAAAAGCACTTCCAGCAGGTCAAGGGCGTGCTGGCCTGCTTCGAGAAGTACCTCGGCAAGTATCCCTTCTGGAAAGACGGCTACGCCCTGGTCGAAACGCCCTACCTGGGCATGGAACACCAGAGCGCCATCGCTTACGGCAACCGCTACATGCGCGGCTATCTGGGCAGCATGATTCCCCCCGACATGGACTGGGACTACATCATCGTCCACGAAACGGGGCACGAGTACTTCGGCAACGCCCTGAGCTGCACCGACCTGGCGGAAATGTGGCTCCACGAATCCTTCACCACCTACCTGGAAGCCCTGTACGTCGAATGCCGCTACGGCTACGAAGACGCCCTCCGCTATCTGCTCAACCAGCGCGACTTCATCACCAACCGCGAACCCATCCTCGGACCCCCGCAGGTCAACTGGCACAACTGGAACGGCACCGACCACTACTTCAAGGGCGCCTGGATTCTGCACACCCTGCGCCACGCCATCGGCGACGACGAGCTGTGGTTCCGCATCCTGCGCACCTTCTACGAACGGCACAGCATCGGCTTTGCCACCACCCAGGATTTCATCAACACGGTCAACGAAATGACCGGGCGCGACTGGACGGCCTTCTTCCGCCAGTACCTCGAATTCCCCACTCCGCCCCGCCTGCTCTATCACCTCGAAGAGGAGGGCTCCCGCCTCCGGGTGGTCTGCCTCTGGGAAGCCGAGGTGCCGGGCTTCGAGATGCCCGTCAAAATCGGGCGCCCGGGGCAGTGGGTCACGGTGCAGCCCAACACGGAGCAGCCCGTGGAAGTTCTGCTCGAAGGGGTGAGCAAGCAGGAGTTCGAAGTCGCCACCGACTTGTTCCTCATTCGCAAGAAGGCTGCCCGCCTGCTTCGGTAGCCTTTCGGTTCGGCGGTGCCGCCGGCGGGCGTTCACAGCACTTCGGCGACGGTGAAGCAACTGCCTCCGACGAAGATGAGGTCTTCGTCGGCAGCGGCAGCTCGGGCCGCTTCCAGCGCCGCGGAAACGGAGGGGAAGGCGCGCCCCTGCAAGCCATGGGGTTCGGCTGCCCGGCGCAGGGCTTCGGCATCCTTGCCGCGGGGTATGTCGGGGCGGGCAAAGTAGTACGCCGCAGCCCGGGGGAACAGTCGCAACACCCGGTCGGGGTCTTTGTCGGCCACCATCCCCAGGACGATGTGCAGGCGGCGGTGGGGCAGGCGGCGCAGGGCTTCCAGCGTCAGCCGAAGGCCTTCCGCGTTGTGAGCGCTGTCGCACAACACGAGGGGGCGCTCGCCCAGCACCTGCCAGCGCCCCACCAGCCCCGTCAGCTCCCGCACCCGGCCCAACCCTTCCCAGGCACTCCCACCCGCCCGGGGTTGATATTCGGGGTGCCGTTCATCCAGCCGTCGGGCAGCTTCCAGGGCCGTGCGCAAATTTTTCCCCTGGAAAGGTCCGGCCAAGTCGAGGTGCACTTTTTCCAGCCAAACTTTCCCGCCCCGAAGAACCCGGTAGCTGCCGCCCCCGAAGAGGGGATGGGGCGGGTCCAGGGTTTGCAGGCGGAGCGCCCGGTCGGCGAAGCTCAGGGGGGCACCCAGTTCGCGGGCCCGGGCACGGAAGACGGGGGCGGTTTGGGGGTGGGTTTGGCCCACGACGACCGGAACCCCCGGCTTGATGATGCCGGCCTTCTCGGCGGCGATTTGGGGCAAGGTGTCGCCGAGAAACTGCTGATGGTCGAAGCCGATGTTGGTGATGACGCTGAGCAGGGGCCGGAGGACGTTCGTGGAGTCGAGCCGCCCGCCCAGCCCCGTCTCCACCACGGCCAGGTCCACCGCCTCGCGGGCGAAGTGGTCGAAAGCCAGAGCGACCGTGATTTCGAAAAAGCTGGGGCGTATCCGCTCGATGTGGGGCCGCAGGCACTCCACGAATTCGACGACCGCCTCTTCCGGGATGAGGGCCCGCCCGATGCGCACCCGCTCCCGAAAGTCCCGGAAGTGTGGGGAGGTGTACAGCCCCACCCGAAACCCGCGCGCCGTGTACAGGGCGGCCAGCATGTGACTGACCGAGCCCTTGCCATTCGTGCCTGCAATGTGGACGGCTCGAAATTTTCGTTCGGGGTGCCCCAGCGCTTCCAGCAGGGCCCGGGTGTTGCTCAGGTCTTTTTTGAAGGCCGGCGGCCCCACCCGCTGGAACATGGGCAGGCGGGCATAGAGGTATTCGAGGGTCTGCGCGTAGTTCATGGTGGCGGTGCATGGCGCCGCAAGGGCAAAAAAAATCCAACCGGTCGGAGGCGTTTCGGGGCATTTCCATTACCGCGAAGCGCCGGGCTTTTGTTATTATTGTTCTTCGGCAAGCTCTCCGAATTCGAAGTTCGCAATCCGGAACGACCTTCACCTTTTCAGGCTCAGGTAATTATGCTGTTCGTCGAACGACTCATGCCCAAGACCCTGGCTCCTCATGAGCTGGACCGCTACCTTCAGCAAGGGTGGTATCGGCTGGGCTCGGAGATTTTCACCTGCCGCTATCTGGTCTTCGACGGGGAGCTGTTTTCGCCCATCTGGCTGCGCGTGGACTTGCAGGGCTACACCTTCCCCAAACGGCTGCGCAAGATAATCCGCCGCAACGAAAGGCTCTTCACCTTCGAGTATCGCCTCTTTCAACTGACCGAAGCCCACGAAGCCCTCTACGAGCGCTACCGCGAACACTTCGACGGCGGGCTCTCCCCCACCCTGAAAGTCTATCTGCAGGACGGCGCCGAAAGCCACCCCTACCGCAGCCTGGAAACCGTGGTCTATTTCCAGGGCCGGATGGTGGCGTACAGCGTCTTCGACGTGGGCGGGGAGAGCTTGGCCAGCATCATCGGCGTGTACGACCCGGCCTTCGCCAAATACAGCCTCGGGCTCTACACCATGCTCCTCGAAGTGCAGTACGGCATGCGCAAAGGCTACCGCTATTTCTACCCCGGCTACGTGGTGCCCGGCTACGCCCGCTTCGACTACAAACTCCGCCTGGGCGACATGCAATTCCTCGACCCCTTCACCGAGCGCTGGCAACCCGTGGCCCAACTCCACCCCGAGCGCCTGCCCTCCCTCCAGCTGAAAAACCAGACCATCAGCCTGCTCAATGCCTTCGACCTGCTCGACGTGCCCTTCCACCTCATGTTCTACTACCACGTCGAGCTGCCCATCGGGGGTTTCCCACCCAAACGCACCCTCAACGCCCCCCTCTTCCTGCAGTGCTTCCCCCAAACCTGGCGCACACCCCGCATCATCGCCTTCGCCGACATCTGGGAGGGGTGCTTCCGCCTCTGCGAGTGCAAGCCCATGCCCCTGCTCGAAGATTTCCTCTTCGAAGACCTCGAAGCCGACCCCGACGAGCCGGGCCTCATCACCCAGGACATCGTGCTGCGCAAAACCCTCTTCGAACACACCGACCCCCTCGAAATCGCCCGCTTCACCTCCAAACTCAACTACCGCTACTTCCAGTCCGGCAAACACGGGGACCTCTGAGCCCCTCCTTGTCTGCGCAGCGTATTAACTTTGACCCACATCCCAATCCGCTCGAAAACCTCCAAACCCTGATCGAAAATGAACCGAATTATCACGCTTGACGAATTCATCATTCGGCGCCAAAAAGACTTTCCCTTTGCCAGCGGCGAACTCACCGGCCTGCTGCGTGACATCGGCGTGGCCGCCAAAATCGTAAACCGCGAAGTCAACAAGGCCGGACTGGTCAACATTCTGGGCGTCGCCGACCGGGAGAACGTCTCCGGCGACGTGGTCCAAAAGCTCGACCTGTACGCCAACGAAAAACTCATCGAGTGCCTGCGCAACAGCGGCGAATGCTGCGGCGTAGCTTCCGAAGAAAACGAAGACTTCATCCCCATCCCCCCCGTGGACGGCAAGCAAAGCAAGTACGTCGTCGTCATGGACCCCCTGGACGGCTCCTCCAACATCGACGTCAACGTCAGTGTGGGCACCATCTTCGGCATTTACCGCCGCAAGAGCGACCCCGCCGGCCCCTGCACCCTGGAAGACTTCCTCCAGAAAGGCTCCGACCTGGTGGCCGCCGGCTACGTGCTCTACGGCACCTCCACCCTGCTGGTCTATTCCACCGGCCGCGGCGTCAATGGCTTCACCCTCGACCCCACCATCGGGGAGTTCTGCCTCAGCCACCAGAACATCCAGATCCCCGAAGAAGGCAAATACTACAGCGTCAATCAGGGCTACTACCTGAAGTTCGACGTCGAAATGCGCCGCTACATCGACCAGTGCAGCGACCTGAACCTCCGCCTGCGCTACATCGGCAGCATGGTCTCCGACATCCACCGCATCCTGTTCCAGGGCGGCATCTTCCTCTACCCCAACACCCGCAAATACCCACACGGCAAACTCCGCCTCCTCTACGAATGCAACCCCCTGTCCTTCATCGTGGAACAAGCCGGCGGCAAAGCCATCACCTGTCAACTGGAACGCATCCTCGACATCCAACCCACCGACCTGCACCAGCGCTGCACCATCGCCATCGGCTCCCCCAAAATGGTGGACGAAATGAAAAACTTCGTCGAACGCTATCAGGCGGCGCCGGTATGAGGGTTAGTGGAGAGTGGAGAGTGGAGAGTTTGGAGGGGGTGGGAGTGGGGGTGGGGAGGTTTGAGGTGGTGTGAGGTGTGAGGTGTGGAGTGGGGCAGGAGATTAGGACACGTTTGGGGTGGGCCCAAACGCAGCAGCCCCGCGCCTGCCGGCGCGGGGCTGCGTGCATTTCGAAGGGGCCGTCTTCCCCGGTGCTCACTCCCAAACCGCCCCTCGATTTGGCGCTTTCAAGGTTTTAGTGCTCTCACTTTTCACTCTTGGACTCCTTTTTCATGGTGGCTTTTTCCTTCAGTTTGGCGCGCCATTCGGCGATGCTCTTTTCGTTGCGGCGCACATAGCCTTCGTTGCCGGCTTCGGCGGCGAGCTCTTTGGAGCGCTCAGCCGCGGCGATGGCATCGATGTATTTGCCCATGTCGGCGAGGATTTCGGCTTCGAGGCGCTTCTGCCAGTATTTTTCCTCAATTTCGTTGGCTTTGCGCACCCATTCGAGGGCTTGCTGGAGGTCTTTGCCGGAGTCGTAGTAGTAGCGGGCGGCGGCGTAGTAATCCCCACGGGAGGGCCCGCCCATCACCTGCTGGATGCTGGCCATGACTTTGGTGTCGGTATCCACTTCGAGTTTCATGGGCAGGTAGGTCTTGTCCCAGGCCAGGAAGAGGGTGGCGGAGGCGTCGCGCAGGTTGTCCAAGCCGATGAGCATGTTTTCGAAGTGGTGGCTGGAGGTTTGGGGCTGCACTTTGAAGCGGGCGGCCACTTTGCTGTCGTCCCAGTTTTGGGGGGTGCCCCAGTTGTTGGTGTCGGTGTAGAAGATGACTTCCCAGAGGTCGGCCCCGGGGACGGTGAACAGGGCGTACTCGCCGGCTTTGAGTTCGTTGCCTTCGATTTTCACGTCGTCGCTGAACCCGATGATGGTGTTCTTGTTGGCACCGGTGCGCCACATTTTACCGAAGGGCACCAGGCCGTCTTCGGCGAAGATGACGCGCTCTTTCACACCCGGGCGGCTGTACTCGAGGGTCACTTTGGTCAGACCCACCATCTGCTCCATCTTGCACAGGGGGCTGGGGGCCGGGGTCTGAATTTGGGCGGCCAGCGCCAGAGGAAGGACGATGGCGGCGAACAGGCTAAGCAGTTGTCTTTTCATTGGACCAATGTTTTGTTCGGAAAAGGCGCTCCCCTCAAAAGGCTTTCAGCACCAGGCTCTTACCCCTTGCAGGAAGCTGAACAAAGTTAGGCCTTCCCCGACATTCCCCTTTCCGGGGCGGGGTGGGCGGGCGGGTTTAACAATTCTTTAGGAGCTTCCCTTCCAGGGGCAGCAGGGGCGCAGGCGGCGCTGCCGGCCCAAACTTCCTGCGGTCTGCCCCCCCGCCTATGGATATTTTTGTGAAATTTGTGCGCTCCGGGGACAAGCCCCCGCATCTACCCCCCGCAGCCCTTTGGCCCAAGGATTTGCCCTTCCGGCACGAACCCAACTCTGAATCCGTATGCAAGCCCTGGACATCGAAGCGATCAACCAGCAGATTTACCACGACAGCGCCTTCGTCGAGAAACTGAACGCCGAAACGGCCAAAGTCATCGTCGGGCAGCAACACATGGTGGAGCGCCTGTTGTTGGGTCTGTTGGCCAAGGGGCACGTCTTGCTGGAAGGTTTGCCGGGTCTGGCCAAAACCCTGGCCATCAAGACCCTGGCCGGAGCCGTCGATGCCCGTTTCCAGCGCATCCAGTTCACCCCCGACCTCCTGCCCGCCGACATCATCGGCACCATGATTTACAACCCCTCCACCAACGAGTTTTCCGTGCGCAAGGGGCCCATCTTCGCCAACTTCATCCTCGCCGACGAAATCAACCGCGCCCCCGCCAAAGTGCAAAGCGCCCTGCTCGAAGCCATGCAGGAACGCCAGGTGACCATCGGCGGCGAAACCTTCCCCCTCGAAGAGCCCTTCCTCGTGCTCGCCACCCAAAACCCCATCGAACAGGAAGGCACCTACCCCCTGCCCGAAGCCCAAACCGACCGCTTCATGCTCAAGGTGAAAATCACCTACCCCGAACGCGAAGAGGAGCGCCAGATCATCCGGCTCAACCTCTTGGAGGAGGATTTCGGCAAGGTGCAGGCGGTGGTCAGCCCCGAGGACATCCTGCAGGCCCGCCAAAGCGTGCGCAAAGTGTACATGGACGAAAAGATCGAGCACTACATCCTCGACATCGTCTTCGCCACCCGCAACCCCCGGGAATTCGGCCTCGGCCAACTCGAACCCCTCATCGAATACGGGGGCTCGCCCCGGGCCAGCATCAACCTGGCGCTGGCAGCCAAAGCCTATGCCTTCCTGCGCCGCCGCGGCTACGTCATCCCCGAGGACGTGCGCGCCGTCTGCCACGACGTGATGCGCCACCGCATCGGACTGACCTACGAAGCCGAAGCCGAAAACGTCACCCAGGAAGACATCATCAACCGCATCCTCAATCGGGTGGAAGTGCCCTGACCCTCCCCCACACCGCCCTCCAAAATCCAAAACGAAAGGGGGAATGCTTCAGCGACGAAGCATTCCCCCTTTGTCGTTCGGGGCCGATCAGCGGCCGAATCAGCCGTTTTGCTTGGTATCTTGCTTGACGGGGCGGTTGTTTTTCTTCGAGCGGGTTTTGCCGTAAGAGCCCCTCCAGAGTTTGCCGCGGCGCGTTTTGCGATCTCCTTTACCCATGGTGCTTCAATTTTTGGTGATGGATGCCGCCGGACGTGCTGCCGACGGGGATGAATCGAGCGGGCGCAAAGATAGCCAAAAGGCGCCGGGCTTCAAAAGCGCACCGTGCGCAGGACGAACTCCAGCTGCTGCATGATGTTGCGCTTTTCTTCGCCGGGGGCGTGCACGAAACCGCAAAGGAAGACCAGCTCGTTGCGGTTGGGGTCGTGGATGAGGTAGCTGATGAAGGGCCCGCCCATGTAATCGTTGACGATGTCCCACACGCCGCGGGCTTCGAGGGCGTAGTAGCCGTTGATTTTGGTGGGCTCGACGAACAGGGGCAGGTCCTCGTCGTTGATGCGCATGTAGGTGTTGGCGAAGGTGGTGGAGATGTACTTCCGCCCCAGGCGGTTCTGGATGGCTTTCAGGCCTTCTTTGGTTAGCTGGCTGGCTTCGGTGTAGGGGGTCTTGTGGATGAGGATGTTGATGTTGACCTCGGGGTTGTCTTTGCGAATCCACATGAAAGGCTCTTCGAGGTCGAGGATGGCTTTTTTGAAGCCGCGCGGCACGCGCAACTGGATGCCGAGCTGGTCGCGGATTTCATTGACCAGGCGGGTTTCCTCGCCGCCCTGGTAAGCGGTGGCTTCGATGCGGGGCAATTGCTCCTGCTCGATGCGCTGGGCGATGGTGGCAAAGTCGGTGCGGATGTTCTCGATGAGCAGGTCTTCGCCGAAGCCCATCAAATAGAACAGCAGCTGCCCCAGGGCCCATTTGTCCTTCCCGATGGAGGTGCGGTAGCCGTTGCCCTCCCGGATGGAGCGGAGGGTTTCGGGCCCCAGGTCGGGCAGGACGAGGCGGGTGGTGGGGGAGCTGGTGTCGGCCAGGTCGGCCAAGACGAGGTAGAGCTTCATTTCCTTGCGGACAGGCTTTTCCACGAGGTCTTGCGGGGTGAAGTGGACCAGGTCGTAGAGGGGTTCGGGTTGGGGCAGCAGCAGGTAGGGTGCCTCGAAATAGTAGCGCAGGGTGTCGCCGACGGGGCTTTCCCACAGGGCGGCGTCGCACAGCACGGCAATTTGGTTGATGTTGCCGTAGGCAGTGGGCATGCCCTGCATTTTCTTGCGGGTGGTCGCATCGCCGCAGGCGGCCAGAAACAGCGCCAACCCCAGAACGGCGGCCAGGATTCTCGAATGGTACTTCATGCAAACGGTGAATTGTGAACAGCCCGCCCCCGGAAAGCCATGGCTTCCGTCGGGGTCTGGGTGCAAGAACGCCGGGCGCCGTGGGGAAACTCTCCCTTCCCACCGCACACCCGAACCCGCCCCTTGCAGCTCTTTCCAGGGGCATTCGGGGCAAATTTAACGGATTCGACCGGGCGCGGGCTTTGGACACAAGATGCACGCCGGGCGCTTTTTGGCGCAATGAAAAAAACAGAGCACCGGAAATAGCCTTCCGGTGCTCCGGGTTCCCCGGCTGAGGGGGCTCACTTCGGCACGTAGTAGTAGATGCGGGTCAGCCATTTGGAGGTGTCGGGTTCGGCACCGGGGTCGGTGAGGTATTCCTCCACCACGAGCGGCTGTTGGGCCAGGCCGCGTTGGGCCAGATAGGCGTCCAGAGCATTGTGGGCATCGCCCAATTTTTCGTAGGCGCCGTAGTGGTCGAGCACGAAGGCCGGCCCGGCGGGGATTTCAAAGGTTTCCAGGTCGCCGTCCCACGAAGCGGTGGTGGGAATGGGCATAGCCGCCGCCATATCGGTCACACCATTGGCCTCGTCGAAGGTGAAGTAGATGCCGCAGGGCGCACCCGCCATCTCGATTTTGTTGTCCTGGATGCGGCTGTGGATGAGGCCGAACTTCTCGGCGAAGAAAGAGGCGATTTCCGGCAGCTTCACCTCCTGGCGCGCGATGATGAACTTACGCGCGGGCATTTCCTGCTCCCGGATTTGGTAGTTTCCACTGCTCATGGCTTCGGCTTCCGCGAGGTTTTTGATGTTGGCGAGCCCGCGATTGAATTCCTCTTCGATGGCGGTGTCGTGGGCTTCCAGGTCCTGGAAGACCATGAAGGCATTGAAGGGATAGGGCACCTGAAAGGAAAAGCCCCACTTCAGGAGGGTGCCGCCTTCGGGGGCGTCCTCCAGCAGGAAGTAGCCCTTGCCGCCGCCTTGGCCCTCGAAATCCAGCTCGGTGCGCAATTCGTTGGGCGGGTCGAGGTGGACGATGGTCATCGTTCCATTGCCGCTGAGCTCGCTCGTCCAGCTATAGGACGCGCCGAGGCCCGAAGTCTGCTCGCCGTAGGTTACCGAAAGGGTGGTGTCGGACTGCTGCCAGGGGCCCCATTCCTCCCACTTGCGAAGGTCTTCCAACTGAGCGAAAACGACCTCCTTCGGCGCCTGAACGACCGTGGAATATTCGTAGTTGAACTCCCGGGGCTGGAAAAGCCCCAGAACGAGTACGGCGACCAGAAGCACCGCCAAAATGATGAGAGAGATTTTTACGAATCGCATACGGGTAGGTTTTAACAGTTAAAAAAGATGCTCGAATGGAAATGTTCGACCGTGGTACCGCCTACAGGGGCGGCTTCTGAAGGGGAATCTTCTATAGCGCCGGTTGGGGATTTGGTGATTTGGTGATTTGGTGATTTGGCGATTTGAGGAATTGAGGATTTGAGTCCACTGCAAGAAGGGTTGTGGGTCTGAAGTTTAAAGTTTATTCCTTTGGTTATCAGTGATTTATTCAAATCCTCGATTCCTCAAATCTTCGATTCCTCGGCGGAATTGGACTTTTTGCAGCAGACTCAGGATTTGGCGATTTGACAGTATCCTGTCAGGTTCGGCACGTTGTCACGATCTTCCAGTCTGTACCCTGAAATGGGGTGCCACGCAGAATGAAATGCATTCACCCTGAGCCGACGGATCTATGAATCCTCAACGGCTCGATGCTCCGGGAAAAAGTTCAGGGAATGGAGAGGTTTCGGGGGGAGGGCGCGACTAAAATGTTCGCACAAAGCTAACGGTTTGTTCGCAAATAGTTGTCAGCCTGCGGCAGGAGAAACCCTCCGTTCGTCGAAAAAACGG
>CAZBYX010000030.1:0-21673 GCA_964496055.1 uncultured Saprospiraceae bacterium
AAATGCTGGGCGCCTGGCTTTATCGCCGGGTGTTCCAACCCCTGCACACCCACCCGGAACCCGAACAGCCCCCCGCGGCGGCGGTTCCGGAAGGTTGAAACCTAAGAACAGCTATAGCGCCGGTGAATGAGAACGAATGATGGAGAAGGAGGATTTGAGGAATCGAGGATTTGAATAAATCATTGATAACCAAAGAAATAAACTTTAAACTTCAGGGCTACAACCCTTTTTGCATTGGACTCAATCCTCAAATCGCCAAATCGCCAATTCCTCAAAGCCTATTTTCAATGTCATTCACGGCGCTATAAGCATACATCTGCGGGCTGCACGCCCTGCCTCTGCCCCACCTGCCCTCCATCCTCGTTCGGGGTTTGGGTGGCCGGCAAGGGCTCCGGGAGGAGTACCAATAATCGATTGCACACCTTAAAACTACACATCATGTAACCATCTTCACTTACCTCTCCTGAAGGATCCTAAGTCCCATGACAAATGAACGTAAAAAGCGGCTCGAGCCCAACAAGAAGTCGGCTTCTGATGCTTCTTCCAGGGAAGAAAAGCTCGCCGGCCGAGACGAGACGGCTACTCCGGAAAATGCCGCAGCGGAATCGGTTTCCAAACATCGAAAATGGCTCAAAAACCTGGCGGCGCTGGGTGTCGGCTGCCTGTTTGCCCTGATTTTACTCGAGGTGGGGTTGCGGGTGGTGAATCCCTTTCCTTTCCGCGTCAAAGGGCAGAAAATATTCCTGCGCGCCAATCAGAAAGAGGTTTACCACAATACTGCGACCGCCAAACTGGACAGCCTCATCGTGCACACGAAAAACCAGCTGGGTTTCCGGGGGGAAAACCCGCCGGATTCGCTCCAAGAGGTCTTGAGTGTCATCGCCGTAGGTGGCAGCACGACCGAGTGTTATTTCAGCACGGATGGGAAGGACTGGCCCTCGATGGTTTTCGAGGAGTTGAAAGGCACCTTCCAGCCCTTCTGGGGGAACAACGCGGGCCTGGACGGGCAGTCCACCTTCGGGCACAACGTCTTGCTGAACGACCATCTGTTGAAGCTCGAGCCCAAGGTCTTGTTGTTTTATGTGGGCATCAACGATATCGGGTATCAGGAACCCAACTCTTTCGACCGCAACACCTGGCAAGACCACAACCCCACCCTCAAAACCTGGTTGATTCACCATTCCGAGCTTTTCAACACCCTCTACAATTTGATGCGGGCCTATCGGGCCAAAAGGTACAAGCTCACCCACAATTTGGAGCTCGATTTGAAAGCCGAAGAGCACCTGCCGCTTTCCCCTCAACAAGTTGCCCAAAAGGTGGAAAAGTACCGGCAAGCCTCCTATCTGAGCGGGTACCGCCGGAGGCTGCAAAGCCTGATCGACACCTGCCGCCGCCATGGCATCCTGCCGGTGTTCATGACCCAGCCGGTTCTGTACGGCAAAGGAGTGGACAGTGTGACGGGAGTGGATTTGGGAACCCTGAAAATCTGGGCGGATGCCAACGGTGAAGTCGTGGACAGCATCCTGGGGCTGTACAATGAAACCACCCGGCAGGTGTGCCGGGAAAACCATTGCCCCTTAATCGACATTGCGGTGCAATTCCCCAAAAATTCGCGCTATTATTACGACTACTACCACTACAGCAACGAAGGAAACCTGCTTCTGAAAAAACTGGTGCTCCGTCAGCTGCAGTGCATCATTCAGGACTCCTTCCCCGAGTTCCTCCAGGATGGGGAGGCGTTTCAAACCATGGTCGCAGCGTCTATGGAAGGAGAAAGTTAAGAGCGCTAGCCTGTTATTTTTCGACTTCCTTCACCACAACCCGGACCGATAAATCTGATTCCCATGCGCTTCTACATCATTCTGGCGGCCCTGATTTTCTATTTGCTCGCTCCTTTGGTGTACTACGAGTATGCCATGACCATCAACACCTTGTTGGCCGGCTATTTTCTCATCGAGCTCATTCACTACCTCAGCCGTCGGATCGCCATCTTCCCGTTGTTGATTTTTGCCGCTTTTCTCATGTGGGTCTTCGTGCCCACGCTGGTTTTCTATTTGCAGGACATTCAGTGGTACGAAGGCTATACCGTCTTTCCCATCACCTTGGAGGAGTACCTGAGTGTGGCTTTTCCCGGAACGATGGCCCTGGCGCTGGGAGCCAGCGTGCCCCTGGCCTATGTGGACCGCCCCCACAAACCCTATCTGGATCGCGTGGAGAAATACCTGGACGAATACCCCAAGCTGGGGCCCACGCTGCTTCTCATCGGGATTGCTTGCGACATTCTCTTGCCGGTCATGCCTTCCATGCTGGCTTTCCCCGTAAAGTTGGGCTCCAACCTGGTGTACATCGGCGGGCTGTACGTGTATTTCAGCCATTCCACGCCGCAGCGCAACGCCTTTCTCCTGTTGGCATTGGCGGCGGCCCTGGGCCACGCTCTGTTGCAAGCCATGTTCGGGATGCTGGTCAAGTGGGGGGTGTTCATATTGATGTACTTCATGATCAAGCGGCAGACGCTGCTGAGCACGAAGCTCATCTTCACGGGGATAGGCTTGGCTTTTCTGTTGCTCATTCAGTCCATCAAGTACGATTACCGCCTGCTGAATTCGGGCTGGTTTCAGGAGCGGCCCGAGCTGGCCGGCGAATCGAGCCTGGCTATCTTCACCAAGCTGGTGGACGAGCGGATTGATAACCCGGACCTGCTCTTCGGTAAACCCATGCTCACCAACGCCATCGACCGCCTCAACCAGGGCTACCTGACCTCCCTGGCCATCGCCTACACTCCCTTGCATGAACCCTACGCCTACGGGGAGACCATCTTCAAGGCCGGGCTGGCTTCCTTCATCCCCCGCTTCATGTGGCCGAAGAAACCCGAAACGGGCGGGCGGGTGAACATGATTCGCTTCACGGGCTACGACCCCGGCGAAATCACCAGCATGAACATCGCTCCGCTGGGCGACGCCTACGTCAATTTCGGGCCCTGGGGCGGGGCGCTGTTTCTGTTCTTCTACGCGCTGATGTTCAAGGCGGCGCTGAACTACCTGTTCAAACTGACGGATACCTATCCCACCCTCATTCTTTGGGCGCCGCTGATATTTTTCGAGACCATCCACGTGGAGTCCGACGTGGTGGCGGTGTTCAACCACTTCGTCAAGTCCATTCTGTTCGTGGCGGTGGTGTATTACTTTGCCAAGGAAGTGCTGAAAAAAGAAATTTGAAAAGCTCCGCTTCATCGAGGGTCAAACGCCTGTTGTGCCTGATGCCGCAAGTGGCGGGCAACGGCGGCATCGCCCGCTTCAATCGGAACCTGTTGCGCGCCCTGCAAGAAGACTCCGCCCTGGAGGTCCACACCCTCGCCCTGAACGACCCACCCGGTGGGGAGGGGGTGCGGGGTTTCGGGGGTGGGCGACCGTCTTTCATGCTCGAGGCGGCGCGCGAGATTCGGCGCTTCCGGCCGGAGCTGACCCTCGTGGGGTTGCTCAATTTCGCCCCTTTGAGTGCCCTGAAAATGTTGCATGCCCACCGCCTGGTAGTCATCCTGCACGGTTTCGAGGCGTGGTATCGCCGCCGCAAGCTGCAACCTTTCTATCGGTGGGTGGATGGTTTTTGGGCGGTCAGTGAGTACACCCGTCGGACTTTTGCCCGGACCAATGCCGTGCCCCTCGATGCCGTGCATCGCATCTTCAACACCGTGCCCGACGAATGGCTCGACCACCCGCCCCCGAAACGGGAACAGCCCTACTTCCTGACGGTTACCCGCCTGGACCGGGGCGAGGGCTACAAAGGAGTGGACAAGACCCTCGAGGCGGTGGCGCGGCTGGCCCCGCAAATGCGTGCGGCCGGCTGGTCGTACCGCATCGTTGCATCGGGCAATGACTTGCCCCGCCATCGGGAGCTGGCCGCCGCCCTCGGCATCGCAGACCTGGTGCACTTCGAGCAGGGCCTCAGCGACGGGGAGTTGCAGCAGCGCTACGCCGAATGCGCCTTTTTCGTTTTGCCCAGCACGGGCGAGGGCTTCGGCATCGTCTTCCTGGAAGCCATGAGCTACCACAAGCCCTGCGTCGGCTGCCGCCATTGCGGCACCGAAGACGTCATCGAGCACGAGGGCACGGGCTACCTGCTCGAACAAACGGTGGAAGCCATTCAGGGGGCTTTGCAAACCCTGATGAACGACCCCGATTTGCGCCGACGGATGGGCCGGGCCGGCCATCGCCGCCTGCTGGAGCACTTCGCTTTCGAGCACTTCCGCAAGCGCATCCATGGCCTCGTGCACGCCGAAGCGCCTTCCCGCCTTCCCGAACGCAGCATGCCGCTGCAGCCCTGACCAAACCAAAGCAGAACCCCCTGACCCATGTGTGGCATTGCCGGAATCTACCACCTGGAGCGCCCCGCTGACGAGCGAGCGGCCGTAACCCGCATGATGGACGCGCTGGCGCACCGCGGCCCCGATGCCGAAGGCTGTGTGCACGCCGGCCGCGCCACCCTGGGCCACCGGCGGCTCTCCATCATCGATTTGTCGCAGGCCGCCAACCAGCCCTTCGAAGACGCCTCCGGGCGCTATGTGCTCGTCTTCAACGGGGAGGTGTACAACTTCCGCGAGGTGCGCGCCCAACTGAAGGGATATCCCTTCCGCACCCAGAGCGACACGGAGGTGGTGGTGGCGGCTTACGCCCGCTGGGGGGCGGCCTGCCTGGAACGCTTCAACGGCATGTTCGCCCTGGCGGTCTATGACCGCGAGGAGGAAAGCCTTTTCCTGGCGCGCGACCGGCTGGGCATCAAGCCGCTCTACTTCGCCTCCTTCGAGGGGGGGCTGGTCTTCGCTTCCGAGTTGCGGGCCCTGCTGGCCGCCGGCAAGCTGAACCCCCGCCTCGACAAGCGGGCAGTGGTGGATTACCTCAGCTACCAGACGGTGCACGCCCCGGCCACCATCGTGGCGGGGGTGGAGCAATTGGAGGCGGGCTCCTACCTCTTGGTCAAGGATGGCCAGATGCAGCGGGCCGCCTGGTGGAGCCCCATCGTGGGCGATACCCTCAACGGGCACCACAGCTACGAAACCGTCAGGCAGCAGGTGCGCGAGCGGCTGCTGCGCTCCGTCGAGCGGCGGCTGGTCAGCGACGTGCCCATCGGTGCTTTCCTTTCGGGGGGCATCGATTCTTCGGCGGTGGTGGCTTTGATGGCGCAGGTTTCCGACCAAAAGGTGGACACCTTCTCCATCGTCTTCGAGGAGGCGGCCTTCGACGAGTCTCCCTACTCCCGCCTCATCGCCGAACGCTACGGCACCCGCCACCACCCCATCCTGTTGAAGCCCAACGCCTTCCTGGAAGACCTGCCCGCCGCCCTGAAAGCCATGGACGCCCCCAGCGGGGACGGGGTGAACACCTACACCGTTTCCAAAGTCACCAAGGCGCAGGGCATCACGGTGGCGCTTTCCGGGTTGGGGGGGGATGAGCTGTTTGCCGGCTACCCCTACTTCCTGCAGTTTCTGAAGTTCAACCACTGGCGCTGGCTGTGGAAGTTGCCCGTGGGGTTGCGCAAGAGCCTGGGCGCCTTGCTGCAGACGCTGCGCCCCGGCCATCGGCAGGAAAAGCTGCGCGCCATTCTGGGGGCGCCCACACCGGCCATCGAGCACGTCTATCCCGCGCTGCGCAAGGTGCTCAGCCCCCGGGATTTGGGGCGCCTTTCCCCGCGCCTGCCCGTCCACAGCGACGCCGTGCACAGCAGCTTGCAAAACGAGGAAGGCCTGCAGGGCATGCCCCTGCTCAGCCAGTTCTCCGTAGCCGACCTGCGCCATTACACGCTCAACGTCTTGCTGCGCGACACCGACCAGATGAGCATGGCCCACGCCCTCGAGGTGCGCGTCCCCTTCTTCGACCACGAATTGGTGGAGTACGTGCTGCGCATCCCCGATCGCTGGAAGTACCCCACCTTTGCCAAGAAGCTGCTCGTCGAAGCCCTCGACCCCTTGCTGCCCCCCGAAATCGTCTTCCGCCGCAAGATGGGCTTCTTCCTGCCCTGGGCCGTGTGGATGAAAAACGAGCTGCGCCCCTTCTGCGAACAACGCCTGCAGGCTTTCGCCGAACGCCTGGGCAGCGCCCCGGCCTACCTCGATGCCATGTGGCAGACCTTCCTCCAGGGCCGCGACGACCGCCTCTGGTCGCGCCTTTGGGTCATGGTCGTGCTCGAAGACTGGCTCCAACGCAACCTCGACCCCTACACCAACGCATAATCGGGCAAGAGCCCGCACCCTTCCCCCCCAACCCCACCCCGAGTTTCACTATTTTTGCGCTCCCGAAGTTTTGCCGCAAGATATTTTCAGATACAACCTATCGGAGGAAAGACTTTGCGGAGCAGCTACCCTTCATCCAACCCTTATTGAATTTCAATTCAAGAACCCATGAAAATTTTAGGTATTTCAGCCTTCTACCACGATTCGGCGGCGGCTGTCATCGAGGACGGCAAAATCATCGCTGCCGCCCAGGAGGAACGCTTCACGCGGAAAAAACACGACCCCTCTTTCCCCGTCAATGCCACGCGCTTCTGTGTGGAGTATGCCGGTTTCACCATTGACGAGCTCGATGCGGTGGTCTTCTACGACAAGCCCTTGCTCAAGTTCGAACGCTTGCTGGAGACGTACTACGGTTTCAGCCCCAAGGGTCTGCGCTCCTTCATCACCGCCATCCCCGTGTGGCTGCGCGAAAAGATGTTCCTCAAGCGGGTCATCAACGAGGAGTTGGAGAAAATCATGCCCTTCGACAAAAAGAAGCTGCGCCTGCTCTTCCCCGAACACCACCTCAGCCACGCCGCCAGCGCTTTCTACCCCTCCAATTACGAGCGGGCCGCCATCCTGACCCTGGACGGGGTGGGGGAGTGGGCCACCGCCTCCATCGGCGTGGGCGAGGGCGAGCACATTGAAATCTTGCGCGAGCTGCGCTTTCCCCACTCGCTGGGTTTGCTCTACAGCGCTTTCACCTATTGGCTCGGCTTCAAGGTCAATTCCGGGGAGTACAAGCTCATGGGCCTGGCGCCTTACGGCATCCCCCATTCCGAGAACGTGCGCCGCTTCGTGGATATCATCAAGTCGGAGCTGGTGGACATCAAGGAAGACGGCTCCATCTGGCTGAACCAGAACTATTTCAACTATGCGGCGGGCCTGCGCATGGTCGTGGATTCCAAGTGGGAAAAGCTTTTCGGCTTCCCGCGGCGCTCCCCCGAAACCATGATCGAGCAACATCACTGCGATTTGGCCTTTGCCATCCAAAAGGTGACCGAAGAGGTGGTGTACAAGATGGCTCAGGAAGCCAAGCGCCTGACGAACGCCGAATACCTCTGCATGGCCGGGGGGGTGGCGCTCAACTGCGTGGCCAACGGCAAGCTGCTGCGCAGCGGCCTGTTCAAAGACATCTTCATCCAACCCGCAGCCGGTGATGCCGGCGGCGCCCTCGGCGCTGCTTTGGCCGCCTACCACCTCTACTTCAAGGCGCCCCGCCACCTCAACGGCCAGATGGACAGCATGGCCGGCGCCTATCTGGGGCCCGAGTTTTCCAACCTCGATATCGAGGCCATGGCCAAGCGCTACAAAGCCAAATACAAGCGCTACGACGACTTCGACGAACTCGCCGAGCGGGTGGCGGAGCTGTTGGCCGAAGGGCACGTCGTGGGCTGGTTCCAGGGCCGCATGGAATTCGGGCCGCGCGCGCTGGGCAACCGCAGCATCCTGGGCGATGCCCGCAACAAGGAAATGCAGAAGAAGCTCAACCTCAAAATCAAGTACCGGGAGAGCTTCCGCCCCTTCGCCCCCAGCGTCCTGGCGGAAGAGTCCCGCAAGTTCTTCGAGCTGGACCACCCCTCCCCCTACATGTTGCTGGTGGCGCCCGTCGTCGAGGAGCGCAAAGCGAAGCTGCCCCCCAATTACTACGACATGCCCCTGATGGAGCGCCTCTACGTCCATCGCAGCGACGTGCCGGCCATCACCCACATCGACTTTTCGGCGCGGGTGCAGTCCGTTCACAAGGAGACCAACGAACGCTACTGGAAGCTCATCGACAAGTTTCGGGAGAAGACCGGCTACGGCGTCATCGTCAACACCAGCTTCAACGTGCGGGGCGAGCCCATCGTCTGCACCCCCGACGATGCCTACCGCTGCTTCATGCGCACCGAAATGGACTACCTCGTCGTGGGCGATTACCTGTTCGACAAACGCGAGCAGCCCGAATGGGACAAGAAAGACAACTGGCAGGAAGAGTTCACCCTGGACTGAGGCCCCTACGGGCGCTTTGCTTCCTTCCCATTGGATAACCCAAGTGCCCTCCCCAACCCCCACCTCCCCTTTTCGGAGGGGCGGGTTGAGGGGGCGGCCGCCAACCTTAAATTTTCCGAGCAATGGATTTTTTTACCGACCTCTGGAGCTTTTTGAAAGAACGCAAGAAATGGTGGTTGCTGCCGATCATCTTCGTGCTGTTGTTACTGGGCGTGCTCATCGTCATCGGCGGTGGCAGTGCCGTGGCTCCTTTCATCTACACCTTGTTCTAAAACCCCATTCGAGAGGCGGAGGAAACGGTCTGCCGGACAGGGGTTTCGGGTGAGGCCGTTTGGGGCTTGGCCGGCGCTGTCGGTGGTCGTTTCCTCGTGTTTCCGTGGCTTTTCCTCGCTGCGTCGGCGCCCTGTCGGGGTGCAGGCGAGCGAGGGAACCTGAAACCAATTTGTCATGCAACGCGAAATCGTACAAACCCGCGAGAAGAACCTCGAGACCTGCCTGGTCATCAGCACCGGTCTGGTTGTCATTTATTTTTTCAAGCCCTACGAAGCCCTGCTGATGGTAGCCGCGGCCTTGGGGGTCATCGGGCTGTTCATCAACCCGCTGGCCAAATGGGTGACCTGGGGCTGGTACAAGCTGGCCGACGTGATGGGCTTCGTCATGTCCAAGGTGGTGCTGTCCATCGTCTTTTACGTCTTCCTCTTCCCCATCGCTCTGTTGGCGCGCATGAGCAAGAAAGACCTCCTGCAATTGAAAAAGCGGGACGACACGTACTGGACCACGCGCAACCACAAGTACACCGCGAAGGACCTGGAGAATGTCTGGTAAGAAGGGCCGATTCCAGAAGAATGCGGTGCTCACGCTCCTGTTCGTGAACGGGGTGTTCCTCCTGCTGCTGTTGTTGGCGGGGGAAGTGGCGCTGCGGGTCTTGGGTATGAGTGTGGGCAACGCCCCCCTGGAAGGGCATCCGGTGCTTCATCACGTCCATCCGGCCGATTATCACTTCCAGGCTTACGACCCCAAAGGGGAGTACGGGGGGTTCACCATCCACTACGACGCGGAGGGCAACCGGTATTCCGGCCGCCCCCCCACCTCCGGCTCGGAGGCGCCCTTGCGCATCGCGCTTCTGGGCGACTCCTTCGTCGAGGCCAATCAGGTGCCCTGGGACAGCTCCTTCGCCGGTCTTCTGGAGCGGGCGCTCGCCGGGCGGGCGCTCGTCAAAAATTACGGGGTGGCCAGTTACAGCCCCGTGCTCAGCTACCTGCAGTGGAAGGAGCATGTGGCGGCTTTTCGGCCCCACGTCGTTTGGTTCCTGCTCTACAACAACGACCCCCGCGACGACCGCATGTACCTGGAAAGCGCCCGCAAAGACGAAGCCGGGGTGGCGCTCGCCGTGCCGGGGCCCAACCGCTGGTGGCTCAACCTCCTGCGGCGCTCCTACCTGGCCCGGTTCCTGAAAAAGACCTACACCGCCTGGCGCATCCAGCGCGATTTCCAGCCTGTCCAATTGGACGAGGAGGCCAAGGTGCTCAACGGCCAATACGAGGAGAATTACGGCATCGTCCCCGAAACGGCTGCCTACCTGAAACGCCTTCAGCAAGCCGTCGAAGAACAGGGCGGGCGCTTCGTGCTCTCCGCCGTGCCGTCCCGCTACAACCATTTCTTCGACGTGGAAGACGATTCCACCGCCTTCGCCCAGGTGTGGCGGCGCTGGGCCGAGGACAACGGCGTGCCTTTCCTCGACCTGGTCGAACCCTTCAAGGCGGCCAAGCAGCAAACCGGGCGCCGCCTGTTCTTCGATTACGACATCCACTTCAACCCTGCCGGGCACGCCGTGGCCGCTCAAACTTTCCTGAACCACCTGCCCCAAATCCTGGGCTCAGCCCCCGCCGATAACCTGCTGCGAAAACCGGTTCGCTTCGATTCTTCACCGCAACCCCCTGAAAAGGAAACCCCCACGGACCCCCAGCCACAGCGGCAACGCTGAGTTGCCTTCACCCTTGACCCCCCTGTGATGAAAACCGCCCAACCCATCGCCCCTTCCTCCACCTCCAACCCGCCAGCCGGCGCCACCCCCCCGATGCGCATCCTGCAGGTGTTCCCCACCTACAAACCCGCCTACGTCTATGGCGGCCCCATCTTCTCGGTCAGCTATTTGTGCGAGCAGATGGTTCGCCAGGGGCATGAGGTGGAACTGTTGACCACCACCGCCAACGGCCCCGACGAGCTGGACGTGGAAACGGGCGTGCCCCTGGACGTGGACGGCGTGCGGGTGTACTACTTCCGCCGCTGGACGAAAGACCACACTCATTTCTCGCCGGCCCTGCTCTGGCATTTGTGGAAGAACTGCCGCCGCTACGACGTGGTGCACATTCAGTCCTGGTGGAACACGGTGGTCATCCTCAGTGTGGTGGTTTGCTGGTTGCGAGGGGTGCGGCCGGTGCTTTCGCCCCGGGGCATGCTCAGCGGGTTCAGCTTCAGCAAGTCGCACGCCTCGCTCAAGCATCTGTTCCACCGGCATGTGGGGCGCCGGTTGCTGCGCCGAACGGTGTGCCATGTCACCAGCCCTCTGGAACTGGAGGAATGCAAGGCGGAGGGCCTCGAAGCCTTCTTGCTGCCCAACCTCCTGCCCCTGCCCGCCGAACCCCCACCTCGTCCCCCGTCCGACGGGGTCTTGCGCCTGGCCTTCCTCTCGCGCATTCACCCCAAGAAAAACCTCGAGGGCACTTTGCAAGCCCTGAGCCTTCTGGACTTTCCTTTCGAACTGCACATCGCGGGTTCGGGGGAGGAGGCCTACCTGGAGGAGCTGAAGACCCGCAGCCGCGCCCTGGGTTTGGAGGAGCGGGTCAATTGGGTGGGGCATTTGCACGGAACGGAAAAATTCGAATTTCTCGCCCGGGCGGATGTTTTTCTCCTGCTTTCCCACAACGAGAATTTCGCCAACGTGGTCATCGAGGCGCTCTCGGTGGGGACTCCGGTGCTGGTCAGCGAGGGGGTGGGTTTGTCCGCATTCGTCCGGGAAGAAGGGCTGGGGTGGGTGACGGACCTGGCCCCCGAAAGCATCGCCGCGGCTTTGCGCACGGCGTTCGAAGCCCCCTCGAAACGGGAAGAAATCCGCCGCCGGGGCCCCGCCCTGATTCAGGAGCGTTTCTCGGCGGAAAAACTGGTGCCCGCCTACATCCAGGCCTACCGCGAACATCTCCGCCATGAGTCGGCCTGACTTTTCCTTCATCGTGCTGACCTACAACGAGGAGGTCCACCTGCCTCGATTGCTCGAGTCCATCCAGGGGCTGGGAGCCCCCGTTTTCGTGCTCGATTCGGGCAGCACCGATGAGACCGTGTCCATTGCCCGAAGTTTCGGCGCGCAAGTCCTCGAACACCCCTTCGAAAACCACCCCAAACAATGGGATTACGCGCTGAACAACTTCCCCGTGGAAACCCCCTGGACCATCGGCCTCGATGCCGACCACATCGTTTCCCCGGAGTTGTTCCAGCGTCTGAGCCGCTTCCGCGATGCGGACATGGACCCCGAAATCAACGGCATTTACTTCAACCGCAAGAACTTCTTCAAGGGGCGCTGGATTCGCTTCGGGGGCTACTTCCCGAAGTACCTCCTGAAAATGTTCCGAACCGGCGTGGGGCATTCCGACCTCAACGAAAACATGGACCACCGCTTCATCGTGCCGGGTAAGACCCTCGTCTGGAAGGACGGTTACCTGCTGGAGGAAAACCTCAAGGAAAACCGCATCAGCTTCTGGATCGACAAGCACAACCGCTACAGCACCCTGGTGGCCGAGGAAGAAATCGAACGGCTCAACGGCCACCGTCGCCAGGCCCGTCAGGCCAAGGCCTTCGGCAACCCCGACGAAAAAACCGCCTACCTGAAAAAGCTCTGGTGGCGCATGCCGCTTTTCGTCCGGCCCTTCCTCTACTTCTTCTACCGCTATTTCTTCAAGTTGGGCTTCCTGGACGGGAAGGAGGGGTTCATCTTCCATTTCCTCCAGGCTTTCTGGTTCCGCCTGTTGGTGGACATCAAAATCGACGAACACAAAAAATCCAAGTGAATATGTACATCTTAGGGATCAATGCTTATCACGGAGACTCCTCCGCCTGTATTTTGAAAGACGGCGAGCTGATCGCTGCCACCGAGGAGGAGCGAATCCTGCGCGTCAAACACTGGGCAGGGCTGCCCGTGAACGCCATCGCTTTCTGCCTGCAGGAAGCCGGCATCACCCTCAAAGAGTTGGACCACATCACCGTCTCGCGGGACCCCTTCGCCAAATTGCCCCGGAAAATTTTGCACGCCCTGAAAAATTCCGTCTCTCTAAGGGCTATTCGCGATCGGGCCACCAACTCCTTGCGCATCCGGGAGCTGAAAGATGACATCGCCCGGGCTCTGGGCTTCGAGCCCGAGGAAATCCGGGCCGAAATGCACTACATCGAGCACCACCGCAGCCACATGGCTTCGGCCTTCTTTGCTTCCCCCTTCGAAGAATCGGCCATCCTCAGCATCGACGGGATGGGCGATTTCACCTCCACCATGCGGGGGGTGGGGCGGGGCAACAAAATCGAAGTGCTCGACAGCGTATCCTATCCGCACTCCATCGGTATCTTTTACACCACCTTCACCCAATACCTGGGCTTCCCGCATTACGGCGACGAGTACAAGGTCATGGGCCTGTCGCCTTACGGCAAACCCACCCTGGTGGAGGAATTGCACGATGTGGTGATTCGGAAAAACAAGGGGCTGTTCGAGCTGAACCCCAAATACTTCCGGCATTTCAAGGAAGGGGTGAACATGAGCTGGGAGGGCGGCTCCCCCCATGTGGACCCGCTGTTCACCGAGGCGCTCATCGCCAAATTCGGCCCGCCGCGTCAAAAGGGCGAGCCCCTGAGCGAGCACCACAAGAACCTGGCGGCTTCGGTGCAGCGCTACACGGAAGAACTGATTTTCGGCCTGGCCCGGTACCTGCATGAGCAAACCGGCCTGCCGAACCTCTGCATCACGGGCGGGGTGGCTCAAAATTCGGTGGCCAACGGCAAGGTAGTGGAAAACACCCCCTTCGAAAAGCTCTACGTTCCCCCTGCCGGCCACGACGGCGGCACCTCCGTGGGCTCTGCCCTCTATTTCTATCACCACAAACTGAACAAGCCCCGCCTGCCCTTCCGGCACTGGGCTTATACGGGCGTGCGCTTCAGCCCCGAAGAAATCGAAGCCTACCTGAAAAAGCGGAACATTCCCTACAAGAAATACCAGAACGACGAAGAGCTCTACGAGGTGGTGACCGATTGCCTGGTCAAGGCCGGGGTGGTGGGCTGGTTTCAGGGGCGGGCCGAGTTCGGCCCCCGCGCTCTGGGCAATCGCTCCATCATCGTGGACCCGCGCCGCCAGGACGCCAAAGCTCTGTTGAACGAAAAAATCAAAAAGCGGGAATCCTTCCGCCCCTTCGCGCCCTCCATCCTCAAGGAATTCACCGCCGAATATTTCGAGCAGGTGGATGAGGTGCCCTACATGGAGAAGGTCTTCCGCATTCGACCCGAAAAACACCCCGTCATTCCCGCCGTCACGCACGTGGACGGCACCGGCCGCCTGCAAACGGTGGACCCCTCCGTAGCCCCCCGCTATTACCGGCTCATCCGCAAGTTTCATGAAAAGACCGGGGTGCCCGTCTTGTTGAATACCTCCTTCAACGAAAACGAACCCATCGTCAACTCCCCCGAACATGCCCTGGAGTGTTTCCTGCGAACCAAGATGGACATGCTCGTGCTCGAGAACATCATCATCCATCGCAACGGCAACGGCCTGGTCGGGGAAAACGGGGCGCCCTGACCCGAAAGGGCTCCTCAACAATGGGTATTCTCGCTTCGGGCATGGCTAAAGTCAGCATTTTGGCGTACCTTTAAGCTTCCTATCGTCAACTGCTCTTTTTTGTCCTTTCCCAGTTTTCGAATACCACTGCTCTATTCGAACAATTCCGGCCCCCTCCTCCTAAAGGCTTGAGTACCTGAAAATCAAGCGGGTGTCTCGTTTTCCTACCCTGGATACACACCTAAGACGAACAAATACAAGACCATCGCCTGAGCCCAAAAACAGATTACTTCCAAAAGCGATGCTTTTAACCCTTAGTCAATCAAGCCAACATGAAAATCAGTATCATCACTGTTTGTTACAACAGTGTGGAGACCATCGAGGACACCATCAACAGTGTCCTCAGCCAGACGTACCCCGAAATCGAGTACATCATCGTTGACGGTGCTTCCACCGATGGCACCCTGGATGTAGTAAACCGTTACCGCGACCGCATCGCCACGGTCATTTCCGAACCCGACAACGGCATTTACGATGCGATGAACAAGGGTATTCGCGCCGCTACCGGCGAGGTCATCGGCATCCTCAATTCCGATGATGTGTACGTGCACAACCGCATCGTGGAAATGGTGGCCCAGGCCATGGAAGAAAACCAGGTCGATTCCCTTTACGGGGACCTGTGCTACGTAGATCGCCACGACATGAGAAAGGTGGTGCGCATGTGGCGTTCGGGCAAGTTCAATCCCAAGCGCTTCCTCAACGGCTGGATGGTTCCGCATCCGACCTTCTTCGTGCGCAAAAGCGTGCTGGACCAATACGGGCTCTACGACCCCACCTTCCGCTTTGCCGGGGACTACGAGCTCATCCTCCGGCTCTTGTACAAGCACGGGGTTTCCACTTACTACCTGCCGCAGGTTTTGGTGAAGATGCGCATCGGCGGAACGGGCAACCGCTTCGTCGAGAGCCGCCTCATCGCCAACCTGGAAGACCGCCTGGCCTGGAAGAAAAACAAACTCAAAGCCCGCCCCTACACCACCATCCTCAAACCCGTCCGGAAAATCGTCCAGTTCATTCGACATATCCCCAAGGCTTCCTTCTGATTCCCCGCATATTTGGGGGTGAAAAAAGGGGTCGAACCTGTTCAGGTTCGACCCCTTTGCATTTTCCAGCAGGGGGGGACGAGCTTAGTGATAAACGGCGCTTTCCAGCACGTGTTCGTAGTAGGCTTCGTATTGAGGGAGAATGACCTCGAGGTCGAATTCGCGGGCGCGCTTCAGAGCATTGGCCCTGAACTGGCGGTGTTTTTCCTCGTTCTGCAAAATGGCGATGGCGTAAGCCGCCATGGCCTCCACATTCCCCACCTCGGCCAGGTAGCCCGTAACCCCATGAACGTTCACCTCGGGCAGCCCCCCCGTGTTGGAAGAGACGACGGGCACTTCGCAGGCCATGGCTTCCAGCGCCGCCAATCCGAAACTCTCGCTCTCCGAGGGCATGAGGAAAAGGTCGGCGATGGCCAGCAGTTCCTCGATGGCGTTTTGCTTGCCCAAAAAGCGGATCTCGTGGCAAAGCCCGATTTCCCGACAGAGCTTCTCGAGGTTCTGGCGCTCGGGGCCGTCCCCGATGAGCAACAGCTTGGAGGGAATTTTGGCGTACACGCGCTGAAAGATGCGAATGACGTCCTCCACCCGCTTCACCTTCCGAAAATTGGAGGCATGAACGAGGATTTTCTCGCCGTTCGGCGCAATGGCTTTTTTGAAGTGATCTTTGTTCACCTTGCGAAAGCGCCGGAAATCGATGAAGTTGTAAATGACCTGGATGTCGAAGTCGATGTTGAAGGACTTGTAGGTTTCGTCGCGCAGGTTTTTGGAAACGGCGGTCACCCCGTCGGATTTGGCGATGGAGAACTCGACCACGGGTTTGAAGGCCGGGTTGTTGCCCACCAGGGTAATGTCCGTACCGTGCAGGGTGGTGATGACGGGCAGGTACTTGCCGTCTCGCAGGAGGATTTTCTTGGCCAAATAAGCCACCGTGGCGTGCGGGATGGCATAGTGGACGTGCATCAGGTCCAGCTTTTCGAATTTGACCACGTCCACGATTTTGCTGGCCAGGGTGGTATCGTAAGGCGGGTACTCGAAGAGGGGGTAGTCTTCGCCGCTGACTTCGTGCAGGTAAACGTTTTCCTGGAAGTGGTCCAGGCGGGGCGGGCGGCGGTAGGTGATGAAATGCACTTCGTGACCCTTGCGGGCCAAAGCGGTTCCAAGCTCGGTGGCGACCACGCCACTGCCGCCATAAGTCGGGTAACAAACGATGCCGATTTTCATGTTCGGGGGTTCAGCAGGTGTCGAGGGTTGGAGGAGGCGGTGGGGGTGGGGGAAGTACAAAGTTGAGCTTTTTGGAGTAAATGTTCGCAGGCGGGAAAAGTTTAGTGCGGGGGAAGGGAAGCCCGAGCCCCGCCGAAGACTTACCTTTGCGGGCTCAAACCACGAGCGATGGCGCTGCTACTCCATTTGGAAACCTCCACGGATGTTTGTTCGGTGGCATTGAGCCGCGGGGAAGAAGTGTTGGCCCAGGTGGAAGAGCGCGGGCGCAACGCCCATTCCCGAGTTCTGACCCACCTGGTGGACCGGTGTGTGCGGGCGGGCGGTGTGGGTTTGAAAGACCTGCGCGCCGTCTCCGTTTCCCGGGGGCCGGGCTCCTTCACTTCCCTTCGCGTCGGTGCGGCTGTGGCCAAAGGCTTGTGCTACGCTTTGGACCTCCCCCTCATCGGCGTGGACACCTTGAAAGCCCTGGCGCTGGAGGCCGCCCGCCGGCACCCGCCCCACCAACCCACCCGCTACGTGCCCATGATCGATGCCCGGCGAATGGAAGTCTATTGCCAGCTTTTCGATGAGCAGAACAATTCGCTGGGCCCCGCCGAAGCCAAAATCTTGGAGGAAGACTCTTTCGACCCCTGGTTGGTGCAGGGGTATCGGTTGGTCTTTTGCGGCAACGGAGCCCCCAAGGCACAAACCCTCCTCCAAAAGCCCGGAACCCTCTTCCTCGATTTGCTCCCCCATGCCGTTCAACTGGTGCCCCTGGCGTGGCATGCCTTCCAACAGGGCGCTTACGAGGATCTCGCCTATTTCAGCCCCTTCTACCTGAAGCCCCCCAACATTACGCGCCCCCGGCAAAAGCCCGTTTGAATCGCTTCTCTTTTCACGTACTTATAAATCTGGATAAAATTAAATTGACAAGGACGCCCGATGGACGAAAATTTCCATTGTGCAATTATTTTTTTTATTTTAGCTTCGCAATAATTCCCTTACGCATTAGGTTGGGATGTAATCTTTGTTGTTGGTATAGTTTTGGTAAAATTGGTTCATGGAATTTTTCAACATCAAACCGACATAATATGGGAAAGCAAAAAAACGAAACTGTCACTCTGAAGAAGGGGAACGAAGACATTCAGCTCGACTACGCGGAGCTGCGCAAGGCCGTGCTGGTGCTTCGGGCGGTGAACCATCATTTGCGCAAGCGAATCATCGACTTGCTGGAGGAAAACGAGAAGATGACCGTGACGGACATCTACATCAAGCTGCGGCTGGAGCAATCGGTGGCTTCGCAACACCTGGCCATTCTGCGGCGGGCCGGCGTGACGGTGACCGAGCGGCAAGGCAAGTTCATCTATTATTCGCTCAATAAAGAAAGGCTGTCACAGATATCCCGGTTGGTGGAAGAGTTGGCCTCTCAATGAAGCCTGCCTGCGTCTGCTTCCATCCATGTGCCTTTCCGTTCCTTTACCCTTGAACATTGTGGTCATGTGCTTTGCGTGCAGCGCATGAGGTCTTGCCCGGGCGAACCCGCGCAATCCGGACGCCCCTTTCCGACCTAAAGACACAACGATGCTGTAAATCTTCGATTTACAGCATTTTTTATGCGATTTTTTTGATAAAATAATTAAAAAACTCATATTTGCTTGGTACAAATCGTTCACCCTAAATAAAAAGGCTTCTATGAGAAAGGCTAAGGTCTCTATCAATCAGGAGAAATTGGAAGTTTCTTCTGAGATCCTACGTGCGTTGACCCACCCGCTACGCATGAAAATCCTGGAGTTCATTGATGCCAACGGTACCATCAATGTGAACCGGATTTACAACACCTTGAACCTGGAGCAAAGCATCACTTCCCAGCACCTGCGCATCCTGCGCCTGGCAGGCCTGGTCACCACCCAGCGGGAGGGCAAGTTCATCCACTACAGCATCAACTACGACAAGCTGAAGCAGTGTGTGGACTCCATCCAAACTTTTCTCCAGCAGACCGAAAGTGAGTAGGGGGAGGTAGATTGCTAAACACGCGCCCAAAAAAGACAAAGAGGCGATGCTCAGCGAGCATCGCCTCTTTCCTTTTGGGGCGATGGCTTTCATTCGCCGACGAAAAGGGCCGAGATGCTGCGGTGTTCGTGGGTGTTGCGGATGGCGCGGGCGAAGAGTTTGGCCGTGGACAGAACCTTGATTTTGGAGCTGCTCTGCTTCAGGGGGATGGTGTCGCAAACGATCAGCTCCGTGAGGCTGGAGTTTTCGATGTTTTTGTAGGCATTGCCGGAGAGCACGGGATGGGTGCACAGGGCGCGTACGCTGCGGGCTCCTTCCTTGAGGAGGACGTCGGCGGCGCGGCACAGGGTGCCGGCGGTATCCACCAGGTCGTCCACCAGGATGATGTCGTATCCTTCCACCTCGCCGATGACGGTCATTTCCGCCACCTCGTTGGCGCGGCGGCGCTGCTTGTCACAGATGACCAGGCTCTTGCCGAAATATTTGGAGTAGATGCGGGCGCGCTTCACGCCGCCCACGTCGGGGGAGGCGAAGATGACGTTGTCGAGGTTCTGGGCTTCCAGGTAGGGCAGGTAGATGGCTTCGCTTTTGAGGTGGTCCACCGGGATGTCGAAGAAGCCCTGGATTTGGTCGGCGTGGAAGTCCATGGTCATGACGCGGTTGGCGCCGGCGGCCTGAAGCAGTTCGGCAATCAGCTTGGCGGAGATGGGCACCCGGGGCTTGTCTTTGCGGTCTTGGCGCGCATAGCCGAAGTAGGGGATGACGGCGGTGATGTAGCCGGCGGAGGCGCGTTTGGCTGCATCGATCATCAGCAACAGCTCCATGAAATTTTCAGCCGGGGCGAAAGTGGACTGGATGAAAAAGACATAGGCCCCGCGCACCGACTCGTTGATGATGGGTTGCATCTCGCCGTCGCTGAAGCGTTGAAGGGTGATGTCCCCCAGAGGCTGGCCGTAGTGGTCGGCAATTTTTTCGGCCAGATAACGGGACTGCGTGCCCGAGAACAATTTCACATCGACCATAAATGGATGATTTGGCGGGAGTTGCATGGTGGGTGAGCTGAATTAGCCGCGTTGGGAGGGCAAAGTTAACGGCTCTGGGCTGCTTTTCCGCAGCGAAGGAGGTATTTTGGCCGAGAATTCGTGCACGAACAATCAGCCCCTTCAAAGCATTTGCATTCTGGGCTTTTTGCTTTCCACAGTGGATTGTTTGCCGTTCGGCGAGGGGGGGCGATGGCAAACCACTCTTTTTTTCTTGAACAAACAGCTACCCATGGTATCCAAAAACACCTCTCGCATGGCCGCCGGGTTGGTCCTTCCCCTCTTTCTGTTTTTGGGTTGTGAAATTCATTCCCCCGGAGTCAAAGAAGCGCGTTTCGTATCGAAGGAGCCCTTCCAGGACTTCCAGGATTACTGGTACGCCGGGGAGGCGGAGTTGAACAGCTACGAGCTGCACCAATCCCGTTATGGAGAAGAGCGGGTGGGGGATGCCGTGCTGGTTTTCGTCACCGAAGATTTTTCCAAATCCAGGCAGGTCAAGCTCGACCGCCCCGAACACGCCGGCGCCGACAGGGTGAGCGTTTTGAAAATGAATGCCCTGCGCAAATTCACCACCGGGGTGTACGATTACTCCATGATGCTGTCGGTATTCACCCCCGTGAGCCTGGAAAACCGCCCCGCCTCCCTCAAGGCGGTGGCCAGCTCCCAGGAATGGTGCGGCCAGACGTTCACCCAGTTCAATCGGCGGGAGAAAAAAATGCGGGTGCGGCAGTTCTCCTACTTCGAACAGGAAGGCGATCGGGAGTTCGTTATGGGGAGCGCCCTTTGGGAGGACGAGCTGTTCAACTACCTGCGCATGAACCCGGCCTTCGTTCCCCAGGGGGAAGTGGACCTCATTCCCGGCTTGTTTTACATCCGTCTGGCTCACGAGAAAATCATGCCCCGCAAGGCGCGCATCCAGCTCGAACGGGGGGAGGCCTCCTCCACCCTGCGCGTGGACTACATGCACCTGGAGCGCATCCTCACCATCGAGTTCGAGAATGAATTCCCGCATCGCATTCTCGGGTGGCGGGAAGAAAACGGCCGCGGCCTGACCTACGCCCGCCTGAAGAAAACCCTCAAGAGCGACTACTGGCGCCGCAACGGCAATCAGTTCGCCTGGATGCGCGACACGCTGCAGCTGCGCTTCTGAGCCAAACCCGCCCCCCAACCTCCACCCCTGCAGCGGGGGTGTGGGCGGGCTTCTCCTCTGGCGATTTTCCTACCTTCGCTGCTTTCCAAAAGCAGGACCCATATGGCTTCCACCTTGAGCCCCGGCCTTCTCCTGGGCATCATTGCGTTGTACTTTCTGTTGTTGATGGGGGTGTCGTATGTGACGGGCCGCCGCGCCGACAACCGGGATTTTTTCATTGCCGGGCGCCAATCGCCCTGGATTCTGGTGGCGGTGGGGATGATCGGAGCTTCGCTTTCGGGGGTGACCTTCATCTCCATACCCGGGGCGGTGGGCGGGAACGGCGCCAACCAGTCGTTTTCCTACATGCAAATGGTCTTCGGCTATTTGCTCGGCTACGTGCTCATTGCCCAGGTGTTGCTCCCCTTGTACTACCGGCACGACCTGACCTCGATTTACACTTACCTGGAGCGGCGCCTCGGGCGCATGTCCTACAAAGTGGGGGCGGCGTATTTCCTGCTTTCGCGGGTCATCGGGGCATCCTTCCGCTTGTTTTTGGTGGCGATGGTGCTGCAGTTGTTCGTCATGGATGCTTTCGGGGTGCCTTTCTATTTGACGGTGGGGCTCACCATCGTGCTCATCTGGGTGTACACCTTTCAGGGGGGCATCAAGACCATCGTCTGGACGGACACCCTGCAAACCGTGTGCATGTTGGGGGCGGTGGTGATGACCATCCTGGCCATCGGCTCGCAAACGGGCCGCGACGTGGGCGGGCTGGTGGAGTGGGTGCGCCAGAGCCAATATTCGCAGCTGTTCTTCTTCGAGGGGGGGTGGAAAGACCCCAACAACTTCTTCAAGCAGGTCATCAGCGGGGCGCTCATCACCATCGTGATGACGGGGCTGGACCAGGACATGATGCAGAAAAACCTCAGCTGCCGCACCCTGCGGGATGCCCAGAAGAATATGTACACCTTCAGCGTCATCCTCGTGGTGGCGAATTTGCTTTTTCTCACCCTCGGCGCTCTGCTCTACCTCTACGCCGCCGAAAAGGGCCTCCCCATCCCTGAAAAAACCGACCGGCTCTTCCCCACCCTCGCCCTGCAACACCTCGGACCGGCCATCGGGGTGGCCTTC
>CAZBYX010000031.1:0-9466 GCA_964496055.1 uncultured Saprospiraceae bacterium
GGTGGGGGGGTGGGGGGGGGGGGGGGGGGGGGGTGGGGGGTTTGGCGGTGCAAGGGTTTGATTGGCAGAGGCTAACGCATGTGCGGAATGGGGAAAGGGAAGGGGCGGGGTGTTTTTTCAGATAGAGAAAAGGAAAATATAAGCCGGGGGGCGAGTTTCGCAGCCTGTCAAAATTCTGTAACTTGAGCCGAAATTGAAAGTCAAGTCGGAGAAGCCACTCCGCGTGACGGGCAAAGCGCCCCCCAGAAGCCGCCTTCCCAGATTCCAGCCCCTCCCTGCGAGGGGGTCAACGTTCCGGGACATCAGCCAAGAATCATCCTACCGAAAGGCATCAAGTCTAGCCAAGTTGGAAAATCTCACCCTCGGGCAGGGCCCTTGCGGTGCCTTGCAGGATTGAAATTCCCATTGCGTCCACTTAGCGAACGAACAAATGAACAAACGGCTGGTCATCTTCCCCTTTCTAATTGTTGGGCTGCTTTTCGGAGCGGCCCTGCCGTTGCGCGCCCAACTTTGCGAATGCACCAACTGCCCGGTACCCATCGTGGACAACGGCGTTTTCGAGGGCTACCTCTCCGTAACGGTGAACGGCCCGAACGACCTTTCGCAGTGCCCTCTGCAGCAGGTCTGTTTCGGCATCACCCACACCTGGGTGGGCGATCTGAGCGTCTCCCTCATTGCGCCCAACGGCGTGAATTACCTGCTGATGGCCGATGACCAGAACGCCGGCCCGCCCTGCGGCAACCAGAACGACAACCTGCAAGTCTGCATCGAGACGGGGACGGGCAACCCCCTGACCAACAACACCCCCTACAACTGCAACGGCACTCCCGGCCTCTGCCTGGTGGGCTCCTGGACGGTGCCCTGCGGCGGCGTGACCGACCCCATGACCGGCGGCGTGCAAGCCCCCAACTGCGACCTGGACGACTTCAACCAGCCCGGCGCCCCCGCCAACGGCACCTGGACCCTCGTCGTGGCCGACAACTGCGACCAGGACGTCGGCTTCCTCACCAACTTCAGCCTCTTCTTCGAGTGCGGCGTCATCGCCTGCTTCGAATGTGAAGCCGAGGGCGGCTCCCTCAATCAGTCCGATATCCAGGGCTGCGTAGGCGACCCCGACCTCAACCTCAACATCACGCCCAACTACGGCGGCCCGCCCCCCAACCCCGCCGACTACGCCTACACCTTCCTCCTCTCCCAAAACGGCACCATCGTGGGCTACGACGCCGGGCCCAACATGTCGGTTCAGGCGCCGGGCACCTACACCGTCTGCGGCCTGTCGCATACCATTCTGGCTTCGGCGGAGTTGCCCTCGCTCATCGGCATGGATTTGGCCGACCTGCAGGCCGCCTTCAATTCGGGAACGCCGCCCTTTTGCGGCGACCTTTCGGACGACTGCTTCCAGGTGGTGGTGGGCATTCCGCCTTCGCCCACCGTGCTCGACACCGCCGTTTGCCTGGGCGAATGCCTCAACATCGGGGGGCAGATGGTCTGCTCCTCGCAGAGCATCACCCTGGACAGCTGGCTGGGCTGCGACAGCGTCGTGACCGTCATCCTCAACCCCCTCCTGCCCTCCTCCTCCCTCCTCACGGTGGACGTCTGCGAGGGCGAATGCGTGCGCATCGGGGGCATCACCTATTGCCCGCCCGGACCCCACACCATCACCCGCACCAATTGGCTGGGCTGCGACAGCACCATCACCCTCCAGTTCGAGGTCTTCGAAATCGAGGCGGTCGTCAACCCCAACCCCCCCGATTCGGTCTCGTGCAGCAACCCCTTCGTCACCCTGGACGGCATGAACTCCTCTCCTGACGGGGTCTTCTTCCGCTGGGAAGGGCCCGACAGCTTCCTGAGTGTGGAGCCCACCGTGGACGTGGGCCTGGCCGGCGACTACACCCTGACGGTGGGCTGGGAGCTCAGCCCCGGCGACACCTGCTTCGACCAGGTGACCGTCACCGTTCCCGTAGGCGCCGACCAACCCGATTTGCACGTGCTCGACACCCCGCTCGTCTGCCAGGGCACCTTGTTCAACCTGCACGAGCTGCCCGTGGTGGACAGCAACTTCACCGGCGCCGTGTTCAGCTACCACAGCGCCAGCCCCGCCGACAGCAGCAACCTCCTGCCCGATACCCTGCTCCAGATAGACTCCCTGACCACCGTCATCGTGCGGGCTTCGCTGGGCGACTGTGCCAGCGAAATCGCCGCCACCCTCGACGTGACCCTCCCCCCCACCGCCCTCTTCGACCTGGCCGATGCCACCTGCCTGGGGGAAGCAGCCGTCCTCACTTTCACGGGGGACAGCACAGCCAATACCACCTTTGCCTGGGATTTCGACGGAGGCAGCGCCCAGCCGGGCGCCCTCCCCGGAACCCTGGAAATCACCTGGAACACGCCCGGTTCCAAGGTCGTCACCCTGCTGCTCGACGACGGGGGCTGCCAGGACAGCTACGCCGCCGTCATCGAGGTGCAGAGCCAGTTGCCGCAGCCCGTGGTGGCCTGCACGCCCAGCCTGAACGCCGTCACCTTCACCTGGAGCAGCGTGCCCGGCGCCCAGAGCTATGCGGTGAACACCCTGCAAGGGCCGCCGGGTAGCTTGCAAAACGACACGACCTGGTTCGTGCCCGGGCTCAACCCCGGCGACCAGGTGGAAATCGAAGTCGTTGCCGTCAGCGGTACGGCCTGTCCCAATGCCACCGCCACGGCCACCTGCCTGGCGCAGGATTGCCCCAACGACGTCGTCCTCAGCATCGCCCCGGTGGATACCCTCTGCCTGGGCATGGCGCCCTTCCCCCTCACCGCCACCGTCACGGGTGGGAACGGGGGGGGAACCCTGGAGTGGAGCGGCCCCGGCATCGCCGACCCCGCGACGGGTTTGTTCGACCCCAACCTCGCCCTCATCGGCACCAATGCCGTGGTGCTCACCTACCGCGAGGGTTCCTGCTCCTACGTCGAGGGCATCGATATAGCGGTCTTCCCCGAACCCACCCCCGATTTCACCCTCAGCGGCTCGGTCTGCCTGGGCGACCCCGCAACGGTGACTTACACGGGCTCCGCCGCTTCGGATGCCCGCTTCTTCTGGGACTTCGACGGCGGCGTCGCCGTTCCCGGCACCGGCCCCGGCCCTCAGCAGGTGAGCTGGGCCGATACCGGCACCTTCTTCGTCACCTTGCAGGTGGAGGCGCTGGGCTGCCTGTCGCCCGCCCTCAGTCTGCCCGTGCGGGTGGAGGCACCGCTGACGCCCCCTCAAATCCAGTGCGCCGCCACCACGGAAAGCGTGCAATTCAGCTGGAACCCCGTGGTGGGCGCCGGCGCCTACACCCTCGACGTCCTTTCGGGGCATGTGCCCACCCTTCAAACCGACACCCTCGTCCGGTTCGAGGGCTTGCAGCCCGGCGAGGAAGTCGTGCTTTCCCTCGAAATCCAGGGCAACGGCACCTGCCCCGACCTCAGTTTGCAGCAGCTTTGCGCCGCCCTCGATTGCCCCCCAACGACCCTCGACATTCAGCCGGTGGACACCCTCTGCCTGGGCGGTGCCGTGCCCTTCACCCTGAGCGGCTCGGTGAACCCGCCCGGCGGCACGGGCACCCTCACCTGGAGCGGCCCCGGCATCGTGGACCCGAGCAGCGGCCTGTTCGACCCCGCAGCAGCGGGCCCCGGAACCCACCTCATCACCCTGCGCTACGAGGAAGGCAATTGCAGCTACGAAACGAGCACTCCCATCACCCTGCAGGAAGAACCCACGGCGGATTTCAGCCTCTCGGCCGGCACCCTCTGCACGGGCGCTGAGGCGGCCGTCACCTTCCTGGGCAATGCCCCGGCGGGGGCGGTCTTCCACTGGGACTTCGACGGCGGCGTCGCCGTGCCTGGCACGGGTGCGGGGCCGCATTTGGTCACCTGGAGCAGCCCCGGCACCCATACGGTCACCCTGAGCGTGGAGGCGGGGCCCTGCCTGTCGGCGCCGGTCGCCCAGGTGGTGGAGGTGGAAGCCCCGCCGGCCCTGCCCGTCGTCAATTGCAACACGAGCACCCAGTCGGTGGAGTTCGTCTGGAATGCGGATGCGGGCATCGCCTCCTACAACGTGGTGGTGACGAGCGGTCAGGCGGGCCAGTTCACCTCCGACACGAGCTATCTGGTGGCGGGTTTGCAACCCCTCGAAAACGTGAGCATCGAGCTGACGGGTTTGAGTGTGGGGCCTTGCCCGCCCGTGCTGGTGCAGGCGCAGTGCGCTGCGGTGGACTGCCCCGATGTGAGCTTGAACCTCACCCCGGTGCCGCCCATCTGTCTGAACGCGACTACCGTGCTGGAGCAGCTGGAGGTACAGGTCATCGGCGGCAGCGGGAGCGGCCAGGGCCAATGGAGCGGCCCCGGCATCGTGGATGCCCAGCTGGGCCTGTTCGACCCCGTGTTGGCCGGAGTGGGCACCCATCAGGTGCTGTACACCTATTCCGAGGACAATTGCAGCTACGCCGAGAGCCTGAGCATCGAGGTGCGCCCCACACCCACCGCCGCCTTCACCCTCCCCCTGACCGCCTGCCGAACCGAGCCCGTCACCGTGACCTTCAGCGGGCAAGCCGGCCCCGGCGCTCAATTTTCCTGGGATTTCGACGGGGGCACCGCCTTGCCCGGCACGGGCCCCGGGCCCCATCAGGTGACCTGGAACACACCGGGCACCAAGACCATCACCCTGAGCGTGTCCGATGGGGGCTGCAGCTCGGAAATGGTTTTGCATCAGGTGGAAATCGTACCGGAGCTGGAGGCACCCCAGATGACCTGCACGGCCACCACTTCCAGCGTGGAGTTCGCCTGGGCGCCGGTGGCGGGTGCGCAGGGCTACAACGTGGTCGTCGTGCAGGGGCCGGCGGGGGTGCTCGTGGGGCAAACGGCTTACCGAATGGACGGCCTGGAGCCGGGCCAGGAGGTGGCCCTGAAAGTGGAAGCCCTGGGCGACGGCACCTGCCCTCCCGCTGTGTCGGAATTGATTTGCGCTGCGCTGGAATGCCCCGATGTGCTCCTCGAACCCGCCCCGGCCGGCCCCTTCTGCCTGGACGGCAACACCGGCGTCCAGCTCCTCGAAGTCTCGGTGAGCGGGGGCCAGGGTGGGGGCAACGGGTCCTGGGCGGGGCCGGGCTTGCTCGATGCAACCCTCGGTCTCTTCGACCCGGCCCTGGCGGGCCCCGGTGAGCACACCCTCACCTATGCCTACTCGGAAGACAACTGCAGCTACCAAAGCACCCTGACGATTCAGGTCTCCGAGCCGCCCGTAGCGGACGCCGGGGCGGACTTCACGCTCACTTGCGAGGAGGATGCCCAATCCGTCGTTCTGGGCGGGGCCAGCAGTGCAGGGCCCCACATCGTGTACCGCTGGAGCAGCGCGGGGGGGGCTTTCCCCGGCGATTCCACCGCGCAGCACCCGGAAGTCGCTCAGCCGGGCACCTACCTGCTGACCGTGACGGACACGCTGCTGGGGTGCGCCTCCACCGATGCCGTGGTGGTGGATGCCCAGCAGGGGACGCCCGTGCCCGAAATCGTCGTCACGCCCATCAGCTGCCACGGCGAACGCGACGGCATCATCGAAATCGTCTCCGTCAGCGGGGGCAGCGGGCCCTACCTCTTCGCTCTGAACAGCGACATCTTCAGCACCCAGACCACCTACCCCAACCTCGGGCAGGGCAGCTACAAACTCGTCGTGCAAGACGTCAACGGCTGTGAAAACACCCTCGTTTTCGACCTGAACGAGCCGGAAGCCCTGCACGTGAGCCTCAGCGCCGACACGGAAATCGAGAACCGCGTGCAACTGGGCGACAGCGTTCGGCTCCATCTCTCGCTCAGCATCCCCGCCGACAGCCTGGACGCCATCGTCTGGGAGCCGGCCGAATTGCTCGATTGCCGGGGCTGCCCCGAGCCCACCGCCTTCCTGCTCGAAACCACCACCTTTACCGTCACCGTGGAGAAGAACGGCTGCACGGACAGCGACCAGCTGACCCTCTTCGTGGACAAGCAGCGCCCCGTCTTCGTGCCCAATGCTTTCAGCCCCGACGGCGACGGCATCAACGACCGCTTCACCGTTTTTGCGGGGCAGGGCGTTGCGGAAATCCGCCGGTTTCGCGTCTTCAACCGCTGGGGTGAGCCCGTGTACGAGGCTGCCCACCTTCCCCCCAACGACCCCACCCTCGGCTGGGACGGCACCTACCGCGGCCAAGCCCTCAACCCCGCCGTGTTCGTCTGGTTCGTCGAGGTGGAGTTCGTGGACGGCTCCGTGGAAGTTTTCAAGGGGGATGTGGCCCTGCTGCGCTGAGGGTACAGGGGTGGTTAGCGGCCGGCCTTTTCAGGGGTTCCTCGTTTTCAGCCCAGAAAGGGCGGGCGGGAAGGCCCTTGCAAGAGATTGTGCAGGAAGGCATCGAAGAACTCGGGCCGAAAAGCCAGGGAGGAAACGACGATGAACACGAACCCGAAAACGGCCCCCCAGAAGTGGGCGTCGTGGCCGATGTTGTCTTGTCCGTGCTTGCCCATGTAGGAAGAGTACCACAGGTACCCCACCCCGAAAAGCAGAGCGGGCAGGGGCGGGAAGAGGAACCATTCCCAGGGATAGAAGAAAATGAAGGCGAAAACCACCGCCGAGGTGGCGCCCGAGGCGCCGAGAGCCCCGAAATAACTGTTGTCCCGGTGTTTGAAATAGCTGGGCAGCCCCGAAAGCACGATGGCGCCGAGATAGAACAGCACGTACACCCCTTTGCCGAACGCTTCCCCGAAGATGCCCTGGAAATAGAGTTCCATCAGCTCGCCGAACTGGTACAAGACGAACATGTTGATGAGCAGATGCCCCCAATCGGCGTGCACGAAGCCATGGGTGAGCAGGCGGTACCATTCGCCGCGATGGTGAACCGAATAGGGGTGGAGGAGCAGCTTTTGGCTGATGGCAGGGTTGTTGAACGCCTGATACGAAACGAGCCCCGTCAGGAGGACGAGCAGAAGGGTAATGGACATTCCTCGTGATTTTGGGGCGCAAGATAAGATTCTTTGTCCAGCGGAATGGAGTGGAGGGTGGGGGGAGCGGGGTTTGAAAAAGTGCGAAGCGGCGCGTTGCTTCGAACAAACTGCGTCGTCCAGGACTTGAAGGGAGGGAGAGCGCGCCTCTATTCCGCTCTGTGCAGGCATATTTTATGAGAAAAAGGTGTCAAGGATGGGTTTCCGTTGCAGTCCTGGCATTGGCAGGGCTGAGTCTTGCCTACCGTCCCTGGTTGGAGAAGGAGGTGGAACGGGGCGAGTGGAACCCCCATGCCGGATTGCGCCCCTCCTACACCGATGGCATCGTGCCCCGGGTTTCTTCCAATGCGCGGGATGCGGCCCGCATCACGGACGGCGACCCCGGCACCTTCTGGCAGTCAGGCGCGCACTTGCCCGAGGGGTTCGTGGCGCGCAAAGACCTGAACCTGTTTTTGCGCAGCCCCCGCTGCTGGAGTGCGCCGAAAGGTGATGACACGGCCTTTGCCGACGGCAACTTTCATTCCTTCGTTACCGTTCCTGCCGATTCGATAGCGCAGCTGAGCATCCGCTTTCAGAAGCCGCAATTTTTCAGCCTCCTCGGTTTGAAAGCGCATTGCAGCGTCCCCCTGCTCGTGGAAGGCGAATTCGAAAACGGTGACCGCCAGCTCCTGCTGACCTTCACCCCCTCCGACAATTTCCAGCTGAAGAAAACCGAAGTCAAGGCGGTGTTCCAGGCCCTGCACCTGCGCAGTGCACAGCCCTTCGACCTCTACGAAGTGGCGGCCCTGGATGAAGAACCCACCGAGTGGGCGGTGTTCGACTTCGGGGGCGCCAAAAAGCTGGGCTGGGTGCGGGCGCGGGTTTGGGCGGGGGAGGAGACCGCCTATCGCACCGAGGTGTACGCCAGCGCCGACAGCCTCCGCTGGGATTTCCTGGGCGAGCTCAACCCCGAGAGCACCGAAACCCAGGACCTGCGCATGAGCCCGCCCATCGAGGCGCGCTACCTGAAAATCGTGCATTACCTGCTGCAAAAGGACTGGAACAAGGTCTTCCTCTGGGAGGTGGATGCCTACGACGAACACGGGCCCTATGGGCCGCGCCCCGCGCCCCGCCCTTCGAGTACGACGCTGGCCGAGTTCCTGGGCGTCAACGGCTACTGGGGTTGGGGCTACAAGCGCTACTCCGATGAGCTGCCGGCAGGGCACGGCCCTGCTCTTTTCGCGCGCCTGTTCCGCCATGCCCGCAACTACCACGACCTGAGCTGGGACCTGCGCCGACCCGAAGACTCCATCAGCTTCGAAGCCATGGCCCAGGGAAAAGGCACGCCGGCCATGGACTGGCTCGATTGGGACCGCGAGTATCGCAGTTGGAATCAGGCGGGTTTGAACGTGCAGGCCAGCATCCAGTTTTTCCGCTTCGCCCCCGAATCCTGGACCGAGCCTTATCGCCAGGCGTACCGCTATGGCTACGCCTTCGCCCGGCATTTCGGGCCCACCCACGGCAACGGCCTGGTGTGCACCATGGAGGTCGGCAACGAGCCCTGGAAATACGACGCGGACACCTACCGGCAAATCCTGTTGGGCATGGCGAGCGGTGCCAAAGCCGCCGACCCCCGCATGGAAGTGCTGCCCTGCGCCCTGCAGGCCGCCGACCCCTCCCTGGAAGCCCTGGACGGCTTCCGCAACTACATGGGCGCCCGCATACCCCCCGAAGCCGCCCCCCTGCTCGATGGGCTGAATCTGCACGTGTACAGCTACCGCCGCCGCAAGTTTCTGGGGCGCATGGCGACCTACCCCGAAGACCCCGAATCCAGCTTCTGGGAAATCTTGCCGGCCCTGCGCTGGCGCGACCAGAACCTGCCGGACAAGAAAATTTACCTGACCGAATTCGGCTGGGACAGCGACGGTGCCGGGGAACCCTGCCTGAACTGGGCCTGCGTTTCGGAAGAAGCCGCCGCCGCCTACGCCGTCCGGGCCGCCCTCATCGCCTCCCGCCTCGGCATCGACAAAGCCTACTGGTATTTCTTCGCCAATGTGGACGGGCCGCCCTCCCTGTACAACCGTTCGGGGCTGACCGGCTCCCTGAAGACCGGCTTCGCCAAAAAACGGCCCTACCTGGCGCTGGAAAGCCTCCTCGACCGGGTGGGGGACCACTACTTCCTCGATGTGGTGCAGGAGAACGAAGAGGCCTGGGCCTACCTGCTGGGCACTGCCGACGGCACCCCCACCCATCTGGTGGCCTGGTTGCCGATGGAGGGGGACAGCCGCCTGGAAAAAAGCCTCGTGCTGAAACTGAAGGGAAACCCCGAGGCGCGCGCCGCCTGGTACCTGGATGGCGCCGGCGCGGAGGGCCGCCCCGCCCCCTTGCCCCTCAACACCCGCCACGGCTTGCGACTCTTGCTCACACCCAAACCCCTCCTGGTGGAGTTGCAGGGCAAATAGGCTTCCCCTTCCGGGGTGTGAGGAAGTTTTCCATCTTTGCTTTC
>CAZBYX010000031.1:9566-20988 GCA_964496055.1 uncultured Saprospiraceae bacterium
CGGAAGCCGGCGACTACTACTGGCGCTACATCGAACAAGTGCGCGCCGAGGATGCCCTCCAAGCCCTTACGGATGGGCGGGACCACCTGAATGCTCTTCTTTCCGAATGGCCGCCCGAGAGGTGGGACTTTCGCTATGCCCCCGGCAAGTGGTCGGTGAAGGAAATCCTCTTGCATCTCATCGATTCGGAGCGGGTGTTCGCCTACCGGGCCTTGTGCATCGCCCGGGGCGAGCAGACCCCCTTGCCGGGCTTCGAGCAAGACGACTACGTGCCCCTTTCGGGGGCGGAGGGGCGCAGCCCGGAGAGTTTGCTGGAGGAGTATCGGGCGGTCAGGGAGGCAACCCTGAGTCTGTTTCGCCATTTGCCCGAGGAATCCCTGACGCGGATCGGCAAGGCCAGCGACAACCCCTTGTCGGCGCGGGCGGCGGCGTGGATCATCGCCGGGCACGAAGTGCACCACCTGCGCGTGATCGAGGAGCGGTACGGGGGAGGAGGAGGCGGTGCGGGTCAGCGGGCTTGAGGGCTGAAGGTGTCGCCCTGGCGGATGTCTCCCGTTTTGAGGCCCTTGGCGAACCAGTGCATGCGCTGCTCGGAGGTGCCGTGGGTGAAGGAATCGGGCACCACGTAGCCGCGGGCTTTCATTTGCAGGCGGTCGTCGCCGATGGCAAAGGCGGCGTTCAGGGCTTCTTCGATGTCGCCTTCTTCGAGGATGTTTTTCATTTTCTGGGCGTGATGGGCCCAGACCCCGGCGAAGAAGTCGGCTTGCAATTCCAGGCTGACCATCTTGCGGTTGAATTCCTTTTCGCTCAGCTGGCGTTTCCAGCCGAACACTTCCGCGGTGATGCCCAGGAGGTTTTGCACGTGGTGCGCCACCTCGTGCGCGACGACGTAGGCCATGGCGAAGTCGCCGGGGGCTTCGAAGCGGTTTTTCAGGTCTTCGTAGAAGCTCAGGTCGATGTAGAGCTTTTTGTCGCCGGGGCAATAGAAGGGGCCGCTGGCAGAGCTGCTGAAGCCGCAGGCGCTCTGTACCTGCCCCGAATACAGCACCAGGACGGGGGGCTCGTAGGCGAGGTTCAATTCCTCCCGAAAGAGCTTGCCCCAGACGTCTTCGGTGTCTTTCAGGACGACGGAAACGAACTGGGCCAATTCGTCGCGCGGTGCGGCATCGGATTGCACGGGCGCGGCGCCGGAGTCCATTTGCTGGAGGAATTGCATGGGGTTTTCGCCCAGCAACAAAGCCAGGAGGACGATGAGCACGGTGCCCAAACCCAGCTTCCGTCCCACCCCGCCTCCGCGGCGGCGGTCTTCGATGTTTTTGCTACCTTGCCTGCCTTTCCAGCGCATCTTCAGGGGTTTTTGGTGAATGTCGAACCGACCCTGGAGTTGGATTTTCCCCGCAGGGGAGCGCCATGCGATGTATTTGGATTATGAATATTCGCCTGACTGCTTATTTTTGCGGGGTTCACGATCCAACCTTTTTTTTGAAAAAATCACCAACCGCACGGCGCTTTTGCCGATTTTTCAACCCAAACGTGAGGTTGAATTGCCAACTCCCAAAACCGTTCTTGAGACGCACCCCCAGGTGTGCGAGTCACCTCCTCCCTTGAATATTTTCCAATCCGGGCAGGGCAGCGGTGCCCGAGCTTCAAACGATACAACAAAGAAGCCCTTGCCCATTCCCCGACTACCAGATGAAAGTTCCGATCTACGATGGCATGCGCGCCCATCCGAAGGATTTGCGCGTTCGCTATACTTAGTTGTTTGAAACCTTTAATAAAATCGGATTAGTATGAAAAGACTCTCACTAGTGTTGATGCTAGTGCTGTTCGGCCTGGGTAGCATCTGGGCCCAACGCACTATCACCGGGACTGTCACCGACGTCAATGGCGAGCCATTGATTGGTGCCAGCATCCTGATCAAGGGAACCTCCACCGGGACGGTTTCCGACATCGACGGGAGCTTCTCTTTGGAAGTGCCCGACGAAACCGCCGTACTGGTCATCAGCTACACGGGGTATGCCACCCAGGAAGTGACCCTGGGCGCCTCGAACGTAGTGGATGTGGTACTGGAAGAAGCCGCCGAGGAATTGGCCGAGGTGGTGGTCACCGGCTTGGGTATCCGCAAGGAGAAGAAAGCCCTGGGCTACGGTGTGTCCACCATTTCGTCGGATCTGGTCGCCAACCGGGGTCAGGCCGACATCGCCCGTATCCTGCGCGGCAAAGCCACCGGCGTGGACATTACGCAGACCAGCGGTCTGGTCGGTAGTGGTACCAACGTCATCATTCGGGGTTACAGCTCCATCACCGGCTCCAACCAGCCGCTCTTCGTGGTGGATGGCGTGCCCTTCAACGCCGACACCAACACCGACCGCGACTTTGTGGAAGGGGGTGCCACCGCTTCCAGCCGCTTCCTGGACCTGGACCCGAACAACATTGCTGAAATCAGCATTCTGAAGGGTCTGAGCGCCACCGTCCTCTATGGGGAGGCCGGTCGTAACGGGGTGATTCTCATCACCACCAAGAACGGGCAAGGCGCTACAGCTCAAAAGGGCTTCGAAGTCAGCGTCTCCCAGGGTGTGTACTTCACCCAGGTGGCCAACCTGCCCGACTACCAAGACACCTACGGCAACGGCTTCTCGGGTAACTTCGGTTGGTTCTTCTCCAACTGGGGGCCGGCATTCGATGTGCGCGGCAGCAACGGCATTGCCGAAGACGGAACCATCGAGCACCCCTACGACCAGCCCCAGTACCACGATGACTTCCCCGAATTCATCGGCGTGCGCTATCCTTACAAGCCCTACCACAGTGTCGAAAATTTCTTCGATACCGGGGTGGGTAGCAACACCTCCCTCTCCATCGCCAAGAACATCGGGGAAAGCACCCGCGTCAGCGCTACTTACAGCTACCTGAAGGACGAAGGCTTCACCCCCGAAGATGCCCAGGGGAACTCCACCAACTTCCTCAGCAAGCACAACTTCGGGCTCGGTGTTCAGACCAAGCTGGACAACGGCCTGGGCTTGAAAGCCACCTTCAACTACATCGACTCCGACCGCCAGACGCCGCCCGCCGCTTCCGGCGCCGGTAGTAACCCCAGCGGGGCTTCGCTCTTCGCCAACCTCATCTACACCCCGCGCAGCATCGACCTGCTGAACCTGCCCTACGAGAGCCCCATCGACGGCTCGCAGGTTTACTACCGCCGCGGCTCGGCCATCCAAAACCCGCTGTGGACGCTCAACCACGCCCGCGACAAGGAAAACATCCGTCGCTTCTTCAACACCATGGAAGCCACCTAAAAATTCACCCCCTGGCTGAGTGCCCTGTACCGGATCGGTATCGACCAGTACACCCAGCAGCAGCGCCGGGAAATCGACAAGGGTGGTTCGCAGGTGCCCGACGGTGAATTCACCACCTCCGAGCGTCTGAACCGCATCACCGATCAGGTCTTCAACCTGAACTACAACTTCAGCCTCACCGACGACTGGAGCCTCGATGGGATCGTCGGGGTCAACCTGCGCCGTGAAACCCGCGACCAGACCATCGCCATCAGCACCAACCAGTTCGTCTTCGGGCTCTTCACCCACAGCAACTTCATCGACCACCAGATTCTCAGCTTCAAGCGCGAGTCCAACAACATCGGGGCCTACGCCACCGCCACCCTCGGGTTCCGCAACTTCCTCTACCTGAACCTCCAGGGGCGGAACGACTGGACTTCCACCCTCGAAAAAGAGAATCGTTCGATTTTCTACCCCTCCGCCAGTATTTCCTTCATCCCCACCGAGGCCATCGAAAGCCTGCAAGGGAGCACGATTCTCAACTACCTGAAGGTCCGCTTCGGGTATGGGACCAGCGCCGGCTATCCGCAGCCGTACCAGACGCGCAGCGTCCTGAGCACTTCGACCAACGCCTTCATCACCCGCGACGGAACCACCCTGAACGTCAACTCGGTGAGCGACCGCCTGGGTAACGCCAACCTGGAGCCCGAGCAACACCGCGAGCTCGAGGCCGGTATCGAAGCACGCTTGCTGAAAAACCGCGTCGGCATCGACCTGTCGCTGTACGACAAGCAGTCCACCGACCTGATCATCGACCTCAACCTGGACCCCGCCACCGGCTTTACCAACACCACCATCAATGCCGCCGAGGTGTCCAACAAAGGGGTGGAGCTCAGCCTCAACCTGGTTCCCGTGCGCACCCGCAACTTCGAATGGAACCTCACGCTGAACTACACCACCAACGACAACATCGTGGAGAACATCGCCGAAGGGGTCGATCAGATCAAGATCAGCGTTTCGGATCCCTCCGACCTCGGTGCTGCGGATGAGTTCGACGGTGTGGCCAACTGGGCCATTCCCGGTCAGCCTTACGGCGTGATTCAGGGTACGCCCTATCGCCGCGGTCCGAACGGCGGCCGCCTCGTGGGTGCCGACGGGAACTACGTCCCCGACCAGGACATCGCCGTCATCGGCGACCCGAACCCGGACTACACCGCCAACTGGATCAACCGCGTGAGCTGGAAAGGCTTGTCCTTCGACTTCCAGTGGAGCTACATCAAGGGTGGAGACATCTACTCCATCACCACGGCTACCATGCTGGCTCGTGGTAACACGGTGGACACCGACTTCGACCGCTTCCTCCCCGTCATCCTGCCGGGTGAGAAGGAAGACGGCACGCCCAACGACATCCAGGCTTACATCGGCGACATCTCCTTCCGCGCTTACTTCTTCGCCAACGAAGGCGCCATCTTCGACGGCACCGTCATCCGCTTGCGCGAAGTGGGCTTGTCGTACGAGCTGCCCAAGTCCGTGCTGGACAACACGCCCTTTGGTTCCGCCTCCCTGCGCTTCTACGGCGAGAACCTGTGGTACAACGCACCCAACTTCCCCGAAGGGGTCAACTACGACCCGGAAGTGCTGAGTGTGGGTGTGGGCAACGGCCGCGGTCTGGAATTCGTCACGGGGCCGACCGCCAAGAAAGTCGGTTTCAACCTCAGTGTTACCTTCTAAATCTGGAGGAAGGACGAGCGCCGGGATTTCCTGCCCGGCGCAGTCCCTGGTTTACCTGCCCAAATCCTTCAGAACCCGTTAAAATTGAATCGTTATGAAACTATTCCATAAATTATTGCTCATTGCGCTCATTTGGGGGGTCTCCTCTTGCGAGTTGACCGACCTGGACCTCCAGGACAACCCCAATGCGGTGTCGCCCGATCAGGCCAGTGTGGGCGATATCTTCAACCGCATCCAACTCGATTTCAAAGACTTCTACAACGCCAACTGGCGCTTTGGAGGAACCCTGGCCCGCATGGTGCACACCACCGCCGGTTTCACCTACCAGGACTTCTTCAGCCCCTCCGACTTCAACTTCATCTGGACGGAAGCCTATGCCCGCATCTTCCCGGACATCGATGCCCTGCTGGCCATTGCGGCGGAAAGAGGGCTGGATGTCCACGCCGGCATCGCCAAGATTCTCAAAGCCTATGTGCTGGTGACCCTGGTGGACACCTTCGGGGATGTGCCCCTGACGGAAGCCGGCCAAGGCTCGGAGAACTTCGGTCCGAAGGACGATCCCGGTCAGGATGTGTATGCCGCCGCCGAAGCCATGCTGGATGATGCCATCGCCCAGCTGTCCAACACGGTGGCCGCTCCGCCGACCAACGACATCTACTACGGAGGTGACGTGGCCAAGTGGATCACCCTGGCCAAGACCATGAAGTTGAAAATGGCCGTCACCACCCGCCGGGTGGATTCCAAGGCCAAGGACAAAATCAATGCGTTGATCGCCGAAGGCGACCTCATCGACGAGGCCAGCGAAGATTTCGAATTCAAGTACGGTACCAACCGCACCAACCCCAACTCCCGCCACCCGTTCTACAACGAACACTACGAATCCAGTGACGGGGGCTACATGTCCAACTACTTCATGTGGTTGATGCGTGCGGAAAAAGTGGATGACGATGGCAACTTCGTCATCGACCCGCGCATCCGCTTCTACTTCTACCGTCAGGTGCGGGATGCCGCCGCCCAAAACGTCAACGTGTACTCCTGCATCCACTCCGACTTGCCCGACCCGGCCATGAAGCCGCAGCATTACATCGATGTGGATCCCAACCTGCCCTATTGCATCGTGTTGCCCGGCGACGGGTACTACGGGCGCGACCACCTGAACGGCTCGGGTATTCCGCCGGACGGCCCCATCCGCACCGTGCACGGGCTCTATCCCGGTGGGGGTAAGTTCGACGACAACAGCTTCGGCAACGTCCAGAACCAGGGTACGGACGGCGGTCTGGGTGCTGGTATCAACCCCATCATCCTGTCCTCCTTCGTGGACTTCTGGCGTGCGGAAGCCGCCCTCACCCTGGGTACCAACGATGACCCGCGTGCCCTGCTCGAAAGTGGTGTGCGCAAGTCCATCGACAAGGTCTTCAGCTTCAAGAGCCTCGTTTCCGCCGACATGGCCCGCGAAATCACCGACCCCATCACCGGGGAAGTGCGCACCGTCGAAGAGCTCTTCGTGCCCAGCGATTCCACCGTCAATGCTTATGTTGACTTCGTGCTGAATCGCTACGACAACGCTTCCAGCGACGAAGAGCGGCTCGACGTGGTCATGAAGGAATTCCTGATTGCTCTGTGGGGCAACGGCATCGAAGCCTACAACAACTACCGCCGCACGGGCATGCCGCTGAAAATTCAGCCCTGCATCGACCCGGCTTGCGGGGAGTTCGCCCGCTCGGCCTTCTACCCGGCCGTGCACGTGGACTTCAACCAGAATGCCACCCAGAAGAGCATCACCGATCCGGTTTGGTGGGATCCGGGGGACCTGAACCTGTACTGATTCCCCTGCGATTTTCCCGGCAGGGCGGGTGTGAGGTTTGAGCCCCGCCCTCCTGCAACGCTCATTCTCAAATTCAAAAATTCAGCATCATGAATAAAAAGATCTTCATCTTTTCTTTCCTCGCAGGGCTGCTGCTGTTCTCGTCTTGCAAGGATGAAGACCTCAACCCCATCGTCACCTTCGACATTCTGGGGAAAGGGGCCTACGTCCGCCTGGTGAGTGAGACGGCACGCGAGTTTGACCTGCAAGACCTGGCCGGCGCCAAATACGAATTCACGGTCGAGTTCGTAGACCTTGAAAAAGGCGCCCTGGTGCAGACTTATGACATCAACGTCACCTATGTGGACAACAACCCCGACAACGGCGACAAGTCGGGCGGTCCTTCCCTGCTCCGTTCCATCAGCTCCAGTGAATTCACCACCAACGAGAAGGGATTCAAACAGGTGACCGTCACCATTACGCTGTCCGAGCTGGCCACCCTGTTCGGCACGGCTCCGGAAGATGTAAAGGCGAACGACCAGTTCATCTTCGACGGGGTTCTGACCCTCAACGATGGCTCCAAATTCTCCTTCGACAACTCCACCGCCGCCGTGCGAGGCTCGGCTTTCCAGAGCCACTTCCGCTTCACCATCAAGGCCACCTGCCCGCTGCGCGATGATCAGTTCACGGGCACCTACCTGGTGACCTACGAAGTGGAACCCACGGGTGCTTTCGGGCCGGCCTTCGGCGAAGAGCCCGGCACCGTCGAGGTCACTACGGTTTCCGGCTCCAGCACCAAACGTGCTTTCGAGCTGGTGTACCTCAAGGACCTGGGCATCGGGAACGGCCCCTCCACCATCACGGTTGACTTCGTCTGCGATTTCGTCGTCTTGGCGGAAGATGTGGACGGTCAGCTCTCCTGCGGTGGGGATGCCATCACCCTCGGCCCCGGCGACCCCTCGCCCGTGGACCTGAACGACGACTCCTCCTTCGTCGTCCACATGGTTGAATTCAAGAACGACGGGGGCTGCGGCGTGCCGACCGCTCCTCTGGCCCTGCGTCTGACCAAGCAATGAGAACCGCCCCCGGTCCTCATTGCGGATAAGGAAAGCGACCCGGCCACCCGGCCGGGTCGCTTTTTTCTTATATTTGCCAGTGAAATATCCTCCCTGCTCTCCTCCCCCCTATCCAAATCGTCTCACTCCTCCTTCCCAGCTTACCGATTTCATCTTTTGAATCGCCAGGGCTCTGCGCTGGCACATTCCACTTATTTCAAACCCGGCAACTATGAACCAGAACTACACCACCATTTGGAAACAGCCAGCTTTCCGGCGCTGGAGCGGATTGCTCGCCATTCTGCTCCTGCTCGCACCCGTCCTCGGTGCCCAAACCACCTTCACCGGCGCGGTGAACAACGACTGGAACAACCCCGCCAACTGGGATAACGGCTTGCCGGGGCCCGGCAACGACGCCCTCATTCCTGCGGGCAAAACCGCCGTCAACAGCGGCTTCATCTTCGCCACTTTTTCCGTGGAAATTCAGGGTACCCTGGTCAACAACGGCACCTTCGCCAACCTGGACGCCATCACCAATGCAGGCACCCTGGAAAATGCCTTCATCGGCGCCATCAACAACAGCGGAGACCTGGTCAATCACGGCAGCCTGACCAACAACGGCACCCTGAGCAACTTCGGCACGGGAGTCCTGCGCAACGACGGCAGCCTGTCCAATTTCGGGCAGGTGGACAACTTCGCCGAAATCGAAAACCTTCCCGCCGGCACTTTCGACAACGTCTCGGGCACCGTGTCCAACGGGGCCCTCATCCTCAACCGGGGAACCTGGAAAAACGGCGGGGATTTGCTCACCACCCTCACCTTCTCCAACTTCGGCACTCTGGAAAACACCGGCCTGCTGGAAAACAGCGGTACCCTCGACAATGAAGGCACCCTGCTCAATTTCGGGGAGCTGAAGGTGTTCAACACCCTGACGAACGCCCTCGGCGCCCTGCTCGACAACCGCGGAACGCTGACCAGCTCCGGCACGGTGAGCAATGCCGGGCAAGTGGTCTCCTCCGATTCCATCGGCAACGGCGGGCAGTGGAGCAATCTTCCGGGGGCTACCTTTTCCCTGAGCGGACGCATGGAAAACTTCAGCGCCGGGGTGCTCACCAATGAGGGGCATCTGAGCGTCAGCGGCTTTTTGAAAAACGTCGGCCGGCTGGACAATGACCCCGGAGCCACCCTCCTGCTGCAGGGCACGCTGCGCAACGGCGGCACCTTCAACAACCGGGGTGAGGTGGACATCCAGAGTGGAGGATACCTGGCCAATTCCGCCCTGCTCGACAACCGGGGCTCCTTGCTCAATCGGGACTCCCTCATCAACTTCGGGGGCACGCTCCTCAATTTCGGGGGCATCGAGAATCGCAAGGGCCTGCGCAATTTCGGCGTGCTGGAAAACCACCACCGCATCGACAACCTGGGGCACATTCAGAACATCAACCGCTTCGAGAACACCGGCGAACTGGTCAACGACAGCGAAGTGGAAAACCACTTCTGCGCGGAATTCATCCACGATACCCCCCACCTGCTGCGCGCCGCCTTCACCAATAACGGCATCCTGCGGCTCTTGCAGGGCGATGTGGAAGTGACGGGGGGGAGCGGGGTCGTTTTCGACAACCTCTTCGACCAACCCCCACCCCCAACCGCCGTTTGCCAGGACATCGACTTTCCCGCCGGCGGCATCCTCAAACCCGAAGACGTCAACTTCGGCAGCTTTTCGCCGGGCTGCCTCATCGAGTCCATGAGCGTCAGCCCCAATCAATTCGACTGCGAGGACATCGGCCTCCACCAGGTCACCCTCACCGTCACCAATGCTTTCGGCGAAAGCGACGTTTGCACCGCCCAGGTCAATGTGGTACCGCCCCAGGATGTGGTCATTCAGCCCACGGAATTGCCTCAGTTTTGCCAGGGCAGCGAAGTGGAGCTGAAAGCCCTGAGCGAAACGGCCGCCTCTTACCTGTGGAGCACCGGCGAAACCACGCCCTCCATTTTCGTTTCCGAAGCGGGCACCTACAGCGTTACGGTGGTATCCGAAGGGGGCTGTCAAAGCCAGGGAAGCATCGAGCTGGATTTCGACCCCATCAGCCTGCTGAGCTCCTACACCATCCTCGGCCTGGACGAGGTCGAACTGGAGCGCTTCGCCCGGGTCAAGTCTGGCAATGTGGGCATCCTGAAATCGAGGGGAGAGGTGGAGCTGGAGCGCTATGCCGGCATCCGGGAAACGGTGGTGACGCCCGACCTCGACCTCGAGGGCCACAACTTCGTCGGGGCGTGGATTCGCCGCACCGCTCCGGTGGAGTTGCCCAAATTCCAGGTCTTTCCCTATGACGGCCCCAACCTGTACATTCCGCGGGGCACCACCTACCTCGTCGAGCGGGAGAGTTACAACAAGATCGTCGTGGGGCGCAACGCCACCGCCATCTTCACCCGCCCCTTCTACCGCCTGCGCGAAATCGAGACGCGGCCCGGCGCCCATCTCGTTTTCAAGCAGTGCACCAACGTCTTCCTGCAAGACGACCTGGAGCTGGAAGATTTCACCTGCGTGAACGTAGCCAATGAGGTGGGGGTGAATTTCTGGGTCAACGACGAGGTGGAAATCGAGGAGGGCTCGATCTTCGTGGGCAACGTCTATGCCCCCCACGACGAACTCGAAGTGGACGATGCCGAGTATGAATTCGAGCGGGTCGTCATGGTGGGGCAGTTCATCGCCGAAGAGGTGGATGCCGGCGACGGCTCCATCTGGGTGGCCAACCCGCTTTGCCACGCCTGCCCCCACGACCCCGACGGCAGCAGCCTGCCGGCTCAGCGCCAGGTCTTCGAATTTCAGGCCGTCCTCTCCCGCGAGGGCCGCACCGTGGACCTGACCTGGGCCAAAAACTTCGGCACCCGCAACGACCACTTCATCGTGGAGCGCTCCCTCGACGGGCAAACCTTCGAGCCCCTCGGCACCCTCGATGCCTACCAGACCAACGACGCCGTCCAGGTCTTCTCCTTCTTCGACCCCAAACCCGCCCCCGGCACCAATTACTACCGCATCCGCCTGGTGCTGCTCAGCGGCACGGAGCTGCTCAGCGAAGTGCGGCAGGTCCGCCTCCATCCCCTAAATGACCTGCCCTTCCTGCTCTACCCCAACCCCGCCTCCGACAAAGTCTTCGTAGACCTGCGCGACTACCCGCAAGGAGCCGTGGAAATCGAGCTGGTAAATTCCTTGGGTGAAACGCTGCGCCGCATCGACCTGCATCAAGCCCCCGAAAGCCCCCTGACCCTCGACCTCGACGGCCTCCTCAACGGCCACTACGTGGTGTGGGTGCGCTCGGAAGGGCGAAAACCCGTCGCACAAAGCCTCATCATCGCGCGGAGTTATTGACGACCCTCACGTTTAAGGCTCCATGGAAAACAGCCTTCCCAAAACGGGAGGGCTGTTTTCGTTTGGGCCAGGGGAGGTGAAAGGCCAACGGGCATGCGCTTTCTTCAAGGGGAAAGGGGGCTCTTTTCGAGCCCCTTTTATAGCGCCGGTGAATGAAGACGAATGATGGGAAGGAGGATTTGAGGATTTG
>CAZBYX010000032.1:0-19609 GCA_964496055.1 uncultured Saprospiraceae bacterium
ACCCACCCCCAACGAACAACGAACAACGAACAACGAACAACGATCAACGAACAACGATCAACGAACAACGATCAACGAACAACGCCCCCCCCTGGCGATTTTACGATTTAACAATTTTACGATTTGACAACTCATCAATCATCCCCGAAGAAGTCATCGTCGAGCATATCGGCGAGGAGGTCGCCGAAGGTGAGCGCGGAATTGACCAGCTCCTTGCCGATGACGTTGAATTCGGCCAGGCCGTGGAGGACGAGCTCCATGAACACGGGCAGGTCATCGGCATGGGAGGTGACGTTGGCTTGCACGAGCTTCTTCAGTCCGGCGACTTTGTTCAGTTCGCGGCGGTACTGTTCGTCGGAGGCGTCGGTGAGCAAATCCACCCTGTTGCCGCCGCTGAACCAGGCGCGGATGGTGCCGTAGGGGTCGCGTTCTTCGCCGCGTTTCAATTTTTCGGGGTTGGGGAAATGCTCGAGGAAGACCTCCTTGACGGCTTGCCCGATGAGGTACAGGGCGACGGCATAGGGCCCTTCTTGTTCCCCTTCGTACACCAGCTCCACCTTGCCGGTGATGGCGGGGATGACCCCCCAGAAATCGGAGACGCGGGCGGTGGTTCGTGGCTCGCCGTTGAGAATCATCCGGCGTTCGGCGGCGCTGACCAGGTTCTCGTACCCGCTGATGCTGAGGCGGGCGGAGACGCCGCTCTTTTCGTCCACGTATTCGCTTCTGCGGGCGGCGAAGGAGATGCGTTCGAGCAGGAGCTTGAGCACCTCGGGCACCCGGACGGTCTGCATTTGCTCGGGGGCCAGGGCGGCTTCCTGTTGCGTGATTTTCATGGCCACCTCGGGGCTGTGGGGGTAGTGGGTGAGAATCTGGCTTTCGATGCGGTCTTTCAGGGGGGTGATGATGCTGCCGCGGTTGGTGTAATCCTCGGGGTTGGCGGTGAAGACGAAGAGGATGTCGAGGGGGAGGCGCAGCTTGAAGCCCCGGATTTGGATGTCTCCTTCCTGCAGGATGTTGAAGAGGCTCACCTGGATGCGGGCCTGCAGGTCGGGCAATTCGTTGATGACGAAGATGCCGCGATGCGCCCTGGGGATGAGCCCGAAGTGGATGACCCGCTCATCGGAATAGGGCAGCTTCAGGGTGGCGGCTTTGATGGGGTCCACATCGCCGATGAGGTCGGCGACGCTGACGTCGGGGGTGGCCAGTTTCTCCACGTAGCGCTCGGAGCGGTGCAGCCATTCGATGGGGGTGTCGTCTCCCTTTTCGGCGACCAGGTCGCGGGCGTAGCGGGAGATGGGTCGCAGGGGGTCGTCGTTGAGCTCGCTGCCCGCCACCACGGGGATGTACTCGTCCAGGAGGTTGACCATCAGGCGGGCCAGGCGGGTTTTGGCCTGCCCCCGGAGCCCCAGGAAGAGGATGTTGTGGCGTGAAAGGAGGGCGCGCTCCACGTCGGGCAGCACGGTGTCGTCGAAGCCGATGATGCCTTCGAAAACGGGTTCCTTGGCCTTCAGCTTTTGGATGAGGTTGTGGCGCAATTCGTCGCGCACCGTGGCGTGCCCCCGATACCCGGAGGCTTTCAGTTCGCCCAGTGTAGTGGCTCGTTTCATGTGGCGGATGCTCTGTGAGCGTGATGGTTTGGAGGATTCCGCTCCCGCTTCGGCGCAGAGCGCTGCTCGAAGCTCGGGACCGGACCCTGCCAAACCGAACAGTTCGAAGGGGGAGGGGGTTCGGCGGTTGGGGTGGGAGGGGAAAGCGGGCTTTCGCCCAAACCCGCACCCACTCCTTTTTCTTTTCGGGGGGTGGGCACGCTGCTTGCAGGGATTCGGAACCCTCGCGAAGGGGGTTACCGGCCTGCCTCCTCCGAGCGTCGGCCTTTTCGTCTGTGTTCCTTGGCAGGCAAAGGTAGGCTATGGATTCGGCCGGCGGAAGAGCCCTCCGAATAATTTGCAGGAAGCGAAATTTCGCTACATTTGGCACTCATTTTTGCGCTCCGAGCTTTCCGCAAAGCCAGGACGCTCCTGTAAACCGACTTCCCCCAGTATTTTTTTGGCGATTGCTCATTCAGGCACCTTTTCATGAAATACCTCAAGCTATCGGCTTCTTTGTTGTTCAGCCTCCTGTTGGTGTGGGCCTTGAACCGGTCCTGGACCCTGCCGGGCAGCCCGGTTGGATTGCCGCCGCTGGGCAAATTTTTCAGCCCCTTCGCGGGCTTCTGGCAAAACGCGGAGCCCCTGGATGGCTATGCCTCCTTCGAGCTGCCCCTCGAAGGGCTGAAAGCGGAGGCCGAGGTGGTATACGACGAGCGCCTCGTGCCGCACATTTTCGCAGCCAATCCCGAAGATGCCTTTTTCCTGCAGGGCTACGTGACGGCGCAGCTTCGGCTCTGGCAAATGGACGTGTCCACGCGGCGGGCGGCCGGTCGCCTCAGTGAAATCATGGGGCCGCGCACCCTGGAAATGGACCGCCAGCAGCGGCGCCGCGGAATTTTCCTGGCGGCGGAGCGGGCGGCGCGCGCCTGGGAAAAGTCCGAGCATTTTCCCTTGCTCGATGCTTATGTGCGCGGTGTGAACGCCTATATCGAACAGCTCGAACCCTCGGATTATCCGCTGGAGTTCAAACTGCTGGACTACGCCCCCGAACCCTGGACAACCGTCCACGTGGCCTTGATGCTCAAAAACATGGCTTCCACCCTCTGCGCCCACGAAGACGACCTCGAAGCCACCAATGCCCTGCAATTCTTCGGAGACAGCCTCTTCCAGGTGCTCTATCCCGAGTACAACCCCAGGCAATCGCCCGTCATCCCGGCCGGAACGACGTGGGACTTCACCCCCCTTGCCTTGCCCGACAGCCCGCTGGTGAAGGCCTCCCTCGACGGGCTGCTCTCCTTTCAACCCCTGGAAAAGCCCGACCCCGGCATCGGCAGCAACAACTGGGCGGTGAGCCCCGCCAAAACCGCCAACGGCAAACCCATCCTCTGCAGCGACCCCCACCTCAACTTCTCCCTCCCCGCCATCTGGCTCGAGCTGCAAATGAGCTGGCCCCAGGCCAAGGTCTATGGGGTCTCCATTCCGGGCATTCCCGGCATCCTCATCGGCTTCAACGAACACATCGCCTGGGGCGAGACCAACGTCGGGCAAGACGTTCTGGATTGGTACCGCATCCGCTGGGCCGACCCCGCCCGCGATTCCTATTGGTTCGACGGGCAGCGGCGCACAGTGCAAAAAATCGTCGAGCGCATCGAGGTGAAGGGCGCCGAAACGGTGTTCGACACGGTTCGTTACACCGTGCATGGACCGGTGGTTTACGAAGACCCCGAGCATCCCTACCAGGACCTGGCCATGCGCTGGATTGCCCTGGATGAACCCAACCCGGAAGAGATTTCCGTCTTCTACCGCCTGGCCGAAGCCCGCAATTTCGAGGATTACTCCCAAGCCCTGCTCCATTACGACCTGCCGGCTCAGAATTTCGCCTTCGCCTGCAAAGACGGCGACATCGCCATCAAAGTCAACGGCAAGTTCCCCCTCAAACACCCGCAGCAGGGGCGATTCGTGCAGGACGGCAGCACTTCCGCCACCCTCTGGCACGGCTGGATTCCCAAATCCCACGTGCCTCAGGTGAAAAACCCGCCCCGCGGCTTCATCGCCTCCGCCAACCAGCACAGCACCGCCCCCGACTACCCCTACTACTACAACGGGGCTGCCTTCGACGATTACCGGGGGCGCTTCCTCAACCGCTCCCTCGAAAACATGGACAGCATCACCGTGGAGGACATGATGCAACTCCAGACCAGCAACTACAGCCTCCAACCCGAAGAGGTGCTCCCCGTCCTGCTCCCTTACCTGGACACCAGCCGCCTCAGTGCCCTCCAGAAGCGCCTCGTGCAGCTTCTGCGCCAATGGAATTACCGCTTCGACGCCGACCGGGTGGAGCCCGTCCTCTTCACCGAGTGGTGGCAACAGCTCCGGCGCCTGGCCTGGGACGAAATGTACGCCCTGAGCGATTCCCTGCCCATCCTCATCCCCGAAGACTGGCGCACCCTGGAGTTGCTGGAACAACGACCCGACTTTCCCCTCTTCGATTTCCAGGAAACTCCCCAGCGGGAAACCGCCCCCGATTTGGTCCTCATGGCTTTCCAGCGCATGAGCGAAGAATTGCGCGAACGGCTCGACGACCCGGACTTCGATTGGGCAGCCTGGAAAAGCACCGATGTCATTCACCTCAGCCAGATTCCTGCCTTCTCCGTCCTCGATTTGGACGTGGGCGGCTACCGGCAGGCCTTGAACGCCGTACGCCGTCGGGGCGGCCCTTCCTGGCGAATGGTCGTGGAGCTGGGCGATACGGTGCGGGCCTGGGGGGTCTATCCCGCCGGGCAAGCCGGAAACCCCGGCAGCCCTTTCTACTCCAATCTGATCGAGACCTGGACCAAAGGCGAATATTTTCCCCTGAACTTCATGCGAAGCCCGGATGAAGGGGGCGAAGAGGTGCTGTTCCGCGCCAGCTTCCGCCCCCGGTAGAAGTGGTCCCGGGTAAAATTTACGGGTAAAAAAATCTCAGCACATGCGACGTTTTTGGCTGCAATTCGGATTCATCTTGCTGCTGGGCGCGGCGATACAGCCCTTCACCCCCTGGTGGAGTGTGGGGCTGGTGGCTTTCGCAGGAGGCGCTCTGTTTGCCCTGGAGCGGGGAATGGGCAGTTTCCTCTGCGGGTTTCTGGCCGCTTTGTCGTTGTGGAGCGGATACGCACTCTATCTGGATGTGGCAAACGGAAGCCTGCTGAGTGAGAAGGTGGGTCGCTTGATGGGCGGTTTGCCCCCGGAGGGGCTGGTCTTGATTACAGGGCTGCTGGGAGGGCTCGTGGGGGGAAGTTTTGCCCTGACGGGCACCCAGCTGAGCAGGTTGTGGAAAAAAAGAGCCGCCACCCCCTGAGTTTCAGAAAGCGGCGGGCTCGCTGGAATTCCTTTTCAGCAAAGCTTGGTTATATCTCTCACAAGAATTCTTCCGCGGTTGAAGTAGATGAGGTCGTTTTTGCGCAGCTCGTTGAGGACGAGAGTGACGGTTTGACGGGAGGTGCAGGTGATGTTGGCGATGTCTTGGTGGGTGAGGCTGTGGGTGAGCAGCATTTCGTAGCCGATTTTCTTGCCGCGCTTGGCAATGGATTCCTTGATGAAGTCGATGATGCGGGTGCGTGCATCCTTGGAAATGAGCGATTCGAGTTTGTTCTCGGCGCGCATGAGGCGTTCGCCGAAGGCGCCCATCACCCGGTCGCAGAGGTTGAAGTTTTGGCGCATCAGGCGCTTGAAGTCCCGCACCTTGAGGGCATAGAGGTGAACCTCTTCCTTGAGCGCCTGGGCGAATTCCTGGCGGGTGCGCTCGCCGATGAGCCCCAGTTCTCCGAACATCGTGGAAGGATGGACCAGGGCTTTGATGATTTCCCGGCCGTCCTGGGAGTGGGTTCCGATTTTCACCGTTCCCTTGAGGAGGAAGAACACGGTATCCGAGGGCTCGTCTGCCAGGTAGATGAAGCTGTATTTGGGGCGCACGCGATACTCCAGCATGTCTTGAAGCTGGAGTTTTTCTTCGTAGGTGAGCACGTCGAACAAAGCAAATTGAGAAAGCGTGTCGGTGGGAGTAGCCGTCGTGGAAACCATAGGACTCTGTTTTTTTGTCTTCCTTTCAGCCTGGGAAGCAGTCGGGTCGATTCTGCCTGGGCTCGAAAGTTGCAGCGTTCGATAATTTCGTTCGTACATTTCCTGGGACACGGAATTCGGCCGCTTCCCCTACCGGCGGGTTTAGTTTTTGTAAAAAAAATCCGGGGTAGCGGTAGGTTTGGAGCCGGGAGCGGTGCCATTCCTGACCCTGGAAGACGGGGACTGGCTCTTCCCACAAACCCGAAACCCATGCGAAGTCTGAGTGAGAAGGAACGCGTTTTGGAAGCAGCAGCGGTCGGTTTGACGGCGCTGATGCTGCTGGGCAGTTTCCTGAAAATCCTGTTTTTCTGATGGCGGAATGGAGTACGCGGCCCGAATTTCTTCCATCGTGGGTGTCGTTGCGCCTGCTGGACCATCCGCTGGCTTATGTCATGCTGTTCGGGCTGGCGGTGGTGACGGCATTCGGGGTCAGTGTTTTGCCCTTGAAGTTTTCCGCCCTGCTCGTTTTGGGGGCGGTGGGGGTTCCGCTCGTCGTGCTGGGCGCCGTGCATTTGACCCTGGGGCTCGTTCTGATGCTGGTGGTGGCCTTCGGCATCGGGTTGGCGGCGAAGTACACCACCGCACCGCTGGGCATTTCGATGGATGCCCTGTTGGCCCTGTTGGTGGGGAGCATGCTGGTTCGTGTGCTTCACAAGAGGGAGTTCGGCTTTGCCCGCAGCCCCATTTCCTGGTTGGTTTTCATCTGGATTCACTACAACCTGCTGCAGGTGTTCAACCCCTGGGCCGAGTCGCAAAAGGCCTGGCTGTACACCATCCGGTCGGTGGCTTTGCTGCTGAGCCTGTACTTCGTGGGCTGCTACACCCTGCGCAACCTCCAACGCATCAAAATCGTGGTGAAGACCATCGTCATCCTGACGTTCATCGCGGCGCTGTACGGCTTGAAGCAGGAATGGTGGGGTTTTACCAATGCGGAATGGGCCTGGCTGAACGCGGACGCCGAGCGCTTCATGCTCTTTTATCAGTGGGGGCGCATGCGCATCTTTTCCTTCTTCTCCGACCCGACGACCTACGGCATTTTGATGGGGTACATGTCCATTTTTTGCTTTGTGCTGGCGACGGCTCCCCTTGCCATCTGGAAGCGGGTGGGGCTCATCGTGGCGGGGGTGGCCATGTGGTTGGCGCTGGCCTATTCGGGCAGTCGCACGCCGGTGGTCATGGTGGCGGCGGGTCTGGCTTTCGTTTTTCTCCTCACCCTGAACCGCCAAACCCTGATTGCGGGCACATTCCTGTTTTTGCTGGGGGCGGCCTTCATGATGAAATCGACCAGCAACCCGGTGATTTACCGGGTGCAATCGGCTTTTCGGCCCGCTCAGGACGCCTCCGTGCAGGTGCGCCTTTTCAATCAGAAACGCATCCAGCCTTTCGTGCAGCGCCATCCCTTCGGGGCGGGTTTGGGGAGCACGGGGTTTTGGGCCAAGCGCTTTTCGCCGCACTCCTGGCTGGCGAACTTCGCGCACGACAGCCAGTACGTCCGTTTGGCGGTGGAGACCGGGTGGGTGGGGCTGCTGATTTACATGGCCCTGCTGCTGGCGGCCGCGCAGCAGGCGATTTTCTGGTTCTTCCGCTGCCACGCCCCCTTCATACGCCGCTTGTACCTGGCCATAGCCGCCAGCGTGTTCATGCTCATCCTGGGGAGTTATCCTCAGGAAGCCATCACCTTGCCGCCCACCAGCATCATCTTCTACATTTTGCTGGCCGTCATCGTCAAACTGAAGGATTGTGACACGGCACCTTCCGAAGAGGTGGGAACCAGCCCCTGAACGGGTCGCCAGCCGGTGCTTCAGGCTTTCTCCGCGGCCTTGGTCTTGCGGGCGGGGGTTTGAGTGGCGGGGGTGGTCAGCACCGGTATGAAAAAATCCACATGCACGACGGGATGGCCGTCCGTACCTGCGCTCGTGCGGTAAACCACGCTTCGGGAGAGGTTGGGGAAGGAGGCGTTGTAGAGGTTGAGGCGCTCTTCGGCGATTTGCAGGGCCTGCGGAGCAGCCTCCCGGCCGTTGAGGCGGGTTCGAAGGCTGCGAGCCCCCGTTATGACGAGCGATGCCTCCAGATGGGTGCGTTGGCGGGTGAAAGTAAGTTTGATGCTTTTTCTTTCCCCCGGATTTGGCGGGGCTCCTTTCGCGAGAATCTCGTTCAGGAAAGGAAGCAGCAAACGGGAAGGAATATACAGCTGGGAGGGTTGCAAGCCGTTGCCGAAACCGATTTGATAGTCGAAACTCTGGCGGTGGTTGAGCTGCGCCAGCTCGAGAAACTGGGTCAGGCTTTCGATTTCGGTTTCCAGGGTGAGGAGCTCCTCCCGGGCTTGCAGGCTCAGATTCTGAAGGAAGCCGGCCAGTTTTTCCTGAAATTCACACAGCCGCGATGTGTTGCCCTGTCGGGCCAGGGTGCTCAAACTGCTGAGCGTTTCTTTCAGAAACGACGCAGGCAGATGCAATTGCAGGCTTTTCTTTTCCAGGCTCAGCAGGTAGTTTTCGATTTCGAGGGTCTGGACCTTCTCTTCCGCATTTTTGCGCATCTGACGATAGACGCCGTAAAACAGCAGCACCAGCACCAGCAGGCCCAAAAGGGAAAGGAGCTTGTCGTTCAACCCCAATTCCAGGGGTTTCCCCTTGATTTCAAACCGGACGGCGCGTGTTGCGCCCCATTGCCGACCATCGCCTGCCTGGACTTCCAGCTCATAGTTCCCCTTTTTCAGGTCGAGCAGCTCCAAAACCGCACCCGAAAGGGCGGCGCTCCACTCATCTTGAACCCCCTCCATTTTCCAGCGCAGCACAGGCTGGGAGCCCACCGGGGCGGCCGTTTCGAAATGCAGGCGCAGGCGCTGCGTCCCGGGGGGGACTTGGAAGCCGGCTTCCTGCACCCCAAAAGGCAGAAGGGTGAAAACCGAATCGGGTTCGGGCCCCGGGACGATGGCTTCCCAGGCCGCCAGGCGGACAGTAGGCGGCGCGGTGGGAGCCTCTGAAGCCCGGCGCCGCACGCGTACCAAGCCGGATTCCGTGCCGAACCAGGGGGCTCCGTCGGCATCCAGAAAAGCGGTATTGGGAGAGGTGGTCACCCCGGGAAAGCCCTCGGAAGATTGGAAAACCCGTCGATCGGTCACTTCCCCGTCAGCTGTTACTTCCAGCCGCTCCAGCCGGTCGGTGGAGGCCAGCCACAGCGCGCCGGCAGGGTCCTGAAGCAGGGCGAAGAGGTTGCCGCTGCCCCGAAGCGACAGGCGTTGGGGTTTGGGTGTGGGCGCTTGAATCGAAAGAAAGGCGACGCCCCTGTCGGTGGCGACCCACAACCGCCCTTCGGGGGTCAGATAGAGGTCGCGGGCATTGTCGGAGGGCAGCCCTTGCTTCCGGTCGAATACGGCGGCTGTGATGCCGTTCTCGACCAAAACCACCCCATGGCGTCGGGTGGCCACCCAGAGGCGGTTTTGGGCGTCGATGACCAGGGTTTGGATGAGGCGGTCGGGGAATTTGGCCGAACGATAAACCCGTTCGATGGAATAACCCTTGGGGTTGTCGGGCGCGGGGCTCAGGCGGACCAACCCGCTGCCCCAGGTGCCCGCCCAGATATGCCCCTCCCGGTCTTCCCCCAAACCCGTCACGTTGGGGTGGGGGAATCCTTCCTTCGGGGTGAAGGTAACCAGCTTCCCTTCGGGGGTGTAAAGGGCCAGGCCCGTATCTTCCGAGGCCAGCCAGATGTTTCCCTTGGAGTCTTCAAAAATGTTGCGGATGACGGCCCGTGCGAAAGGGGTGCCCTCCAGGATGTCGTGAAAGCGGCCCCCTTCGACGAAGCCGGCGCCGTTCTTCCCCCGGCCCACCCAGAGGCGGCCGCGGGCGTCTTTCATGACGGAGAAAATAGGCTCGCTACCCAATGCCTCGGTGGCATGGGTTTCCAGCTCGAACTCGCCGGGGCGGAAGAGCAGCAAGCCATCGTCGGTGCCCAGCCAGAGTTGCCCGAAGGCATCCTCGGCGAAACACCGAATGGTTCGTTGCCCCAAACCCGGCACCGGGTGGAATTTCCCGTCCGAGGCCTCCCACCGGGAGGCGCCCCCATTTTGATAAGCTATCCAGATGTGCTGCTTGCTGTCCTTGAAAAGGCTGAGCAGGGCGTTGTCCAGCAACCCCTGGCGCGTGGTCCATTGCTGAAACTTCCCGTCTTCCCAGAGGAGTATCCCGTCCTCGCGGGTGGCGCACCATAGGCGTCCGGCACCGTCTTCGACCAACGAAAGCACCGCTCGGCCTTTCCATCCTTTTTCAAACCGGACGGGCTCGGCCTTCTTCCCTTCCAGTTTCCACAAACCGTTCTCCCCGCCAAACCACACGCGCCCCTTGGAGTCTTCCAGCAAGGCGAGGACGGGGCTTTCCGGCCAGCCCTGTTGCCGGCTGAAGTTGACCCATTCGCGGGTCTGGCGCAGATAAACGCCTCTTTCCGTCCCCACCCACAGACGCCCGGAGGCATCCTCCAGCGTCCGGTACACCTGAAGGGTAGGTTCCGACTCGAGGGGGATTACCGTCAAATGCGTCCCATCGTATTCGTAAAGCCCCTCGGAGGTGCCCAGCAGGACCACCCCCCCTTTCAACGCGGCGATATCGTTAACCCCTTGAAAAGGAGGATTTTGCAGAAGGGCCGGAACCCGGAATCCTTGGCCGTCGAACAGGGCCGTTTGGGGCCCTTCCGTCGCGACCCACAGGCGCCCCAACGCATCGGCTGCAAGAGCCTGGACGGCGGGTTCGGGCAGGCCAGCCTCCCCGGAGAATTTTATGTGCTGCCCCCTGAGCGTTTGGAATCCAAGTACCAGGCACAGGATCAGCTGAACGATTCGATTCATTTGGTGCATTGAAAATGAATACGTTGGCAATGAGGCAAATGTAGTCAAAATTGCAAAAATTATATATTTTCCTGCTTGGGGCTCAAACCGGGAACCCCACGCCCCCTCCTCTGGGGGTAAGGGTGGACATAAGAATCGTACGAAACGGAGGGAAAAGGGTTGTGGGCACGCTCAGGTGCCTTTTTCCGGGCGGATGGCCGGAAGCGGGGAGGAGTGACCCAAGCCTTACCAGGCACAGGTCTTCACGGGTTGTTGGATTCGGCTTGGCGGGTTTCTTCGAAGGAGGTGGCGTTGATCCAACCCACATGGACGATCTTCCACTTGCCGTTGATTTTTTCCAGGATTCGGGTCTCTTTGGAAATGCCGTCGCTGATTTGGGTGAAGCGCACCCAGGCTGCATTGCCGTAAATGCGGAATTTCCAGTCTTCCCGATCCACGGGCGTTTGATTGGGCTCGGGGTACTTTTCGAAGTTTTCGCGGGCGTATTTCTTGAGCGCTTTCCATCCTTCCACTTCCACGTGCAACACGTTGGTGGTACCGCTCCAATAGACGTAGTCTTTGTGGGCCCAGGCATCGGACCACTTGTCGAAGTCGCGTTCCCACCACCCCTGGGTTTCCTGGGCGATGGTGTTCACGATGGCCTGCTCATCGGCGGAAAATTCGCTGGATTGGCCCGACAGGAGGCCGCACAGGCAGAGGGTGCAAATCAAAGAAAGCGCTTTCATGGCAGGGCGAGTTGTGGAAAGCCTTGGAATCGAGCCGGGGCCCGAAACTTCGGTTTCCCGGTTGAAGAATGGAGGGTGCTTCCCCTGGAAAATCAAGGAGGGTGGGGGGCGGTGTGGGGCCCGAGTTTTTTTCTCAACCTGAATTTTAACCTTCGGAATGCCCGCTCTTCCGCTTTCAAACCCCCACAGATTGGGGGCTCGATGCAAGCAGGTGGGGGCATGGGTCGGCAGTCGGGAGAGCCGGGTGCAGGCAGGTAGGGATATGCTTCAAAGATAACCCATTTGAAGCAGGGAAGAAAGGGTCAGGCTGCCGGCAGGGAAATGCGGAAGGTCGTGCCTTGCCCTGGAATGGAGCTCAGGCTGATTTCGCCCTCGTTTTCCTCGAGGATTTTCTTGCAGATGGCCAGCCCCAGCCCCGTGCCGGCAATGTCCCGGGCGGCCGGGGAGCGCTCGAACAGATTGAAAATGCGTTGTTGAAAGCTTTCCGGAATGCCCATGCCGTTGTCTTCCACCTCGATGTGCACTTTTCCGTTGTTCTGTGCGCTGCGGATGGTGATTTTCGGGGGGGCATCCTTTCGGCTGTATTTGATGGCATTGGAGACCAGATTCTGGAAAAGCAACACCATCTGTTGGCGGACGGCTTTCACCTGGGGCAGGTCGGACCAGCGGATTTCCGCCCCCGATTCCTGAATCATGCGGTTGAGGTTGACGGTCACCACCTGCGCCACTTCCGAAAGGTTGACGGGTTCCTTTTCCGCCCGGCCCGAATGCAAACGGGAGTAAACCAGCAGGCTTTCCAGCAATTTGCCCATTTGTTCGCCCCCCTGCAAAGCGAAGTTCAGGAATTCCTCCACCGCTTTGGGGTTGGGTTGCGGTTTGTCCAATTCCTTTTTCAGCAACATCATGAAGCTGTTCACCATTCGCAGGGGTTCCTTCAGGTCGTGGCTGGCGGAATACAGGAAGAATTCCAGGGCTTCTTTGGATTTCTTCAACTCGCGGGTGGCTTCGTCCAGCTGAAGTTTGGTCAGGGCGCGCTTGCGTAAAGCGTTGCTGAACAATTCTTTGAGCAATTGAAAATGAATGCGCAGCACGATGGTGCCAAAGCCGAACTCGAAAATGGCGGCGCTGGCTATGACCAGGGTAGTTACCCCAAAAGGCGCGGTGCCCGCCAGATGCATGGCGAGGGCATGCCCCAGAATGATCAAGCTGCCTCCTAAAAACAACAGGAAGAAGTGCCGCCCCGAGGAGGAAAAGAAGGAAAAAATACCCACCGCCAACAACAACAGGGTGGCGGTTTGAAAAAGGAGAAAGGCGTGTTCGAGCGAGGTGGGTTGCGGGGTATAGAACTCGCCCAATACGTTGGAAATCAGAATCTGGCACAAGGACCCCATCAAAAACAAGGTGCCTGCTTTTTCCAGAGCCCCTCTTCGGATGGCCCAGGCAGAAGCCCCCAAAAAACTCAGTGCAACGACTTGCCCCAGCAGCAGGTGCGGCACGGGGGTCGTCAAGAACAAAAGGAGCAGGAAAATAAAATTGAAGAGAAAAGCAGCCCCAACGGCCACGATGGCGTACTTACCTTTCTTGCGGGAATAGACATCGGTGATCGGATACTGCCGAATGAAGGCGCAGTGCAGCTTCTTTATGAAAGCTTTTGGGTTAGCCATGTTATCGGTGGTTTGCGTGACCGTTCTCCTTTGGAATCAGGGGTGTCATTCAGGAATCTCAGTCCGCAGACCGTTGGGAAACTATTCTCGCCGACCAAAAATTGTTCCACAATCGGAATGCTTTTGGTTTCAGAAATCCTCGTTTCTTTGCTCCTCATTGTGAAACGCAAGCTCCTTCCGTTTTGAAGAAAATCATCATCGCCATCGACGGGCATTCCTCCTGCGGCAAAAGCACCCTGGCCCGGGAGCTGGGCAAGGCTCTCGGCTATGCCTACATCAGCACCGGTGACATGTATCGCGCCGTCACCCTGTACTTTCTCGAAAACCAGGTGGACTGGAAGGACCCCGAGCAGGTGGCAAGCGCTCTGGAGCGCATACGACTCGAGTTTCGCCCCCAGGCCGACGGCACCCATATCCTTCTCAATGGGCGCGACGTGCACGAGGATATCCGCCAGATGGCCGTGGCCGAGAACGTCAGCGAAGTGTCCGCCATCCCGGCCGTGCGCCGCGAAATGGTGCGGCAGCAGCGCCTCTTGGGCCGGAACAAGGGCATCGTTATGGATGGGCGCGACATCGGCACCGTCGTCTTCCCCGATGCGGAACTCAAAATCTTCCTCACCGCCGACGTCGAGGAGCGCGCCCGCCGGCGCTTCGAAGAGCTCAAAGCCAAAGGGCTCAATCCCTCCTTCAAGGAAGTCAAAGCCAACCTCGAGCAACGCGACCTGCTGGACTCCACCCGCGCCGACAGCCCCCTGAAAAAAGCCCCCGACGCCCTCCTGCTCGACAACACCCACCTCGACGCCCAACAAACCCTCGAAAAAGCCCTGCAGATGGTGCACCGGCGCCTCCAGGAATTGGAAGAGCCCGCCTGAGCCGGGGCTCCGACGGGCTCTCCTGCCTCCATACGGCGAGGGCTTCCCTGGCCTCATTGCAAGACGATGCGCTTGACGGCGTAACGCTCTCCTTCAGTGATGCGCAGGAAGTACACGCCGGGGGCCTGTCCCCGCAAATCCAGTTCGAAGAGGCCGGCCGATGCGGAGGGCGTTTCCCAGCGATGCAAGGAGCGGCCCTGCAGATCGGTGAGCTCGAGGGAGAAGGTGGCGGGGCCATCCAACTCCCACTCCAAGACCGCCCACCCGGCACTGGGGTTGGGGAAGAGGTGCAGGGCGGCTTCGAGCTGGGGGTCGAGGGTGTGGGTCGAGGGGTTGAACTCGAGCACCCAGTCAAAGCCCGGAGAGTCGGTGTCTTCGCTGTCCCATTCGATGAAATAGCTGTTTCCGGAAACGACCTCGAGATCGAGGACGAGGCTCTGGAGGTCGCAATCGTCATCGCTGGAGGCGAGCAATTCGAGATCGTCGAAGCCGCAGCTGCCGGTATAGACCCACAGGCGGGTGTCTTCGGTCGTTTCGCCGCAGGTGGTCACCGTCATCAGGCCGTTCACTTCGGGGGTGAAGACGTACCACTCCGACTGGGCGTAGGGGGTGGTACTGCTGACGTAGGGGCCGATGTTGGGCCCGGACACGGCGCCGTCCCCATCGATGACTTCGATGGTGTGGGTGCCGGGTTCCACCTCGATGGCGGATTGGCAGAAGTCGCCAGGGGTTGGGGGGTTGGGGTCGAGGGCGAGTTCGAAATCGAAGCCGATGTCGTCCCAGATGTCGTCCCAGGCGATGAGGATGTTGTCGCCCTGGCTGACGGGCACTTCGCGATAGGAAGCGTACTCGTCATCCATGGGGGCCAATTCGCAGCGGTCGTCGTTCATGCCGACGAGCCGGGGGTTGGAGCAGTCGCCCTTGAAAATCCAGACCCGGGTGTCGGCGCCACCGTCGCAGGAGGCCACGCGCAGCACCCCGTCGGCGGTGACGGTGTAGGAATACCACATGGCGGATTCGGCCCGGCGCGGGGTGCTGAAGCCATGGATGAGGTAGTCATAGCCGCCATAGCAGGTCAATTCGGGCACGGTATGGGTGCCTTCTTCGATGGGGATGGCGGTGTGGCAATAGTACCCCATGTCGGCGGGGGGAAGCTCCTCATAGTACACGTTGTCCACGAAGTAGAGGTTGTCGGCACCGGTGGGGAAGAAGTCGAAGGCGCCGAGCTGGTTGGTGCCGGAAGGGCTGTTGGCCTGAGCGCTGAAGGGCCAGCTGTACACGTATTGCCCGTTGATGTAGAGGTAGGCGCGGTCGTCGTCGATGTTGACGATGTGGTCCACGTTGATCCATTCGTCGTGGGGGAAGGAGAAGGTGGTGATGTCGGAGGCCGTGGCATTGAGGGAGCCGGAGCCGTCGGTGTTGAAGTACACCTCGAAAGCCCATTCCATGCCGGGGTTTTCGAAGTGCTGGATGTTGTAATAGGCGGCGCTGCCGGCGGGGATGAAGAGCTCGAAACCGACGCGGTAGTGGCTGCTGGTTCGGTCGCCCAGCAACAGGAGCACGTCTTGGGGGCCGCCGCCGGCCTGCCCCTCGATTTTGAGGGATTGGGAGCCGGAGGATGCGATTTCGGAGCTGACGATGCCGTCTTCGGCACCCCCTTCCACCCCGCTCCAGGTGGTCCATTCGTTGCTCTGGGGGCCGAGAGCGCCTTCTTGATAGCCTTCGAAATCGTCAACGAAGATGGGCAGGGGGGTATCACAGGTGGGTTGGGCCGGCAGTTGGGTGGCAAGGCCGGCAAGCACGCCCATAAACAGGGCTGCCAGGAGAGTGCGATTTGTTTTCATGACTGAATGGATTTGGGTGAAAAAGGAAAGCCTTCCCGAAGCAGGGCTCCGGAGAAGGCTTTCCTTGTGATTGGGCGCAAAGGAAATTATTCCTTGACGAGGCGTTTGGTCACCAGGTTGGCGCCGTCGGTAATCTGGACGAAGTACACGCCGGCGGGCACGCTGCTGATGTCGAGTTGCAGGGTACCGCTCTGGGCGTTTTCGAGGTTCCAGGCCTGGAGCACCTGACCGAGGTTGTTGGTCATGGTGACCTGGAGGTCGAGGGCTTCCTTGAAGTTGTACTGCAGGAAGGTTTGGCCGGAGGCGGGGTTGGGTTGGAGGGCCAAGCCCGCTTCGAATTCGGTTTCGTCCACGGCGACGACGTTGCACGTGACGCAATAGCTGAAGCAAACCGGATCGAGGACCATGGGCATGTCACCGACGGTGAGCACGCGGTTGTAGCCGCCGAAGCCGTCGTCCACGCCGCAATCGGCCAGTTGATCACTGGGCTCCCAGCCGTCGGGGCCGTTGAGGAACTTGTACTGGACCTCCTCACCGGGCTGGATCTGGTAGGTGATTTCCCAGATGCTGCCGGAGGTATTGGTCATGGCATCCTGCGTCCAGCCGTTGATGCTTCCGGCGAAGAAGACCCCGTCGGCATGGACGGTTTCATTGGTCATGTCCACGCGGAAGGTGACGTCCACGGGTTCGGGCGTCAGGCTGAGGAAGAGGATGTCATCGACGTAGTAGCGGTTGTCGTCGTTGATGGAGAAGAAGTCGATGCTGCCCAGGTTGCCGTTGTAAGGCATATCGGTAACTACTTCCACTCCGTCGATCCACAGGCTGAGGGTGTTGGCGTCCAGGTTGATTACGTGGGTGACGTTGAACCAGCGGTCTTCCGGATAGGTGAAGGTGCCTCCCGTTTCGAGGACGAGCCCTTCCCCGAAGGTGGCGGTGTTGCCGTTGCCGTCGGTTCCGAAGAAGACGTTGAGGTTCCACGCCACGCCGGGGGTTTCATCTTCCTGGATGTTGTAGTAGCCGGTACTTTCGCTGGGGATGTACATGTTCCAGGAGAGCTCGAACTCGCCGGCGCTCTGGTTGCCGAGCAGGAGCAGGACGTCCTGATTGGAGCCTTCGGCGATGAGCAGGGAGTTGTTCCCGCTGCTTTGGAAATCGTCGGAGACGATGCCGTCTTCAGCACCACCATGGGTGCCGCTCCAAGTGCTCCACCAGGGGGCCTGGCCGCCGGTGAGGCTGTTGGTGGCGTAGTGCTCCAGGTCGTCGCAGATGAGCGCATCTTCGGGGCAGGTGGGCAGTTCGATGAGCTGGACGACGTCCACGTAGTAGCGGTTGTCGCCATCGATGGAGAAGAAGTCGATGCTGCCCAGGTTGCCCGGATAGGCGAAGGCTTGCTCGACGACCTGCCCGTCGATGATGATGGTCATGATGTCGGCGTCGAGGTCCACGACGTGGACGACGTCGAACCATTGATCTTCTGGGTAGGTGAAGGGCGTTCCGGTGTCGGCGATGTTGCCGGTGCCGGGTGCGGCCCCATCTTCGTTGAAGAAGACTTCGAGGTTCCAGGCTACGCCGGGGGTTTCGCTTTCCTGGAAGTTGTAGTAGCCCGTCTTGCCGGCGGGGATGTACATTTTCCACTGGACGATGTAGCGGCCGGCGCTGCGGTTGCCGAGCAGGAGCAGGACGTCCTGTGCCTGGCCTTCGGCGATGAGCATGCTGTTGAAGCCGTCGTAGGCGAAGTCGGTGCTCACCATGCCGTCTTCGGCGCCGCCGGTGCTGCCGCTCCAGGTGCTCCACCAGCTGGCTTGGGTGCCGGTCGTGGAGCCGTCGGCGTAGAATTCGTAGTTGTCACAGATGATGGCGCCGGGGCGGCAGTCGGGCTCGATCACGTCCACGAATTCGACGTCATCGACGTAGTAGCGGTTGTCGTCGTTGATGGAGAAGAAGTCGATACTGCCCAGGTTGCCGTCGTAGTCCATTTCGGCGACCATTTCCCCGTCGATGAACAGGCGCAGGGTGTTGGCGTCGAGGTCGATCATGTGCACCACGTCGAACCAGGTGTCTTCCGGATAGGAGAAGTTGGTGTTGGTTTCGAGGACGAGGCCTTGGCCGAAGGTGGCGGTGTTGCCGCTGCCGTCGGTGCCGAAGAAGACGTTGAGGTTCCAGGCCACGCCGGGCGTTTCATCCTCCTGAATGTTGTAGTAGCCGGTCTTGCCGCTGGGGATGTACATGCGCCACTTCAGGAGCCACTGGCCGGCATTCTGATTGCCGAGCAGGAGCAGGACATCCTGATTCTGGCCTTCGGCGATGAGCATGGAGTTGGAGCCGCTGAAGGCGAAGTCGTCGGAGACGATGCCGTCTTCGGCGCCGCCGGTAGTGCCGCTCCAGGTGCTCCACCAGCTGGCGTTGGTTCCGGTCGTGGAGCCGACGGCGTAGCTGTCGAAGTTGTCACAGATGACGGCGTTGGGGTTGCAGGTGATGTCGGGGCAGACGTCGCAGCTGCCGAAGCAGACGGGAGCCATCTCGACGTCCTCGATGGTGTTGAGGAACATGGCGCGGTTGTAGCCGCCGAAGCCGTCATCCACGCCGCAGGCGGCCAGATCCCCGCTGGGTTCCCAGCCGTCGGGGCCGTTGAGGTACTTCCACTCCAGGGTTTCCCCGGATTCGGCCTGGGCGGTGTAGCTCCAGGTGCCGTCGCCGTTGTCGGTCATGGCTTCCTGACTCCAGCCGGTGAAGTTGCCGGCGATGAACATACCGGCGGGGTCGACGGGGGTGAGGCCCATGTCCACCGTGAAGGTGACGTTGATGGTGGGGGCATCGAAGACCTCGACCACGAAATCGAAGCCGTCGTCGCTATTGGCGTCATCGAAATGGAAGTCGAAAGTTTGGCCGCCGGGGTTGATCCAGGCCACATCGGAGGCGAAGGGGTTGCCGGAGCCGTCGTCGCAGTCGTCGTCGCTGAAGGTGACGAAGGTCTGGGTGTCACAGCCATCGGTGGAGACGATGACCCGGGTGTCCACACCCATGCCGCAGGTGTTCACCCGAACGATGACGTTCGTGTCGGAGGTGAAGGTGAACCACTTGGCGTGGCCGGCGAAGGTGGCGCCGAACCCGCTGGTGATGCTGTCGACGTGATAGACACCTGGGCCGGGAATCGGGGTGGCGGTTTCGCAGGCTTCACCGGGGCCGGGGGTCGGTCCGCCCGGTGCCAGATCGACCATCACGCCCGGCATGCCCGTTTTGATGACCTGGCAGTCGTTGTAGCTGAGCATCATCGCGGGGATGGTCGCCTGCCCCATGTCGTCTCCACCCATGGTGATGGCCGAGTAAGGCAAGTCCATGTTGTTGTTGCAGACCACTACAGCGATGGCGCCCGCATCCTGGGCATTGAGCACTTTGGTAACGAAGGCACAACCGCCCCGGTCGATCAGGGCGATTTTTCCGGTCAGATCATTGGCGGCGGGGTCGCAGCCCGTGGTGGCGCCGGCGCCGTCATCGATGGCGACCAGCTCCCCGGAAATGGGGGTCAATTCGGGCCCGAAGCCGGCCGTCTTGCCGAAGTAATCTCCGGCGATTCCGGCGGGTGAGGTGACAGTTACGGTGCCCAACTGAGCGATGGCGTTGTGGGCCATCCACACCAGGGGGAGCAGCACCAGAAACCGCAATAAGTAGTTTTTCGACATAATTCAAAATTTTTGGTGAACAATGAGTAATGAAGGCGAATGGTTCCTTTGGTTTTGAGACTCAGCAAATTTTGAAAAAATCTGCGAGTCGTATAAAGGTAAGCTTTACTTCGTTACCGGCTCCAGCAATTCTTCCTTTTCTTTCGGGGCGGTGGGGGCGGGCACTTCGCTGAGCAAGCGCAGCAAAACCCCGTTGGTCCAGCCGAAGCCGTCCTGCACGGGGTACTCTCCCCCGCCTCCCTGGAGGTTCAGGTCCATCACATTGTACTTTTCCACCAACTTTCCGGTCTCCCGGTA